>NZ_WQGH01000003.1:0-444341 GCF_013034585.1 Ruegeria sp. HKCCA5426
CCTCGTCAGGCTCATAACCTGAAGGTCGCAGGTTCAAATCCTACTCCCGCAACCAACGTCAGAAAACCACAACACAGCCCGTTCAGACTACAATTGAGCCACCAGATCAATCGCTTAATGCCTTCACCGCGTCGTTAATCGGAGCTTACGCGGCCCCACCGGGGCCACGGCCCCCTTACTAGATTGATGCGAACCGATCTGACTGCTGAGTAATTGCTTCGTCCGGGAGGGCGACAATAGGCTGAAGAGGTTAAAACCGCTTGTGTTTCGTCTCACGCAACGAACTCAATCACTTCCAAGTGGCCTCCAGTTCTATACGCCAAATCCTGCCAAATCAGCTCAGTAATAGCCACTTCTGCAGCTATTACTATGTGATGGTTCCCCCCGGGAATAGGAGGAAGAGGCGCCCAGCGCAAAAATTCCCTGTAGTGCTACTTGCCCGAACACGCGCCCTCAGAACACGGCGTCCGTCGAATGTGTCACTACTTGCAAGTGCTGAGCCAGTTTGTCGACTTCCGACATCCAGCTTTGCACAAGCTTAGGATCGCTGGGGGCGGCATGAACGCCGGCAGGAATTTCGCGATTCAACACAGACTCAACAGCCAGAGACACGGGGATAGACACCAGTCGCGCCATTGCGGTTCCGCGTTCGTCACCCCAGGCATCCATAACATAGGTCTTGTGCCAGACCTCGGAGCCGTCTTTTTCGGCCTTCAGGCCCACGCACAGAACCACGCGGTCAGGCTCGCCTTCGTCATAGGCGTTTTCGTCCCAGAACTGATCCGACATTTCTTTCAGGCGCGCGTCGCCTTCAGGGCCGGACAGGGTTTCGATTTCGGTGAACACGTCCGACCAGGCATCGGCCCAGCCATTCAGGCGCAAGGTGCCGCGGACGAATTCCTTGATCGGCCAGTGATCCTCGAACTGGTATTCGGCCATGAAGGGCAGCGAGTCGCGGTTGGGGTAGACCTCGAAGCTTTCCGGGGTTGGCAGAGGCGCGATGTAGCTGGTGATTGCGTCCCACGGGCGGGCGACGTCCAGTGGTGCGTAGTCACGGACTGATTTTGACGGCGACCGTAGGGCTTTTAACACCCCCAGAGGCGACCAGCTAAACTTGTAGCGGAACGGGTTGGGGTTCTTTGGGATGCCGCCGCAATAGGAAATGAAACTCAGGTGGTTTTGCGGATCAAACGCATCCGAGGCGCGGTAATCGGCGACCAGCGCGTGCGCCATCAGGTGATCAATGCCGGGGTCCAGACCCACTTCGTTGATCAGGGCGACACCGGCTTCGCGCGCCTTTTCGTCCAACGCGCGCATTTCGGGTGCGATGTAAGAAGACGAGACGAAATTCGCGCCCTTCGCAATCGCCAGCTCGGCCAGAGGAACGTGCCAGTCGCCAGGCAGCATGGATACGATCACGTCGCCTTTTCCCAGCATTACGCCAAGCGCGTCGATGTCAAAGGCGCGGATGTCGTCGGTCAGGTCTCCGACCTCGGCGAGGGCCTTGTCGATGGTCCGGTTCCAGACGGTGACTTTGTGGCCGCCCTCGATCAGGCGGCGCAGGCCGGGGATGGCCGACAGGCCGGTGCCACACCAGTGAATCGTCATCGCTCAGATCCCTCTCATATGAGTTTTGTAGGTTGTTTCGGCCCTGCCCCAGACACCTTTGTCCAGATCGGTCAGGGTCAGTAGCGAGGGCAACAGTTGTGCGGCGTAGTCTTCCGAGCTTTCGACGGGCAGCATCGACGGCAGGTTGTCAATGGCCATAACGTCCATCACTGGATCGGTCGCCACGCGCAGGGCGGGTGCTTCCCATGTGGTTGCGCGGTCATAGACCGGCACCGGGTTGTAATCGCTGTCGGGGTCACACGCCACGTCGCCAATGGCGGTCAGGTTGCGCGGTGCGCTCATCGCGTCACGCGGGACAAAGACCGGCGTGCCGGGGCGCGCGAAGATGCAGTTCAGGAACAGGTCATGGTCAAGGATTTCAGGGAATGGCCCACCGCTGGCGGTTTCGGCCATGTCCCATTTGGTGACGGCAACGCCCATCGCCTCGCACATATCCGCAGCACCCGTGCCGACGCGGCCCAACGCGCCTATGACAATAGCACGGGGGCGGGTGCCCGTGGCGTCCAGCTCGGCAAGCAGCTCGGCGTTCAGAGCGTCCTTGTTCGGATACACTCCGACCGGAGGGCATTCCTGCCCCCGTTGTTGCGCGGCCCATGTCTTCAGCGTGACTGCCGCGCCCGCATACCCCGCCCAATAGCCAAAGGCGGCAACCCGGCGGCTGTCTTCGTCGACCAGATATTCCAGATCATACAGCGTGCCGCCCCCGGCCTTGAATCGCTGGAGCAGCGCCCGGCCCGAATGTTGCCCCTTATAGGCATGGCCGAACATGATGTGGCGGTGGGGCAGGGGCGTGCCGTCTTCGGGCAGTTCCTTGAGGCCGAAGATGATCGCATCCAGCGGGGCGTCCGGCCATGAATTCTCAGTCGCGATCTCGCAGCCTGCATCCTTGTAGCCCTGCAATGGGATGGCGCGGACATGGCTTTCCTCGACCGTCACGCGGATACCTGCGGCGATCAGGGCGGCGGCACCCTCGGGGGTTAGTCCGACCCGTTCCTCGTTCGGGCGCTGTTCCGCCCGGACCCAGAGAAGTGTCATATCAGTTCCTTTAGTCAAAGCATTCCGGCAGTGCGTACCGCCTGCACGGAAGGCCGCGCCTCCATCGCCTTGCGAAATGCGATGATCTTGGGAAAGGCCGACACATCAACACCGTCGCCCTCCAGCCAACTACACACCACATAAAGGTAGATATCCGCAAGCGAGACCTCATCCCCCAGTACAAACGGCCCACGCAGCCCGTTCGAGCAAATGTATTCGCAAGAGGCCGTCATCGTTTGTGTGACCTTGCCCTGCATATCTTTCCAACTGGATTCCTTGTCGGCCCACCGTTCACCTCGTACCTTGTGGGCGTGGTTCACATGCATGGTCGAGGCAAGGTAATACATCACCTCGCGCATCCGCGCGGCCATAATCGGGTCAGACGGAATCAACCCGTCCTGCGGAGCCACAGTGGCGATGTAATCCAGCAGCGCACCGGTTTCGGTCAGGATGCCCCCGTCAACGACCAGCGCGGGCACGCGGCCCTTGGGATTGATCTGCTTGTAGGCGGGTTTGGTCTGTTCGCCGTTTGGGAAATCCAACTTGATCGCCTCATACTCTAGCCCGGCCTCTTCCAGAGCTATGGCAACAGCGATCGAGATCGTGCGGGGGGCGTAATAAAGCTGCATCTGAGCCTCCGGTTACAGGTGGGTCTGGGCGAATTGCCGGTCTGGGGCTTCCAGGTGTGGAACTGCGTTGAACAGCACCGGGGCAAGCTGTGCACCGATCGGGTGCAGACGATGCATCGACGTGTTCATGATGGCAAGAGCCACGCGTGCCATGGAAGGTATATCCAGCCCCATTGCCTGCCGCACCACCATCGAGATCAACCCCCCCGAGGTCACCACAATCGCAGGCCCGCCTTCCGTGCCGATATCACGCAGCGCACCAGATACGCGGTCTTCAAAGTCCTCGAAGGTTTCTGGCGCACCTGTGATTTGCCCCTTGGCCCATGCGTCAAACGTGCGCGGCAGATGCTCAACAAACTCCTCGCGGTCGGTCGGAACTGCAATGCCGTGCTGTTCCTCGAACAGTTTGGCAATGGTGAAATACTCTAACTCATTCAACCGGGCGTCCTGCGTTGGTTCCGGCAAGCCCATGCTGGCGGCGGTTTCCACGTGCCGCGTGAGCGTTCCACAAAATACCCGCGGATGATGTGCGCGTGTACTTTGTAAATGAGCACCCAGCCAGCGTGCCTGCTGATGACCCAGATCGCTGAGTTTGTCGTAGTTTGCCTCGTCACGTGCTGCTGTATTCGCCTGGCCGTGACGCACCAGTGTAATATGTGACATGGCCGTCCCTCTTGGGCGGAGTCTTAGGGCAGGTTACCGGTCGGGACCAGAGCCGTTGGGCCAGTGTTTGAAAATAATTCTATTTGTCAGAATGCCTTGCCCAATGCTGAACCGGTCGTGATACATTTCGTGCGTGGCGGGTGTTGCGTAACGGAAAAAAGTTTCCTATACGCTACAAATCTGCTGTATGCCCCTGTATGCCGAATGGTCGGGTGACCATTGCTTTTTGCACAGCATTGACTGACAACGGGATTGGAAAGGTCACGGATATGACTGACGCACCGAAGCGTACTCCGCTATATGATCTTCACGTCGAGCTTGGCGGTAAGATGGTCGATTTCGCCGGTTGGGAGATGCCGGTTCAATACCCGCTGGGGATTATGGGCGAGCATAAGCAGTGCCGCGAAAAGGCGGCTGTGTTTGATGTCAGCCACATGGGGCAGGTTATCCTGCGTGGCGAGAGTGTGGGCGAGAAACTGGAAACGCTGTGCCCCCAAGCCTATGCGACCCTGAAAGAGGGCAAGGCGCGTTATGGGTTTTTCACGAATGCCGAAGGCGGGATTATGGATGACCTGATCGTGTCGAATGCGGGCGATCATTATTTTGTCGTCGTGAACGCCGCGCTGCGTCATCAGGACATTCCACATATGCAGGCCAATCTGGACGGTGTCGAAGTAATCGAGATCTTCGACCGCGCGCTGGTGGCCGTTCAAGGCCCCAAGGCCGAGGATATGGTGGGTGACCTCTGCCCCGCCGCCCGCGATCTGAAATTCATGGAAACCACCGTGGCGGACATCATGGGCACCGAGTGCCGTATTTCGCGGCTGGGCTACACTGGCGAGGACGGGTATGAAATCTCGATCCCCGAGGACAAGGCGATCGAGATCACCCGTGCCTTTCTTTCACATGACAATTGCGAAGCTGCCGGTTTGGGCGCGCGCGACAGCCTGCGGCTGGAGGCCGGGCTGTGTCTCTATGGCAACGACATCGACCAGATGACCTCACCCATTGAAGCGTCGCTAGGATGGGCCATCCAGAAGCGCCGCAAGGAAGAGGGCGGCTTCCCCGGCGCTGACCGCATTCAAAGGGAATTGGCCGATGGCCCCGCACGCAGGCTGGTGGGCATCAAGCCCGAGGGCCGCGCGCCTGCCCGTCAGGGCGTTGAAATCCAATGTACCGAAGGCAACACAATCGGTCAGATCACATCCGGCGGGTTTGGCCCCACTGTGGGTGGCCCGGTTGCGATGGGCTATGTGTCCGTGGGCCATGCCGCACCCGGCGAGACCGTCAATCTGATCATCCGGGACAAACCGCAACCCGCACAGATCGTGGCGCTGCCCTTCGTTACCCAGAATTACAAGCGTTGAAGTCAGGAGAGAGACAAGATGGCAACCTATTATTCCGAAGAGCACGAGTGGATCGACGTTGACGGCGACACTGCAACGCTGGGCATTACCAAACACGCGGCCGAACAGTTGGGCGATGTGGTCTTTGTGGAACAGCAGGAAGTTGGGGACGAATTCGCAAAAGACGGCGAGATCGGCGTAATCGAATCCGTCAAGGCGGCCTCGGAACTCTACGCTCCGGTGGATGGTGAGATCGTCGAGGTCAACGAAACGCTTGCCGACAATCCCGGCGCGCTGAACGAAGACCCCGAGGGTGAGGCATGGATCTACAAGATAAAGATCACCGACGCATCGCAGCTCGAAGATCTGATGGACGAGGCCGGTTACAAGGACTTCATCGGCTAAACCCTCGGCGGATCTTTGCACGGATCCGCCCTTCATCTGGCTAAAAATATCCCCGCCGGAGGCTCCCGCAGTCGCCGCCGGGCCTGACCTACCCGACAGGAGCGCACCACATGGCTTTCAAACTGACTGACTACGAAGCCTATGACTTTGCCAACCGTCGCCATATCGGACCCAGCCCGACCGAGATGCGCGATATGCTCAAGGTGATCGGCTTCAAGACGCTGGACCAACTGATCGACGCCACCGTCCCGGCTGCGATCCGGCAGAAGGAACCCTTGGACTGGGGTCCGGCGATGACGGAACGGGACGCGCTGTTCCACATGAAAGAGGTGGCGAGCAAGAACAAGGTTCTGACCTCGTTGATCGGGCAGGGATATTACGGCACCACCACGCCCGCTCCGATCCTACGCAACATTCTGGAAAACCCGGCCTGGTACACCGCCTATACGCCTTATCAGCCCGAGATCAGCCAGGGCCGTCTTGAGGCGCTGTTGAACTTCCAAACCATGGTCAGCGACTTGACCGGGCTGGACGTGGCGAATGCTTCGTTGCTGGACGAAGCCACCGCCGCAGCCGAAGCTATGGCGATGGCCAAACGCGGTGGCCGGTCCAAGGCCAACAACGCGGCTTTCTTTGTCGACCGCAACTGCCACCCGCAGACCATCGCCGTGATCAAAACACGCGCCGAACCTTTGGGCATCGACGTGCAGGTGGGCGATCCTGACCAACTGGAGGCTGGTGCCGTCTTTGGCGCGATCTTCCAGTATCCCGGCACCCACGGCCATGTGCGCGACTTCACATCGGAAATCGCGGCCCTGCACGAACATAAAGCCATCGCCATCGTCGCCGCCGACATCCTGTCGCTGGCGCTGCTGAAATCCCCCGGTGAGATGGGCGCGGATATTGCAATCGGCTCGACCCAACGGTTCGGCGTGCCGATGGGCTATGGCGGGCCCCACGCGGCCTATATGGCGACCACCGACAAGCTGAAGCGCGCGATGCCTGGCCGTATCATCGGTGTCAGCATCGACAGCCGTGGCAACAAAGCCTACCGCCTGGCGCTGCAGACCCGCGAGCAGCATATCCGGCGTGAAAAGGCGAACTCGAACGTCTGCACCGCGCAGGCGCTTCTGGCGGTGATTGCCTCGATGTATGCGGTCTATCACGGCCCAGATGGCATCAAGGCGATTGCACAATCGGTACATCGGAAAACCTCGCGTCTGGCCGTCGGGCTGGAGGATGCGGGCTTTGCCGTCGAACCAGAAGTGTTCTTTGACACCATCACGGTCGAGGTTGGCCATCTGCAAAAGACCGTCATGGAGGCCGCCGTGGCCCGTGGCGTCAACCTTCGCAAGGTCGGCGAGACGAAAGTGGGCATCAGCCTGGACGAACAGACCCGCGCCGAAACCATTGAGGCCGTCTGGGGTGCCTTCGGCATCGACCGTCAAGACGACAGTTCCAACGTTGCCTATCGCCTGCCGGATTACGCGCTGCGCGAGACGCCTTATCTGACCCACCCGATCTTCCACAAGAACCGGGCCGAGGCCGAAATGACCCGCTATATGCGCCGTCTGGCCGACCGCGATCTGGCGCTGGACCGGGCGATGATCCCGCTGGGGTCCTGCACCATGAAGCTGAACGCCACGATCGAGATGATCCCGGTCACATGGCCCGAATTCGGCAATCTGCACCCGTTCTGCCCCGAAGATCAGGCGCAGGGCTATCATGAGATGATTGCCGATCTGAACGACAAGCTGTGCCAGATCACCGGCTATGACGCGATCAGCCAGCAGCCCAACTCGGGCGCGCAGGGCGAATACGCAGGCCTGCTGACCATCCGCAACTATCACTTCGCTCGCGGCGAAGGGCACCGCAATGTCTGCCTGATCCCGACCTCGGCCCATGGCACCAACCCGGCCTCGGCGCAGATGGTGGGCTGGCAGGTGGTGCCGGTGCAATCGGATGAGAACGGCAATATCGACCTGAACGATTTCCGCGCCAAGGCCGAGAAGCATTCTGATCATCTGGCCGGGTGCATGATCACCTACCCCTCGACCCATGGTGTGTTCGAGACCACCGTGCAAGAGGTCTGCCAGATCACCCATGATCACGGCGGTCAGGTCTATATCGACGGGGCCAACATGAACGCCATGGTGGGTCTGTCGCGTCCGGGGGATATCGGCGGCGACGTCAGCCACCTGAACCTGCACAAAACCTTCTGCATCCCGCATGGCGGCGGCGGCCCCGGCATGGGTCCGATCGGCGTTAAGGCGCATCTTGAGGAACACCTGCCCGGCCACCCGGAATACGGCACCGCCGTCGGTCCGGTCTCGGCGGCACCCTTCGGCTCGCCGTCGATCCTGCCGGTCAGCTGGGCCTATGTGCTGCTGATGGGTGGCGCGGGTCTGACGCAGGCGACCAAAGTGGCGATCCTGAACGCCAACTACATCGCGGCGCGTCTTCAGGAGGCCTATCCGATCCTCTACACGTCCGAGTCGGGTCGTGTGGCGCATGAATGCATCCTCGACACCCGGCCCTTGGACGAGGCAGCCCATGTCAGCGTGGATGACATTGCCAAACGTCTGGTCGATTCAGGCTTCCACGCGCCTACGATGAGCTGGCCGGTGGCTGGAACCCTTATGGTCGAACCCACCGAATCCGAACCGATGGCTGAGTTGGACCGCTTCTGCGACGCGATGTTGTCGATCCGGGCCGAGGCGCAGGACATCATCGACGGCAAGATCGACGCGGAAAACAACCCGCTGAAAAACGCCCCCCACACGGTGCGCGATCTGGTCGGCGACTGGGATCGCCCCTATACCCGGGAACAGGCGTGTTTCCCTCCGGGTTCCATGGGTGTCGACAAGTATTGGTCGCCGGTCAACCGCGTCGATAATGCGTATGGGGATCGGAACCTCGTCTGCACATGCCCGCCCATGTCAGAATATGAGGAAGCCGCAGAGTAACGAGAACCCCGCCACGTGCGGGGTTTTTCTTAGGGTTGGAAATTGTCGGGCACGCCGAATGGTGGCGTGTCCACGCTCGTCCCGGTCAGTGCGTTCAGAAACGCCACGAGCTTTGTGATTTCGGCGTCCGACAGTTGCAGCGGAGTGATGTCAATCTTGCTGCGCTGCCGGTCCATTTCCAACCTGTCATCCCAGACCAAGAAATCGGCTTTGTGCAGCCAGGGTACCTTGGGCAAAGCCGCCATGTCGTGGGTCCATTGTGACAGGCTGCGTTCCGGGTTCAGGTGATGGCGGATCATGCTTTCGAGATCGGGAAACGCGCCGTTATGTCCATATGGCGCGGTCAGAGCCACGTTGCGCAGCATCGGCGTGCGAAAGCGATAAGCATCTTCTAGCCGGTCGCTTTCCCCCATGCGACCGACGTCGCGCACGTAGGGGTCCCATTGCCGGGTACGGCCCGGACCAAAGGGCGGCAAGGCCAGCGCGTGGAATTTCTGATCTGACATCAACGGACCGGAATGGCAGGTGGAACACTGGGCCTTACCGAAAAACAAGGCCATCCCGTCCTTTTGGGCAGGTGTCAGGGCGTTGGCGTCGCCTGCAAGATATTGATCGAACGGGCTGTCCGTGCTGCGCCACTCAACGGCCATGAACGCGGCCAGCGCGTTCGCGATCTGGGTAATCGTGATGTCCTCGGTCGTGATGACCTCATCAAAGGCGGCGACCATCGCAGGGCCATAGCGCGGATCGATGCGCACGCGTTTGGCAAGGATCGGCCAACCCAGATCAATCCGATCAGCAACCGCCCCGGTCACCTGGTTTTCGCCGACATTTCCGGCCATTTCGAATTGCGAGGTTAGCGGAAATAGCGCTTGCGCAGCCAGTAATGAGTTCAACCCTTCAGGTATCCATTCCTGCGCGGGTGAGTTGAAACCGTTGCCGTAAACGTCCGAGATACTTAGACGGCCATCGTGGAAGACGGTGTGAATGTCCTTAGCCCCAAGGTTCCAGAGACCGGGCGAATTGCGTGGAATGCGCTTGCGGATTTTATTCGCACCGACACCCGGTGTGCGCTCGGGCCCCAGCCCCTGTCCGCCTTCCCCAATCCCAAGCGACAACCCGTCGGAGGTGCCGAAATCCGGGTGGTGGCAATGGGCGCAGGCGATGTTCTGATTGCCCGACAGGATGGGATCGTAAAACAGTTGATGACCGATGGCGGCCTGTTCCCTATCAAAGAGGATAAAGTCATCATCGGTCAGCGGGCGCGGCAAGTCCTGTGCCGCAGCGACGCCGACGAACAGGAAGAAAACCCCATGCGCCAGCTTGTATTTGCCCTTTGTCTTTTTGCATCCCCGGCGCTGGCCGAACTGGAACAGGCCCGCGACATGATGGAAGCCGGTGAATTTGAAGCCGCGCGCGAAGAACTGCTGCCAGCGGCACGGTCCGGCAATGCCGAGGCCGAGGAGTTGATCGGCGTCATGTACGGTCTTGGGCTGGGGGTCGAACAGGATTACGAACGCGCGTTTGAATGGTATCTGCGCGCCTCGATGAAGGGGCACCCGGGGGCGCAATCGGGTATCGGCTGGTACTATGAACTGGGTCTGGGAATGCCCGCACCCGATCTGGTTAGGGCCTATATGTGGTACACGCTCAGCGCCATTGGCGGCGATCCCGACGCGGCGATCAGCCTTGAGGAAGTGGTCAAGAAAATGTCGCCGGAGCAGATCGAAAGGGCGCATGTTTTGGTAAATGACTACAAAGGGTGGATGTACCCGTTTCGGTAAGGGCCGGACGCCATCGCCCGGCCCTGTTCGCTTAGTTCAGGTCCGCATCGCGTGAGGCGTTGATGTCGGCCTCCGCCTCGGCGACGGCCTCGGTCAGCGCGTTGAACACCTCATCCCCACGGTCCACATTGGTCTGGAACCACTCATAGACAGGGGTTGCGGCCTCTTTGAAGGCAGCCTTCTGTTCGGGCGTCGGGACATAGAGATCTCCACCACCGGCGACGAAATCTTCATAAGCCTGGATCGACTTGCGCTTGGGCGAGGCAAAGGTCGCCTGTTGCAGCGCGTAGAATCCGTCGACCACGACACGGCGCATGTCCTCGGGCATCTCTTGGAACTTGGCGTTGTTCATCCACCACAGCGCGCCCATATAGGCGTGGCCGTCCAGTGTGACGTATTGCAGACCCGCATCCGGGAATTTCATCCCCATGATGTCGGTGATGCCGTTTTTCGACCCTTCAACCACACCGGTCTGAAAGCTGGTGAACAGTTCTGGCCACGGGATCGGTGTGGGCGACGCACCCAACGCCTTAACCAGTTCCTGCGGCAGGTCCGCGACCACCGTGCGGATTTTCAGACCTTCCATATCGGCTGGTTCAGCAATCCGACGCTGCGTGTTGGCAAAGTTGCGCCAGCCTCCGGTGTTGCCGATGGTCATCAGACGGATCGCGCCACCGGAATCCTCAAGAGCCATTTCGCGCATCTTGCGAGTGAAATCGCCGGACAGCACGTGCTCGGCCACGCGATCATCCGCCATCAGGTAGGGCAGGTCCAGTACCTGAACATAGGGGAAGATGCCCGACGCGCCGCCCGAGGTTGAGATGTAGATGTCGATGGTGCCATCTGCCACGCCCTGCAGACATTCAGCCCCGTTCGAGCAAAGCTGGGTGCCAATGAACAACTCGACTTCAATCGCGCCGTTCGATGCGGCCTCGACATAGTTCTTGAAAACGATCAGACCGTCATAGTCTTCGTCGTTTTCGTTCGAGTTCGCGGTGGCGCGCAGGGTGTAGTCTGCGGCGGTGGCGGCAAGTGCGGATGCGGCCAGCACCGAGGTGGCCACCGCTGCGGTTTTGATAAATCTTCTGAGCATTCGTTTCCTCCCTGTGATACTCAGTTTAGTTTGCAAATCCCGTTATCCTCGGGATCGTCATGGATAGTGCGGGGACATAGGTGATCAAGAAGATCACTATGATTTCGACAGCCAGAAACGGCAGAATCGCCTTGGCGATGGTCTCGACCTTTTCGCGCGACACGGCAGCGGCCACGAATAGCACCAGCCCCATGGGTGGCGTGGCAAGGCCGACGGTCAGGTTGACGCTCATGATAATGGCAAAGTGGATCGGGTCCACACCAAGGCTGGTGAAGATGGGCGCAAGGATGGGGCCAAGGATGATGATCGCCGGGCCAGCGTCCAGAAACATGCCGACGACAAACAGCAGTAGGTTGATCAGGAACAGCAGGATAAGTGGGTTTTCCGACAGGCCAAGGATCAGCGCCGCCAGTTGTTCCGGCGCATGGCTGAGGCTGACAACCGTCTTGAACGCCATCGCGGCACCGACCAGCAGCAAGACGACCGCCGAGGTCAGACCCGCGTTGCTCAGGATCTCGGGCACTTCTTTCAGGGTCAGCGTGCGCAGGACGAAGAACCCGATGATGAATGCATAGCCTACAGCGACCGCAGCGGCCTCTGTCGGGGTGAAGATGCCGCCGAGGATGCCGCCCAGAATGATGACGGGTGTCAGCAGCGGAAAGAACGCTTTGAGGCTGGCCTGACGACGCTCGGGCCATGTGTATTTGCGGCTGGCGACAGGGAAGTCGTACTTGTCGGCCATCACCTTGATCATCAGCATCAGACCGACGCCGACCATCACGCCGGGCACGATGCCCGCAAGGAACAGGGCCGCCACGCTTTCACCCATGACGTAGGCGTAAATGATCATGATCCCCGAGGGGGGAATGATTGGCCCGATCACCGAACTGGCCGCTGTGATTGCGGCAGCGAAGCGGCGGGTATAACCCTGTTTCTCCATCGCCGGAATCAGCATCGACCCCAGTGCCGAGGTATCGGCCACCGCCGACCCCGAGAGGCCAGCGAACAGGATTGAACTCAGGACGTTCACATGGGCCAGACCGCCTCGGAAGTGACCCATCAACGCCTGAGAGAACTCGACCAGACGGATCGTGATGCCGCCGCGGTTCATCAACTCTCCGGCCAGCATGAAGAACGGGATCGCCATCAGGGGAAAGCTGTCCATGCCGTTATAGACGTTCCGATACAGCAACGTGATGTCGTTGGTCTGGCCGTTCAGCCACAACAGAATGCCGGGCGCGGCCAGAAGGGCGAAAAAGACCGGCAGGCCGATCATCAGGAAAATCAGAAAGGTGGGCAGGAACCAGATCAGCATCTATTCAGCCCCCACCGGTGCGTCTGCGATTTTGGGCAACAGGTCTCCGCCCCCCAACAAAGTCAGGATGGCCCGCAGGATCAGCTCGATATTCACCGCGATCAGTAGGATCACCCCAACCAGCAACGAAGCCATCATCCAGCTACGTGGGACGCGGTACCACTCGTCGAACCCGAAGGAGGTGGGGATATACAGCGCAGCCGTCGCAAACTTGCCGCCAAAGCCGGTCACTTCGGACCAGCCGATATTGACCGCCACCAACAGAACGGCAAGTGAAACGATCAGCAAAAACAAGGTCAGCAACTGCCCCAGCACACGCGGCAGCATCATGGGCACCATGTCGATTGCAACGAACCCGCCACGCCGGAACGCGGTAGGCGCCATCAACCCGGTCATCCACAACATACAGAACCGCGCGGCCTCATCCGGCCAGGGCAGGGCGTTGCCCAAAACGTATCGGAAGAACACCTGAATCAGGATTGCGATCACCATTAATGCAATCGCAACAATGCCAACCGCGCGGCCAAAACGCAGCACGGTTTCGTTCACGAATGCAATCGGCGCAAGCACCGACGCCAGTCCGCCCATGCGGATCCTCCCTTGTTCAGCCGCAGGTTTGTCCTGCGGTCGTCAGATCGCGCTTAGTTCTGCGCGAATTGGCCGAGTTTCCCGGCGTAAAAGGTCAGCGCGTCTCCATCCGCCATGCTGACCTTGAGAACTTTGCCCACGACGATCACGTGGTCGCCTGCGTCGTGATAGGCGTGCTGTTCGCATTCGAACCGCGCCAGGCAATCCGGCAGCAGCGGTGTTCCGTTCCCGCACCGGTCATGGTCAATTTCCCGCAGCGCAAACGCGTCTTTCGAGCATCCAAAACATAGTTCGGCCTGTTCCGACGATAGCACGTGCACACTGAAATGGCGTGCCTTGTGGAAATAGGGGAACCGACGCGAGTTGCGGTCACCGGCCCACATGATCAGCGGCGGGTCCAACGACAGGGACGAAAAGCTGTTCGCCGTGATACAGACTGGGCCGTCATCGCTGTTGCAGGTGACGATCGTGACACCTGTGGCGAACCGTCCAAAGGCGTCCCGCAACGTGCGGGTGTCGTCCTTGTGCGGGACGAATGTGTGGGTCATGTCCTTTGAGATTGCATTCATCATGGTACCTCATGCCCCAGCGCCGCCTCGTACAGGCGGAACCAGCTTTCGCGATCCAGATTAACTTTCAATGCGTCCGAGATGGTCTTGATCCGGGACAGGTTGTTGGTGCCCATAACCGGAAGGATACCTGCTGGGTGAGCCAGTAGGAACGCAACAGCCACCGCCGCGCGGTCCACACCGAATTCAGCAGCGATTTCATCCGCGACTACCCCGACAGGTGGGTTTCTGGCCATCAACATCCCGCCTCCCAGCGGCGACCACGCCATCACGGGCTGACCATGCTGCTGGTGAAAGGCCAGATCGCCATTGGTAAATGGGCTGATCTCGCCCAGAGAAATTTCGATCTGATTGGTGACCAGCGGTGTATTCATCGCTGACTGCAGCAGGGTCCAGTCCCAAGGTCGGAAATTTGACACACCAACCGCACGGACCTTGCCGCTGGCAACCATTTCGTCCAGCGCGGCGCCGGTTTCATGGTGATTCATGAACGGATCAGGGCGGTGGATCAGCAGCAGGTCGATATGGTCGATGGCCATTTCGGTCAGAGAAGTCTCAACCGAATTCAGAATATGCGCGCGCGAGGTGTCATAGTATTTGACCTTCGCGTCCGAATATCGCCCGATCGGTGCCACGATATCGCACTTGGTGACGATCTCCATCTTCGCGCGCAGCGCAGGATTGGCGCGCAGGGCATTGCCCAATACAGCCTCGGCCCCGTAATCGCCATAGATATCCGCCTGATCGAAACTGGTAATGCCCTGATCTAGGCAGGCTTGAATCTTGGCCTCGACATGAGACGCCGAGGTATCGCTGTCATCGCCCAGCCGCCACATGCCATAGACAAGGCGGCTCATTTCCAGCGTGTTGGATAGTTTTACACGTTGCATCAGCGACGAACTCCGTTGCCCAGCGGGGTGGCCGGGGTGGTTGCGGGTACGCGCCCATAGGCTTCGGGCAGCGAACAGGTTTTCAGGTTGGGCATGACACGGGCACCAAAGTGCTTTGCCTCATCCATGTGCGGGTAGCCCGAGAAGATGAAAGCGCGGATACCCATCTTCTGATATTCCTCGATCTTGGACATGACCTGATCGGTTGACCCGACCAAAGCTGCGCCGCAGCCCGAGCGCGCGCGGCCGACGCCTGTCCACAGACCGGGTTCGACATAGCCATATTCATCCGCCAGATCGCGGTTCTTAGCCTGATGCGCTACGCCCAAAGACGTCGCGTCCAGCGCCCGTTCCCGGATCGCACGACCATATTCATCATCCAGTTTCGAGACGATGTAATCCGCATATTCCTGCGCTTCGGCCTCGGTATCGCGGACGATCATGTGCACGCGCAGGCCGTAATCCAGTGTGCGGTCGTAGTTTTCTGCAACCGCGTGTACGGCCTTCATTCTTTCGGCCAGTTGATCCTTGGTTTCGGGCCACATCAAATAGACATCGCAATGCTCGCCACACAGGTCCAACGCGGAAGGAGAGTACCCTCCGAAATACAGAAGCGGTCCGCCGGTTTGGTAAGGCTTGGCCGGATCAGTGGTCAGGCCCGAGAAGTTATAGACCTCACCCGCGTGGTTGATTTCATCCTGTGTCCACGCTTGCTTGAGAATCTCGACTACCTCGCGCGAGCGTTGATAGCGGAACGCGCTGTCGGCTTTCTCACCGGGGAAATCGGATGATATGATGTTCACCGTTAGCCGCCCCTGCAGCATGTGATCCAGCGTCGCAATGGTACGGGCCAGCATGATGGGCTGCATCTCGCCACAGCGCACGGCGGCCAGCAGGTTGATCTTTTCGGTGATTGGCGCGCAGCCTGCCACGAAACTCAGCGTGTCCTGACCGACCTGATAGGAAGACGGGCACAGAATGTTACGAAAGCCCTGCGCCTCGGCCTCGCGCACGATGCCGGAACAATGCTCCCAACTCGACCGCAGGTCGCCGTCCGGCACGCCCAAGAACTGATAGTCATCCGAACACAGCGCCGCAAACCAAGAAACTTCGGCCGCATCCAGATCGGGGGATGTGATGGGGACGATGGTCATTTGATTCGTTCTCCGTGCATCTTTTGACTTTCCTCTTGCGTAGCAATCACATTGATGTAGATCAATAGTGTATCAATTTTTTCCGCGACTCGGTGAACCACCCCGAAATGACTGCCAACAGCCGCAACCCCAACGCGCTGCCGATCTATGTTCAGATCGCCGAGCTTTTGATCCGCGATGTCGCTGCGGGTCGCTTGATTGATGGTGAACGGTTGCCGCCCGAGCGCGAGATGGCGGCGAACCTGAATGTCTCGGTCGGGACGCTGCGAAAATCGCTGGCTGAGCTTGAGAAAAAAGGGATGTTGGAGCGTATTCAGGGCTCGGGCAATTACATCCGCGAGACTGGGACGCAGAACAGTGTTTATGCGATGTTCCGGCTGGAACTGCCCCAAGGCGGTGGCCTGCCGCGCGCCGATATCCTGTCGGTGGATCATCTTGAAAAGCCCGCCGATCTGCCGGAATTCGGCACCTCGGCCAAAGGCTCGCGGGTGCGGCGGATGCGCTATTTGAATGACACAATCATCGCGGTCGAGGAAATCTGGCTGGATGATTCCGCCGGAAAAGTCGATCAGGCGCTGCTGTCGGATTCGCTCTATCGTTATTATCAGCAGCAGCTTGGTTTCTGGATCACGCGGGCCGAGGATCGCGTTTCGGTCCGCGCGCTGCCCAAGTGGACACCAGATTCCTTTACCAAACCCGCTGGCGAAACGGCGGGTTATATTGAGCGGTTCAGCTGGTCCGAGGGACCGGAGCCGGTCGAGTTTTCAAAAACGTGGTTCGACCCGGATCGGGCCACCTATGTCCAACGTCTGAAGTAGAAGGAAACGTGCATGACCCGGACCATCCATTACGGGCTGATCGGATGCGGCATGATGGGGCAGGAACACCTGCACAATATCGCGTTGCTAGAGGGCACGCAGGTATCGGCGATTTTCGAACCCGACGCCGAGATGGCCAAAACGGCGCAAGCGATTGCGCCCAGTGCGCAGATGGTGGCGTCGGTCGAAGACCTGCTTGCCGTGGAGGATCTGGATTGCATTGTTATCGCCAGCCCAAATCACTTGCACGTGGATCAGATCGAACAGATCGCGCGGGCGCGGCCTTTGCCCTTGCTGGTGGAAAAACCCCTGTTCGCGGACCCGTCGGATAAGGCGCGATTAGAGGCCATCCAGCGCGATTACCCCCATCCGATCTGGGTGGCGATGGAGTATCGTTATATGCCGCCCATCGCTGCCCTGATTGACGAGGCGCAGGTGACCGGCGGGGTCAAAATGCTGACCATCAGGGAACACCGCTTTCCATTTCTGGAAAAGGTCGGCAACTGGAACCGCTTCAACCGCAATACGGGCGGCACGTTTGTCGAAAAATGCTGCCACTTCTTCGACCTTATGCGTCTGATCCTGCAATCCGACCCGGTGCGTGTAACGGCCAGCGGTGGGCAAGCCGTTAATCATCTGGACGAGGCTTACGACGGCGAAACACCCGACATTCTGGACCACGGCTTCGTCATGGTCGACTTCGCCTCGGGCGCGCGTGCCATGCTGGAACTGTGTATGTTCGCTGAAGGCGCGCGGTATCAGGAAGAAATCTCAGCGGTTGGTCCGGATGCCAAGATCGAGGCGTTGGTGCCCGGGCCGGGCCGTTTCTGGCCCGACCATCTGGGCGATGCGCCGGTGCCGCAACTGATTGTCAGCCCGCGCGCGCCCAAGGGGCCGGTCGCCAAGGACATCCCCGTCGATCCGCGCCTTCTGGCGGCGGGTGATCATAACGGATCCACCTTTTACCAGCATCAAGGCTTTCTGGCCGTCCTGCGCGGTGAAAAGCCCGCCCCCGAGGTAACCTTGCAGGACGGGATGTGGGCTGTGCGTATGGGCCTGGCCGCGCAGCAGGCGTTGGAGACTGGCGAGTCTGTGCGGTTCTAGGGTTACTGGGCGGCCTCTTTCTGGTGCGCTGACGCCAGCAGGCTTGCCAGTTCCGGGCGGCATGATCCGCAATTGGTTCCGGCCTGCAACGCGTCGCCAATGGCTTCGACGGTCATCAGACCTTTGGTTTCGACGGCGGTGAGGATGGTGTTCACGCCTACGTCGAAACAGGAACACAGAACCGGACCGGGGTCGGGCCGGTCCGCAGGTGCACGACCAGACAACAGGTCGGGGACCTGCGGCAGCGTCGCCAGATAGTCGCGCATCACGGCCACCGGTTCGGGCGCGATGAACAAGGCCGCTACCAGACGCCCGTTTTCGTGAAACGCAAGCCTCGCCAAACTGCGTGCCGGGTCCTCAAGCAGTGTGACGTCGGCGTCAGGCAGCCCAAACAGGTTGCGCGCGGCAGTTTGCCAATCGCTGACGCTCTCGGACCCTGCCAATTCCGCGCGGTAGCCGGATTTTGTGGGTGTTTGCGCCCAGTAGTCGCAATGGGGCGTCATCTCTCGGTCCGAGACCGCAAACCCGTACCATTTGGCATTGAACTGGGTGACGCTGACCACGGACGCCTTGCTTTCAGGTTGCCCCGAAACAGGGTCCGTCGCTGCGGCAACCACCGCGTCGATACGGGCGGAGGGCGCGGTTTCTCCGGTCCAATGGATTGGCGCAAACACCTGGCCTCGGGTGACATCGCTTGTGATCCGCGCACGCAGGATGGATGTTCCATGTGGGCTGGCGACCGTAACAAGATCGGCAGAGCAAATGCCCTTGTCGCGCGCATCGTCGGGGTGGATGTCCAGAAACGGTTCGGGCAGGTGCGCGGACAGGCGCGCGGACAGGCCAGTGCGGGTCATCGTGTGCCACTGATCGCGCAGCCGCCCGGTATTCAGCCAGAACGGATAGCGTGGTTCGGTCTTGGCCGCAGGCGCGCGCCATGTGACCGGCAGCAGCCTGGCTTTGCCGTCAGGATGATAGAACTGCCCATCCGCAAAAAACCGCCCGCCCTGCCGGTTGGCGGTAATGGGCCAGCGCGTCGGCTCCAGAGCGTCATACCCGGCCGCGTCAAGATCGCTGAGGCCCGAGATATCGAAATCGCGCCCGAACTTGGCGGCCACGCCAGACAGCGTGGCGTATTCGCGGAAAATCTCTCCGGGCGTTTGATAGTCGAAGGCCGAGAGCCAACCCATCCGCCGCCCGACCTCGGCCAAAATGTCCCAATCCGCGCGGGCCTGTCCCGGCGCGGGCAGGATCGCGCGTTGGCGGCTGATTGTGCGGTCGGAATTGGTGACAGTTCCGTCCTTCTCGGCCCATGCGGCGGCGGGCAGCAGCACATCGGCCAGCCGCGCCGTATCGGTACGCGCCGTGATGTCCGAGACCACGGTGAACGGACAGGCGGCGATGGCGTCGCGCACTGCGTTGGCCTCGGGCATCGACACCACGGGGTTTGTATGGATCACCCACAGCGCCTTGATGCGGCCGTCGCCCACGGCGCGGAACAGGTCGACGGCTTTGAGGCCCGGAGCCTCGGGCATGGTCGGGGCCGACCAAAAATCACGCACGGCGGCGCGGTGATCGGCGTTTTCGATATCCAGATGACAGGCGAGCATATTGGCCAGCCCGCCGACTTCGCGCCCGCCCATGGCGTTGGGCTGACCGGTGACTGACAGCGGACCACAGCCGGGCTTGCCGATGCGCCCCGTGGCCAGATGGCAGTTCAGGATTGCGTTGACCTTGTCGCTGCCCGCGCTGGATTGGTTCACGCCCTGACTGAAGATCGTCACGACCTTTTCGGTGCCCATCCACATCTGACAGAACTGCGCGATATCGTCGGGGTTCAATTCTGTGACTGAGACGTCATCGGCCTGCGCGCTGTCCAGCGCCGCCTGAAAGCCGATGGTGTGGGTCAGGAAATCCGTATCCACCAGCCCAGCGGCATCGATCTGCGTCAGCAGGTGATTGAACAGCGCCACATCGCTGCCCACAGCAAGTGGCAGGTGCAGATCGGCACTGTCACAGGACGCCGTGCGGCGCGGGTCGATCACGATGATCCTGGTCCCGCGCGCCTGCCGCGCCGCCATCAGGCGCTGATACAGAACCGGTTGGCACCAGGCCAGATTGGACCCGACCAGCACGACCAGATCGGACTCATCCAGATCTTCATATGTGCCGGGTACAGTGTCGGTGCCAAAGGCGCGTTTGTGGCCCGCAACGGTCGATGCCATGCACAGCCGCGAATTCGTGTCGATATTGGCCGAGCCGATGAAGCCTTTCATCAGCTTGTTGGCGACATAGTAATCCTCGGTCAGCAATTGGCCCGAGACATAAAAGGCCACCGACTCCGGCCCGTGTTCGGCGATCGTGTCGCGGAACCGGTCGGCAACCAGTTGCAGCGCGTCGTCCCAGCCAGTCTCTCTGCCCGCAACCACGGGCGACAGCAGCCGTTGCGACAGGCCCACCGTTTCGGCCAAGGCCGAACCCTTGGAACACAGCCGCCCCTGATTGGCCGGGTGATCCGGGTCGCCGGTGACGGTCAGGCCACCCGCGCCATCCGGTTGCAGCAGAACACCGCAACCCACCCCGCAATAGGGGCAGGTTGAGCGCGTAGCGCAGGCACTCAGGTCTTTCACGCGGCGCTCCTTTGCCCCAATGAGGTGCTGTCCAGCAGGATGCGTTCGCCGTCCAACTGTACCGAATAAGTGGCGATCTGGCCTTCATCCGCGCCCTGCGCCTGCCCTGAGTTCAGGTCGAACACCCAATTGTGCAGCGGGCAAGTGACGGATTGCCCATGTACGATGCCCTCGGACAGGGGGCCGCCCTTGTGCGGGCAGGTGTCCGAAGCGGCAAAGACTTCGTCCTCAGCCGTGCGGAACAGGGCAACGCAGCCAACGGGCGTTTTCACCACGCGTGCGCCGCGCAGGGGGATGTCGTTGATATGTCCGATGTCGATCCAGCTCATTCTGCGGCCTCCAATGTCAGATCGGCCATGGGCGCAAAGCGCGGGGCCTCTTTGGCCTGCTCGGCCCATGGGTCTTTGCGATAGATGGATTGGCTGAGTTCAAACCGCTCGACCAATGCGCGGCGGTTGTCGAGGTCATCCACCACGGTTTCCTTGATCCAGTCGAGGCCGACCTTCGCCATCCATTTATACAGGCGGTCCAGATACTTGCCGCCCTCGCGATAGGCCTGGGTGACGGCCATGACGACCTCGATCGCCTCATCCTCAGTGGGCACCTGAACCAGCAGCTCGGTTTCCTTGACGTCCATGCCAGCGGCACCGCCAATGCTGATCTGATAGCCACTGTCGACACAGACCACGCCGATATCCTTGCACGTCGCCTCGGCACAGTTACGCGGGCAACCCGAAACCGCTAGCTTCAGCTTGTGCGGCGTCCAAGAGCCCCAGAGGATCTTCTCTAGCTTCACGCCCAGCCCAGTGCTGTCCTGTGTCCCGAACCGGCAGTGATCGGTGCCGACACAGGTTTTCACCGTGCGCAGACCCTTGGAGTACGCGTGGCCCGAGACCAGCCCGGCCATGTTCAGATCGGACCAGATATAGGGCAGGTCCGTGCCTTTCACGCCCAGCAGGTCGATACGCTGCCCGCCGGTGACTTTGACCGTGGGAACATCGTACTTCTCGGCCGCATCTGCGATGGCACGCAGTTCTGCCGGGTTGGTGATGCCACCCCACATACGGGGCACGACGCTGAATGTGCCGTCCTTTTGAATGTTGGCGTGTTTGCGTTCGTTGACGAAACGGCTTTGCGGGTCGTCCTGATATTCCACTGGCCAGTCGGCCAGCAGGTAGTAGTTCACCGCCGGGCGGCAGACATGGCAACCGTTCAGCGTTTTCCAGCCCAGCTCCTGCCAGACGGCTTCCTGACTTTTCAACTCTTGCGATTTGATCAGGCGGCGGATGTCTTCGTGGGTCAGGTCGCAGCAACCGCAGATCGGTTGGGCGGTGGGCATCTGGAAGTCATCGCCCAGTGTGACCTGTAGCAACTGTTCGACCAGTCCGGTGCATGTCCCGCAAGAGGCACTGGCCTTGGTGGTCGCGCGGATTGCGCCCAGATCGGTTGCGCCAGCTACAATGGCTGCGGTGATTTCAGATTTGCAAACGCCGTTGCAGCCGCAGATTTCCGCCTCAGGCGGCAATGCTGCAACGGCTGAGAGAGGGTCCGCAGAGCCGCCCCCCTGATAGGCCGGGCCAAAGATCAGCGTCTCGCGCATCTCGGACACGTCCTCAGCGTCGCGGATCAGACCGAAGAACCAGTTGCTGTCGCCGGTGTCGCCATACATCACCGCGCCGACCAGCTTGTCGCCTTCCAGCACCAGCCGTTTGTAAACGCCGCGCGCGGGATCGCGGAACACGATGTCCTCGCGGCTTTCACCTTCGGCAAAGTCGCCTGCGCTGAACAGATCGCAGCCGGTAACCTTCAGCTTGGTCGAGAGTGAGCGCTGTTTGAACGCGGCCTCTTCGCCCAGCAGGGTCTGTGCCAGCACTTTGGCTTGGTCGTAGAGCGGCGCGACAAGGCCAAAGACCTCGCCCTGATGTTCGACGCATTCACCGACCGCATAGATATCGGCGTCCGAGGTAATCATCTGATCGTCCACATGAATACCGCGCCCCACGGCAAGGCCCGTTTCCTGCGCCAGCCCGGTGTTCGGGCGGATGCCTACCGCCATCACCAGCAGGTCACAGGGCAGCTCGGTGCCGTCCTCCAACAGCAGCGCGCGGGCCTTGCCATCCTTGCCCGCGATCTCGGTCGATTTGGCATTCAGCAGAACGGTGATGCCCTTTTCTTCCAGCGATTTCTTCAGCAGGTAGCCTGCGGCGGGGTCCAACTGACGCTCCATCAGGTGGCCCATGATATGCACGACGGTCACATCGGCCCCGCGTGCGGCCATGCCTGCGGCGGCCTCAAGCCCCAGCAGACCGCCGCCGATCACGACGACCTTGTTGCCCGCGCCCATGCCCATCATCTGTTCGGTGTCTTCCAGATCGCGATAGGCGATCACACCGTCCAGATCATGCCCCGGCATTGGGATCATGAAAGGGTTCGATCCGGTGCCGAAGGTCAGCTTATCGTACGGCACATGACCCTTCTCGCCTTCGACCACCTTCAGATCACGGTCGATCTTGACCACTTTCTCGCCAAACCGGCAGGTGATCCCGCGTTCGGCATACCAGGCGTCGTCATGTGTGACGATCTCTTCATAGGTCTGATCACCCGCCAGAACCGGGCTCAGCATGATGCGGTTGTAGTTTCCGCGCGGTTCGGCGTTGAAAAGGGTGATGTCGAACGCATCGGGGGCGGCGTCAGTCAGGTGCTCCAGCACCCGGCCCGAGGCCATGCCGGCTCCGATGACTACTAGTTTCTGTTTCATGGCGTTCACTCCGCAGCGATGGCTTTGGGGGCAGGGGATTTTGGCTTGGGTTTGGCCCCGTGTTCGTATTCCTCAAGGAAATCCAACACCTCTTGCCGGTATTCATAGTAATCAGGATGGGCCAGCAGCGCCTTGCGGGTACGCGGGCGCGGCAAGTCGACATTGGTGATCTTGCCGATGGTGGCCTGTGGGCCGTTGGTCATCATCACCACGCGATCGGCCAGCAGGATCGCCTCATCCACATCATGGGTGACGCAGATGGTGGTGACTTTGGTGCGCGACCAGACCTCCATCAGAACCTCTTGCAATTCCCACCGGGTGAGGCTGTCGAGCATCCCGAAGGGCTCATCCAGCAGCAGCAGTTTCGGCGACAGGGCAAAGGCGCGTGCAATGCCAACACGCTGGCGCATCCCGTTCGACATATCGGCGGCGGATTTGTCCATCGCGTCGGCCAGACCGACCCGTTCCAGATAGTATTCCACCACATCCTGCCGCTCGGCCTGACTGGCGCGCGGGTACACACGGTCCACACCAACCGAGACGTTTTCCTTTGCAGTCAGCCACGGGAAAAGCGAGGGCGACTGGAACACCACGGCGCGTTCCGGGTCCGCGCCTTCGACGTGGCGGCCATCCAGCTTGATCGCACCTTTCGAGATTTCGTTCAGACCGGCGGCCATGGTCAGCACCGTGGACTTGCCGCAGCCCGAGTGACCGATCAGCGAGATGAACTCGCCCCGGTTGAGTTTGAGGTTGAAATCCTCGACCACGGTCAGCGGGCCTTTGGGCGTGGGGTAGACCTTGTGTAGCTGGCTGAAATCCAGATAGCGATCTTCGATCAGACCCGACTGCGCCTCTTTCACCGCTGCCGGGACACCGTGGATCGGGGTGACGTCGGGCAGGGTCTTGGTGCCCTCGACCTTGGCCTCGATCCCCACATCCATCAGGTATTTCGTGACCTCACCGCGCAGCGCCTTGAACGTCTCGTCATGGTTCATGTCGGACCGGTCGCGCGGGCGCGGGATCGAGACCTTGAATTCGGTCCCCAGCGTGCCATCGGGGTTCAGCGGGATGATGCGGTCGGCCAGTAGGATCGCTTCGTCCACGTCATTGGTGATCAGGACACAGGTCTTGCGGTCGGCCTCCCAGATCTTTTCGATCTCTTCCGCCAGATTGCCACGGGTCAATGCATCCAGCGCCGACAGGGGCTCGTCCAGCAGCAGAACCTCGGGGTCCATCGCCAGCGCGCGGGCCACGTTCACCCGCTGACGCATCCCGCCCGACAGTTCGGCGGGGCGACGGGTGGCGGCGTGGCTAAGGCCGACCATGCGGATGTAATGGGCTACCTTTTCCTCTTTTTCAGGTTTGGGCATCTTGGTAAAAACCGCATCCACGGCCAGCCGCACATTGCCCGTCACGGTCAGCCACGGCATCAGCGAGTAGTTCTGGAAGATCACCCCCCGTTCCGGCGCGGGGCCGGTGATGGCTTTGTCGCGGAAGGTGACGCTGCCCTTGGTGGGGAATTCGATCCCCGCCATCAGGTTGATCAGTGTGGTTTTGCCGGTGCCGGAAAAGCCCAGCAGCACCACGAACTCACCTTCCTGAACCGAGAGGTTGATGTCTTTCAGCACATCCGTCGCAGCGGTGCCGGTACCGAAAGATTTGCTGACATTCTTGAAGTCGATCACAGCCATATCGGTCACCGGTTGTTCGAGAAGGTAAACAGCGACTGTAACGCATACATCACGCGATCCAGCAGGAAGCCGATGATGCCGATGGTAAAGACGGCAACCATGATCTTGGCCAGTGAGCTAGAGGAGCCGTTCTGGAACTCATCCCAGACAAACTTGCCCAGACCGGGGTTCTGCGCCAGCATCTCGGCCGCGATCAGGACCATCCAGCCAACGCCCAAGCTCAGACGCAGGCCGGTGAAGATCAGTGGAAGGGCCGAGGGCAGCACCAGCTTGGTGATCTTGGTATAGGTGTTCATTTTCAGAACTTTTGAGACGTTGACCAAGTCCTTGTCGATTGACGCCACACCCAGCGAGGTGTTGATCAGCGTGGGCCAGAGCGAACACAGCGTCACGGTGATGGCCGAGATCAGGAAGGATTTTGCGAACCAGCCGTCATTGGTGACATAAACGGCCGAGACGATCATGGTCACAATCGGCAGCCAGGCCAGCGGCGAGACGGGTTTGAAAATCTGGATCAGCGGGTTCAGCGCCGCATTTGCGGTGGGCGACAGGCCCGCAGCGATGCCCAGAGGAACAGCGACGATGGTGGCGATCAGAAAGCCGAAGAACACGGTTTTGATCGAGGTCCAGATCTGTGTGTAATAGCTGGGCGCGCCGGTATAGGCGACCTCTTTGACCTTTTCAGGCTGGCCTGCGTCTATGAACTTCTGGTTACGCTTTTCGACCATCGCCTCGAACTTGGCCTTTTTGGCGGCCTTGGCCTGCGCGTCCTGATGCAGGCTGACGGCTTCGGACCAGACCTGCGCCGGGCCGGGGACGGCCCCCAGCGAGGTCTGCACCTTGGGCGCCAGCGTGCCCCACATCAGCAGGAAGGCGAAGATGGCCAGCAGCGGTACGACCAGCAGGCGCCAAATCTCGCCCATCTGGGCGCGCGGGTTGTCGCCTGCGCCAGCCTTGAGGATCGGGGTGATCCAGGCCAGGCCCAGAACCTGAAACCATTTATCGGCGGCGTTGATCCGGGTGAACAGGCGGGCGCGGCGGGCCTCGCGTTCAGCATCAGCGGATAGCGTATCGTGGTCGATGGCTGTCATCTTGCGGTCTCCTGGCCCGGTCGATCAACGCCAGGCGGGGGTGGAATTCTGTTTGGAAGGGGAAGCCCCGGCCAAACGGGCCGGGGCGAGGGGGCGTTAACCCTGAACTTCGGTGCCGATGACGACCTGCTCACCCTTCAGGCCGATCGGCAGGCTTTGCAGATAGGCGTTGGGCTGGCGGGCGTCATAGGGAATGCCGTCGATGATATCCTCGGCAGGCGTGGGGGCTTTGTAGCCATCGCTGTCCCAAGGGAAGTCGGCCTCATTCGCCAGACCTTCGTCGACCAGCATTTTCGCAGCGTCCAGATAGATGTCGGGGCGATAGACGGACTTGGCGACCTCGTCATACCACGCATCGGTCTGCGGCTCGGCGATCTGGCCCCAGCGGCGCATCTGGGTCAGGTACCAGATGGCGTCCGAATAAAACGGGTAGGTCGCGTTATAGCGGAAGAACACGTTGAAATCGGGCACTTCACGTTTGTCACCCTTCTCGTATTCAAACGTGCCCGTCATCGAGTTCGCGATCACATCGTAATCGGCACCCACATATTCCGGCTGGCTCAACATCTCGACCGCAGCGGGGCGGTTGGCGTTATCGTTTTCATCCAGCCACATTGCAGCGCGGATCAGAGCTTTGGTAACAGCGCGGGTGGTGTTGGGGTACTGCTCGGCGAATTCGGCATTAATGCCGAAAACCTTTTCGGGGTTGTTCTTCCACAGCTCGTAATCGGTGATGACGGGCACACCGATGCCTTTGAACACGGCCTGCTGGTTCCACGGCTCACCCACGCAATAGCCATAGATGGTGCCTGCCTCCAAAGTGGCGGGCATCTGCGGCGGAGGCGTCACCGACAGGAATACATCCGCGCCGATCTGACCGGTCACGTTTTCAGGGCTGTAGTAACCGGGGTGCAGACCACCTGCCGCCAACCAGTAGCGCAGTTCGTAGTTGTGGGTCGATACCGGGAAAACCATGCCCATGTTAAAGGGCTTGCCTTCGGATTTGTATTTCTCGACCACCGGGGCCAGAGCCTCGGCCGAAATCGGGTGCTGCGGGCGGCCATCGTCCATTTTCGGGATATTGGGCTTCATCTCTTCCCAGACCTCGTTCGAAACGGTGATGCCGTTGCCGTTCAAGTCCATCGAGAAGGGGGTGATGATATGCGCCTCGGTGCCATAACCGATGGTTGCGGCCAGCGGTTGACCGGCCAGCATATGCGCGCCGTCCAGCTGCCCGTCAATCACACCGTCCAGCAGCACTTTCCAGTTGGCCTGCGCTTCCAGCGTGACGAACAGGCCCTCATCCAGAAAGTACCCGTTCTCATAAGCCACAGCCAGCGGGGCCATGTCGGTCAGTTTGATAAAGCCAAAGGTCAGTTCGTCCTTTTCCAGCTCCAGCGTTTCAGCCAGCGCCGGGCTAAGCAGGGCGGTGGTGGCGACAAGGCCTGCAAGCAATTTCTTCATGTGGGTCTGTCCCTTTTTTGGTCCCGGCCATCCGGGAGGGGTGAAAAACAAAAAGCCGCTGCACGCTCTGACCGGGAGGAGTGGCCAGAGTGTGAGCGGCTTTGCTCAGTCGTTCCCAATCTTTGGGAGGAATTCTTGCGGCACACTCCTTTGTGTACCGATGGGTTCACAGTGGTAAATGCGCCGGTGCCGTTCAAGTGATTTTGCTGCGACGCGGCGTTAAATGCTGCGATTGCGCACTATGGGGCGCGGTTCTGCCTAATTCTTGGGCGTCAGATATCCTGAGGGTCAAAAATGCGCCCGTCCAGAAACGCATCCCGTTTCAGCGATAGCTGTCCGTTATGGGATGCAACGGGCGTGGTGCCGCGAATCGCGCCTTCCAGCTTTTCCGACGCACCGGGCAGATCGGCGCCCAGCCCGACCATCTGATCGCGGTAGATATCGCTGCGGAACACGCTGCCTGCCTGCGCCAGCGCCAGATGGGGATCCAGACCGTATCTCTGAGCCAGACGATGCGCGATCCACTTGGCCTGACTGCGCCACGGGAAATTCGCGGCCCCGTCGTGGAACTCGACAAATCCCGGCACCTCGCGCTGTTCGGCGTGGCCGGTGATGGTAAAGCGCCCCGACAGCGCCCGGTCGATCAGTTCCGAGGGGAGGTTCAGATAGGTGTCGCGTGCCAGTATCTCGGCTGCGGCGGTCTGGCTGCCCGGCTGGCCCAACCAGCGCCCGGCGCGCCAGACGGCCCGCATCAGCTTGCCCAGCAGGTGCGGCTCGGTATCTGCCCAGTCGGTGCGCACGGCCAGCACCTTTTCCGGCGCAAAGGCCCAGATTGCCTGTCCGGGCAGCAGTAATGCGCCTGCCTGCGATTCCACGGCGACCGAGCCCCAGGGTTCCCCCACGCAGAACGCATCTACATCGCCTTCGGCTAAGGCCTGCGCCATCAGTGGTGGCGGGATAGTACGCACTTCGACCCCGATTTTTGACAGTTCGGTGGCCTCAAGCCAGCAATGCAGCAGTTCCACATGCAGCGAAAACGGGAAGGGCACGCCAAAAACCAATGGCCCGTCCGCGACCGAGGCCAGCGCTGCGGCCGCCTTGAACGGATCGCGGAAATCGAACCCGTATCCGGTGTCGCGCAGGCGGGTCTCCAATGCGCGGCTGACGCCGATGACATCTCCATTTACCGACAGGACCGACACAGCGGACAAAGGCTGCGTCACCCCGCCCAGCCCCAATGCCATCGCAACGGGAACCGGCGACAGCAGGTGCGCGGCATCCACCCGCCCAAAGGCCAGCATGTCGCGCACGGATGACCACGAAGGCGCTGCGATCAGGTCCAGCTCGACCCCTTCGGCGCGAGCCAAGCCCATTTCATGCGCCACGATCAGGGGGGCGGCGTCCACCAGTGGAACATAAGCAACGGGCAGGGTCACGGCGTTCATGACAATAGCCCCGAGGCTGTGACCAGCGCCTCGGCCACATCGGCGACGCGGCGGCCCTGATCCATCGCGGCCTTGCGCAGCAGGGCATAAGCCTCTTCTTCTTCAACCCCGCGCGCCTTCATCAGCAGGCCCTTGGCGCGATCGATTACTTTGCGTTCTTCCAGCGCGCGCTTGGTCTCGGCCAGTTCACGGCGCATCTGGCGCACGATCTGGAACCGCGCGATGGCGGCGTCCAGCACGGGCTTCAAGCGGTCCGGCTGCATCCCGTCGACCACATAGGCTGACAACCCAGCCTCGATCGCGGTCGAGGCCAGATCACCGGCAGCGCCCGACACGAACATGGCCACGGGTCGTTCCAGCGGGCCGGATGCCAGCGTCAGCTCCTCAAGCATGTCACGGGTCGGGTTGTCGATGTCGATCAGCACCACATCGGGCACCAGCGCGGCTATCTTGCGCGCAAGGCTGGAGACATTGCCGATCACATGCACATCATAAGCCCCGGACGACTTGAGCGCGTCGACGATGGCAATCGCACGCTCGCGGTCTTCTTCAACAACGACAATGGTCAGGGTATCGGGCATGGGACCTTTTCACTGTGCTTCAGAATGATCACAAGTGTTCCGGGCCCTTTCCGTTGCGGTCCGAGGGGAGCTGCCTAAAAATTAGTCAAAAGCTCACCGAGTCGCGTTAACGGACTGCAAATCTTTCGCCTATCGGAAACTCATGACTGCGGATCGGGCGAAATTGAATGTCGTTTTCCGACTTTGAAGCGTCTTTTCCGCTTGCTGCAGCGCGGCGGGCTTTCTAGGTGTGGCGGCGGGACACCCCTCCCCAACGAGGGGCGTGTATCTGGAAGGGTAATACACATGAGCATTGAACAACCGGTCACGCGGCCGGCCAATCCGCGTTTTTCCTCGGGCCCCTGCGCCAAACCTCCGACATTTGATCTGACTAAACTGGCCGATGCCGCGCTGGGCCGGTCGCACCGTGCCGCCGTGGGCAAGGATAAGCTGAAGGCGGCCATCGAAGGCACGCGCGAGGTGCTGGGCATTCCGGCGGATTACAAGATCGGCATCGTACCCGCATCCGACACAGGCGCGGTCGAGATGGCGCTGTGGTCGCTTTTGGGTGAACGCAAGGTCGAAATGCTGGCGTGGGAAAGCTTTGGCGCCGGTTGGGTTACCGACGTGGTTAAGCAACTGAAGATCGACGCCGAGGTGAAAACCGCCGACTATGGACAGATCGTTGATCTGACTTCGGTCGATTTCGCCAATGACGTGGTGTTTACGTGGAATGGCACGACCTCGGGCGTGCGGGTGCCCAATGGCGACTGGATCGCGGATGATCGTCAAGGTCTGACGATCTGTGATGCAACCTCGGCTGCCTTTGCGATGGACCTGCCGTGGGACAAGCTGGATGTGACTACCTTTAGCTGGCAAAAGGTGCTGGGTGGCGAGGCTGCGCACGGGATGCTGATCCTCAGCCCGCGCGCGGTAGAACGGCTTGAAAGCTACACCCCCGCATGGCCTCTGCCGAAGATTTTCCGCCTGACCAAAGGTGGCAAGCTGATCGAGGGTATCTTTACCGGAGCTACGATCAACACGCCTTCGATGCTGGCGGTCGAGGATTACCTGTTTGCGCTGGACTGGGCGCGCTCGGTTGGTGGGTTGCAGGGGCTGATCGCACGTGCCGATGCCAATGCCGGTGCGGTGCACGCCTTCTGCGACCAGAACGATTGGATCGCCAATCTGGCCGAAGACGTGGCGACGCAGTCGAACACCTCGGTCTGCCTGAAATTCACAGATGGGCGTATTCAGGACGGTGCAGCTTTTGCGAAAGCCGTAGCCAAGCGGCTTGAGGCCGAGAATATCGCCTTGGACATCGGTGCCTATCGCGACGCGCCTGCGGGCCTGCGGATTTGGTGCGGCGGTACTGTCGAGACCTCGGATATCGAAGCGATGCTGCCGTGGCTGGCCTGGGCCTTTGAAGCCGAGATCGCGGCACAGTCTGAGGCTGCCTGAACCGCAAGTGCCGGGCTGAAGCCCGGCCTAAACACCCTCTCAACGTAGGTCGGGCTTTAGCCGGCCACCCGCAAAACTCTTTAAAGGACCAGAGAATATGGCCCCCAAAGTACTCGTATCTGACAAGCTCAGCGAAACGGCCGTGCAGATCTTCCGCGATCGCGGTATCGACGTGGATTTCATGCCCGATCTGGGCAAGGACAAGGACAAGCTGGCCGAGGTGATCGGCCAATATGACGGCCTTGCCATCCGTTCGGCCACCAAGGTCACGCCGACCCTGCTGGAAAAAGCCGACAATCTGAAAGTCATCGGTCGTGCCGGGATCGGCACCGACAATGTCGACAAGGAAGCGGCGTCTAAGAAGGGCGTGATCGTGATGAACACGCCCTTTGGCAACATGATCACCACCGCCGAACACGCAATTGCGATGATGTTCGCCGTGGCGCGGCAAATCCCCGAGGCCAGCACCTCGACCCATGCGGGCAAGTGGGAAAAGTCGAAATTCATGGGGATCGAGTTGACCAACAAGACGCTTGGCGTCATCGGTGCAGGCAACATTGGCGGGATCGTCTGTGAACGCGCGCTGGGTCTTAAGATGAAAGTGGTCGCCTATGACCCTTATCTGGGCGAAGAGCAAGCCGCAAAGATGGGTGTCGAAAAGGTCGAGCTGGATGAGTTGCTGGCGCGGGCCGATTTCATCACCCTGCACGTGCCTTTGACGGATCAGACCCGCAACATCCTCAGCCGTGAGAACCTCGCCAAGACCAAGAAGGGCGTGCGCATCGTGAACTGTGCGCGTGGCGGTCTGGTCGACGAGGACGCGCTGGCTGACCTGCTGCAATCGGGCCACGTTGCGGGCGCGGCCTTTGATGTGTTCAGCGAAGAACCAGCCAAGGAAAACGCGCTGTTCAATCTGCCCAACGTGGTCTGCACACCGCATCTGGGCGCAGCAACGACCGAGGCGCAGGAGAACGTCGCGCTGCAGGTTGCCGAGCAGATCTCGAACTATCTGCTGACCGGTGCCGTGGAAAACGCGCTGAACATGCCCAGTGTGACGGCTGAAGAAGCCAAGATCATGGGGCCGTGGATCAAACTGGCCGGGCATCTGGGGAGCTTCATTGGCCAGATGACGGATGAGCCGATCAAGGCGATCAACATCCTGTATGACGGTGTCGCGGCTGAGATGAACCTGGCGGCTCTGAACTGTTCGGTCGTGGCCGGGATCATGAAGAAATTCAATCCCGAGGTGAACATGGTTTCAGCGCCGGTTGTAGCCAAAGAACGGGGGATCAAGATCTCGACCACCAATCAGGACAAATCGGGCGCCTTCGAAGGGTACATCAAAGTGACCGTCGTGACAGAAAAGCGCGAGCGGTCTATCGGTGGTACCGTTTTCAGCGACGGCAAGCCGCGTTTTATCCAGATCAAAGGCATTAATATCGACGCCGAGGTGGGTTCTCACATGCTCTACACCACCAACGAGGACGTGCCCGGCATCATCGGTGCACTGGGTCGGACCATGGGCGACCACGACGTCAACATCGCGAACTTTACTCTGGGCCGGTCCGAGGCCGGGGGCGAGGCCATCGCCTTGCTGTACGTGGATGAGCCTGTTCCGGCCGAGGCGCGAGCGCAATTGGCGGAAACCGGTCTGTTCACACAGATCAAGCCGCTGAAATTCGATGTTGCATAAGCATCTTTAAACGGACAACAAATTCAATGCCCGCGCTTAGTTAGTGCGGGCATTGTCTTTTGCTGACCATCACAGGCCGCACACGCGGCGCGCTAAGAAAGGGCATTGCAGTGACGACACCTATCTACGCCGTCGGGGATATCCATGGGCAGCTGGATATGTTGCAGGATGCGCTGTCGCGGATCGAGAAAGATGGCGGTCCCGATGCGCGTGTCGTGTTTCTGGGGGATTACGTGGACCGGGGGCCGAACAGTCGCGGCGTGCTTGACCTATTGATCGAAGGTCGGCGCGCAGGGCGGAACTGGGTGATGGTCAAAGGAAACCACGACAGGATGATGGCGCGGTTCGTCCAAGACGCCGAGATCGCCGACACGCACCTTCCGATCACGCTCAACTGGTTGCACCCGCGTCTGGGTGGGCGCGAGACCCTGGCCTCTTACGGGGTTATGATCGACGATACAGACCGTATCTATCAGGCTTGTGAACGCGCGCGTGATGCAGTGCCGCAAGCGCATCTTGATTTCATCAATGCCTTGCCGACTTACCACACGGAAGATGATCTGTTGTTTGTGCATGCCGGTATTCGCCCCGGGGCACCCTTGGATCAGCAGTCGGAGAATGATCTGGTTTGGATTCGGCACGAATTCCTTAGGGACACGAATACGCATCCATGGCTGATCGTGCATGGGCATACGCCGGTGGATCAGGCTGAACATTGCGGCAATCGGGTCAATCTGGACACGGGCGCTGGTTACGGTCGTCCACTGTCGTCAGCCGTATTCCAAGGGCGGCAGTGCTGGCTTTTGACGGATCGCGGACGGATGCCGCTTATGCCTGTGTGAACAGGTCCTTATACCTGTCCCGCAGGATGTTCTTCTGCACTTTGCCCATCGTATTGCGGGGCAGTTCGTCCAGCACGATAAGCTTGCGCGGATGTTTGAAACGGGCCAGTTCTTTTTGCACATTTGCCTGAATCAACGCGATATCCGGTGTTTGGCCCGGTTCCACCACCAGAATACCCAGAACGGTTTCGCCAAAATCCGGGTGCGGTACGCCGATCACGGCGCTTTCCAGCACGCCGGGTTGATCATCCAGCACCAGCTCTACCTCTTTTGGGTAAACGTTATATCCGCCCGAGATTATCAGGTCTTTGCCGCGCCCGACGATATGAACATACCCGTCCGCGTCCACGTGCCCGAGATCGCCCGTGATAAAGAACCCATCGTCGCGCAATTCGGCGGCTGTCTTTTCCGGCATGCCCCAATAGCCCTGAAAAACATTGGGGCCGCGCACCTCGATCATTCCAATTTCACCCTGAGGCATCGCGTCGCCGGTGTCCGGATCGGTGACCTTGAGCTCGACATCCGGTAAGGGAAAGCCAACTGTTCCGGCACGGCGTTCCCCGTCATAGGGGTTGGACGTGTTCATGTTGGTTTCGGTCATGCCATAACGTTCAAGAATGCGGTGACCAGTGCGTGCCTCAAACCGCTCGTGCGTTTCTGCAAGCAGGGGGGCCGATCCTGAAATGAACAGCCGCATGTGCTGCGCCAAATCGCCGGTAAATCGGTCATCGGCCAGCAGGCGTGTGTAAAAGGTCGGGACGCCCATCACGGAGGTGGCCTGCGGCATCAGGCGCAGCACGTCGTCCAGATCGAATTTCGGCAGAAATATCATCGACCCACCTGATGCCAGCGCCACGTTCGTCGCCACAAACAGCCCATGTGTGTGAAAGATCGGCAGCGCGTGCAAAAGCACATCGTCGCGGGTGAACCGCCATTCCTGCACCAAAGTGTCTGCGTTGGACAGCAGGTTGGCTTGTGACAGCATCGCCCCCTTGGATCGTCCGGTCGTGCCCGAAGTATAAAGGAAAGCCGCCAAGTCATCCTCGGTCCGTCGAACCGGCTCAAAGGCGGGCAACATGCCAAGCGCACGCCGCATAAGGCTGCCTGTGCCGTCAGAACTCAGAGTTTCAAGCCGCGCATTTTGTGCTTGGGCGATTGGCGCAAGGTCTGCCTCGTTTCGGGGATCGCACAGGACCAGCGACGCGCTGCTGTTTTCGATAAAATAGGTCAGCTCGCCAACCGTGTACCCCGTGTTGAGCGGCAGAAAGACCAATCCGGTTTGCGCACAGGCCGCATAGACGGCCAAGGCTTCGGGCGACTTTTCCACCTGAACGGCAACCCGGTCTCCGGGCTCCAGGCCATATCCGGTCAGTGCGTTCGCGATCCGTGCCGCCATGTCCAGAAACGCGGCATGGGTCAGTGTCTGGCCATCCGGCAATTGCAGGAACGGGGTGTCTTTGCCCGCGTGAATGCCAAACAAGCGATCATAGAGCGGGTTGCCCATGCCATCAGTCCCTTATGCCGCAATATCCGGTTCTGAATCTGGCTTGGATTGAAGGGGCGGTAAAGTCAAAATTGCGAAAACCCTGATCCTCTCAGAACTGAGTGGTCATGCGGTACCCGGCTGCAAAATACATCTTGGCGAAGGTAACCGGCCGCCCCTCAAGCCACGTGATGCGTTCACCTGTAAAAACCGGCTCACCTTCTGCGACATCCAGAAAATCAGCCAGTGCTGCATCGGCGCGACTGGCCAGAAAGGTCAGTTCCACATTGGTGAAAGGCACGGTCTGGATCAGCCATTCATTCGGGCCGATCTCCGAAAAATTCGCCTGCTTCACTTGCGGTACGCTGTCGGTAACGATCCAGCGGTCCTCGTACTGAAATGGGGTGTTGCCCGAATAGTGCATGCACCGCACATGCATGACCTCATGACCCGGTGATAGGGCAAGCCGCGCGGTCAACCAGTCGGGTGCTGTTTTCTGATCGCAGGATACAAGCGCATAGCGATAGGTTCCGCCCAACGCCTCAACCTCGTCCCGCACCATAGGGATGGTGAAACGCGCCTGTCGTTGCGGTGCGCTCAAGACCCGCGTTCCGGCCTTGCGGCGACGTTCCAGATATCCTTCCTCCGCCAGTTCCCTCAGCGCCCGGTTGACGGTGGTACGGGTGCACGAAAACTCGGTGGCAAGTTCCGATTCATTCGGCAGCAGCGAGTCCGGCTGCCAATCACCGGACCGAATACGTGCCAGAACGGTTTTCTTGATGTCTTTGTAGCTGGTGTTTTCGGTGGATTGGGTCATGTGGCCTCGGGTTTGGTACCTTGTCTTAGAGTTCACTCAGCAGTTCAGCAATCGCTTCCCGGTACGCAGGGATGATCTGATCGCGATGAATGTGCCGCCCTTGCCGCACCATATGGCGCCCTGCCGACCACAGATCTGTCACCAGCCCATCGGGGGCAGCAAAACACAGGCCGTCCAGCACTTGATCGTCGCGCAAGGCACACAGCGTCGGGTGCGTTCGGTCTATTGCAACCAGGTCCGCTAACTTGCCTACGGCAATTTCCCCTCCCTCACGTGCCAGCGCCTGAGCGCCACCGCAGGCCGCACCTGTGTAAAGGGCGTGGCCAACCGACCCTTCTGGCGAAACCATTATGGTGCGCGCCCGGTCACGGAGGCGTTGCGAATACTCCAGCATCCGAAGCTCTTCGGACAGTGAGATTCGGATGTTCGAGTCTGATCCGATCCCGAACCGCCCACGATTGCTGATGTACTCCGCCCCGTTGAAGATACCGTCCCCAAGGTTGGCTTCGGTGATTGGGCACAGCCCTGCCACGGCCTCGGATCGTGCCAGCCGCTGTGTTTCCTCGTCGGTCATGTGCGTGGCATGGATCAGGCACCAGCGGCTATCCACGTCAAAGTTGCTGAACAGCCAGCTTACTGGACGGTCACCAAGGGCGGCTTCGACGGCGGAGACTTCCTGCACCTGCTCGGCGATGTGCATGTGAACAGGACCGGTTGGCCGCTCGTCGAGTACGGCCCGAATGTCCTGCACTGTGGTTGCACGTAGTGAGTGGGGTGCGACCCCGATTACAGAATCCGCATGGGGTAGGGCCTTTTGGCAGTCTTCAACCAGTTTCAGAAACTTATTGGTCGAGTTGCCAAATCGCAATTGCCCGCCGGTCAAAGGCTCCTGCCGCACGCCACCATAGGTGTAGAGCACCGGCAGATGTGTCAACCCGATGCCGGTCTGACTTGCGGCGGCAAAGATGCGCTGACTGAGTTCGGAAGGCGAGTCGTAAGGCTGCCCACCGGGTTGGTTGTGGACATAGTGAAACTCACCCACCGACGCGTATCCGGCCTCCTGCATCTCCATGTAGACCAATGCTGCAATGGCTTGAATCTGTTCCGGGGTTAGCCTGTCCAGAAAGCGGTACATCAGGGTGCGCCACGTCCAAAAGCTTTCGCGTCCGGCTGCGCGCACTTCGGTCATGCCTGCCATGGCCCTTTGGAAGGCGTGGCTGTGCAGGTTTGCTAAGGCTGGCAACAGAACATCGACGCGCACGTCATCCGGTTTGGCCGCGACCCCGGTTTGTAGCTGCGTTATCCGGCCATTCTCGACCTTGACCCAAAGGTCGTGGACCCAATCAGAGCCTAATAAGGCAGTTTTGGCAAGGACCGACATAGGCATTCCAATTTGTGTAGACTTTAAATATTTATACATATACGAAATAGCAAATTGCAACGGGAACCCCAAGGAATCGTCATGGCGGCACAATCGGTCCTTTTCTGTTCTCAGGTGGCCTCGATGATGCCGGGGTCTGAGCCATACGGTTTGGGCCGGGACATGGCGGTTGCGGTCGAAGGTGAGAGAATTGCGTGGTTCGGCCCCAAGTTAGCCTTGCCCCAGCATTATAAGGCGTGGCCAAGCACGGATTTTGGGGACAGATTGATGACACCGGCCCTGATTGACGCCCACACGCATATTGTATTCGGGGGCAACCGGGCAGCAGAGTTCGAGATGCGGCTAAACGGTGCCTCATACGAACAGATTGCGCGCGCGGGGGGCGGAATCCTGTCGACGGTCACGGCGACACGACAGGCCAGCGAAGCAGAGCTTTTGGCCGACGCCCTGACGCGCGTGGATGCATTGATGGCCGAAGGTGTCGCCTGCATCGAAATCAAATCCGGTTATGGGTTGGATACTGAAACCGAACTGAAAATGCTGCGCGTGGCGCGTCAGATCGGGCAGGCTCGCCGGGTTCGGGTCAGAACAAGCTTTTTGGGCGCACATGCTGTGCCACCTGACTATGCGGGCCGGCCAGATGACTATCTGTATGACGTTTGCCTTCCAACCCTGCGCGCGGCTCATGCCGAGGGGTTGGTGGATGCGGTAGACGGCTTTTGTGAAGGAATAGCCTTTTCGCCAGACCAGATCACCGTTGTTTTTGATGAAGCCAAGCACCTTGGGTTGCCCGTTAAACTGCATGCCGAACAGCTTTCAAATCTTGGCGGCGCAAAACTGGCGGCCAGATACGGGGCTTTGTCCGCTGATCATATCGAGTATCTGGACGCAGATGGCGTATCGGCAATCGCGGAAGCGGGCACCGTAGCGGTGCTTTTGCCGGGGGCGTTCTACACCTTGCGGGAAACGCAGGCTCCTCCGGTGCAGATGCTAAGAGACAGTCATGTGCCTATCGCGCTGGCGACGGATTGCAATCCGGGGTCGTCACCGTTGGCGTCCATTTTGCTGACGATGAACATGGCCTGCACCCTGTTCCGCCTGACCCCCGAAGAAGCATGGGCCGGGGTCACCCGGAATGCGGCCCGAGCGCTTGGGCTTCGGGATACCGGCACGATCGCTGTTGGTCAGCGCGCTGATCTGACAGTGTGGGATGTTCAGCATCCGGCAGAGTTGCCGTACCGGATTGGATTCAACCCCCTGCATACGCGCATATTCGGAGGTCAGGCATGACGCGCTACGCTTTGGTGCCGGGACAGGTTTCGCTGTCTGATCTTGCGGAGGTCTATTGGACGCAGGCTTCGGCTTTTCTGGAAGACGGGTGCAGGCCAGCAGTCGATGCGGCAGCGGCACGTGTTCGTGAGGCCGCCGCAGGAGAAGCCGCCGTTTATGGCGTCAATACCGGCTTTGGCAAGCTGGCCAGCCATAAGATCAAGGCGGATGACACCGCCAAGCTGCAGCGTAACCTGATCCTCAGCCATTGCTGTGGCGTCGGGTCTGCTGTGCCCCGCCGCATTACCCGGCTTATGATGACGCTTAAACTGATCTCGTTCGGGCGCGGAGCGTCGGGTGTGCGTTGGGACTTGATCGAGCTGTTGCAAAATATGCTAGAGCGCGGGGTTACTCCGGTTGTGCCTGCGCAGGGGTCTGTAGGCGCTTCTGGCGATCTTGCACCGCTGGCGCATATGACGGCCGTGTTGATCGGAGAGGGAGAGGCCGACGTAGACGGTAGCCAATTACTCGGGCGCGAAGCGCTGAATTCGGTCGGGTTAGAGCCAGTTGAGCTTGGACCGAAAGAAGGGTTGGCCTTTATTAACGGCACCCAATTCTCAACCGCATACGCGCTGGCCGGATTGTTCGAAGCCTGGCGTGCAGCCCAGAACGCTCTGACCATTTCAGCGCTTTCGACGGACGCGATAATGGGATCTACCGCCCCTCTGCGGCCCGAGATTCACGCCCTGCGCGGTCATCGTGGGCAAACCGAAGCCGCAGGTGCCATGCGATCCATTCTCGCCGGGTCCGAAATCCGTGAGAGCCATCGTGACGGGGACACCCGCGTGCAGGACCCGTATTGCATCCGGTGCCAGCCACAGGTCACGGGCGCGGCGATGGATGTCATGCGTCAGGCGGCGACCACGCTGGGGATTGAGGCCAACGCCGCCACGGATAATCCGTTGGTGCTTGAGGACGCAATTCTGTCAGGTGGGAATTTCCATGCCGAACCCGTGGGATTTGCGGCGGATATGATCGCACTGGCCCTGTCAGAAATCGGCGCGATTGCGCAGCGCCGTATTGCTTTGATGGTTGACCCTGCGCTCAGCTTTGACCTGCCGCCCTTCCTGACGCCCGAGCCGGGATTGAACTCGGGCCTTATGATCGCCGAAGTCACCACAGCCGCGTTGATGAGCGAAAACAAGCATCTGGCGAACCCTTGCGTGACAGACAGCACGCCAACATCTGCCAACCAAGAAGACCACGTCTCGATGGCTGCACACGGGGCGCGGCGTCTGATGCGGATGGTGGACAACCTAAGCTATATTCTGGGGGTTGAATTGCTGTGCGCTGCTCAGGGTGTGGAATTTCGCGCTCCGCTGAGGACCAGCGTGCCGTTGCAGCAGGTCATCAAGCGTCTGCGCGCGGACATCGACCCGCTAAAGGATGATCGCTATCTTGCCCCGGACCTTGAAGCTGCGAAAAAGCTGGTTGCAGGTGGGGATATCCTGCGCGCGGTAGGCACCCCAATGCCGGGGCTGAACTGATGCAAGTGGTCAACGTCCTAAAGGGCGACGGGCCGATCGTGCTGGGGCAACCTCATGGCGGGACATTTGTACCCGCCGATATCGCGGCGCGCCTGAATGATACCGGCCGTGGGCTTAGCGATACCGACTGGCACATAAACAGGCTCTATGATGGCCTTTTTGACGGGGTTTCCGTCGTTCAATCCAACATCCATCGCTACGTCGTTGATGCCAATCGCGCACCGGATGGGGCGTCGCTGTATCCCGGGCAAAACACGACGACGCTTGTCCCGTTGACAGATTTTGACGGGCACCCGATCTGGGCCGAGGGTCAGACTCCTTCGGCGGAGGAAACGGAAAGCCGGCGGCTGGCGTTTCACGCACCCTATCACGATGCTTTGCGGCAAGAGTTGAAACGGGTCCGCGATCGCCACGGTGTTGCAATCCTGTTCGATTGCCACTCGATCCGGTCGGTGATCCCTTATCTGTTTGAAGGCGAATTGCCGGTGTTCAATACAGGCACAAATGTCGGCCAGAGTTGTCATCCCGCTGTTGAGCAGGCTGTGCATCACGTCGCGATTGAGGCGGACGGGTTTTCATCCGTTCTGAACGGTCGCTTCCGGGGGGGATGGACGACGCGCCATTACGGCCGCCCGTCCGAGGGTATCCACGCGATCCAGATGGAAATCGCACAGCGGGCCTATATGGACGAAATACCCCCGTGGACGTGGCGGGATGACCGCGCCGCAGCCCTGCGACCTCATCTGCGCAATATGCTGTCCCGTTTAAACGAACTGGCGCTTTCAGGCGAACTCACCAACACAGGAGCCCACACATGAGCGATCCGCGCAAAAACACCCGCGATGTCTATCCGCCGACCGGCCCCGAGTTGAATGCCAAAAGCTGGGTGACCGAGGCTCCGCTGCGGATGTTGATGAACAACCTGCACCCGGACGTGGCCGAAAACCCGCATGAGTTGGTGGTTTATGGCGGTATCGGACGCGCGGCGCGCACGTGGAAGGATTTCGACAGGATCGTGGCTGGTCTAAAGGATCTGGAGGTGGACGAGACCCTGATCGTCCAGTCCGGCAAGCCTGTGGCCATTATCCGCACGCACAAGGATGCGCCGCGCGTCTTGATCGCCAATTCCAACATCGTGCCGCATTGGGCGACATGGGACCATTTCAACGAGCTCGATAAGAAAGGCTTGATGATGTACGGCCAGATGACTGCGGGGTCGTGGATCTATATCGGCACGCAAGGCATCGTTCAGGGCACCTATGAAACCTTTGCCGAAGCTGGACGCCAGCACTATGGCGGCGACCTGACGGGCCGATGGATTCTGACCGGCGGTCTGGGCGGCATGGGCGGCGCGCAGCCTTTGGCGGCTGTTTTCGCCGGGGCCTGTTGTCTGGCGGTCGAATGCAACCCAGACAGCATCGACTTTCGCCTGCGGACAAAATATCTGGACGAAAAGGCCGACACTCTGGACGAGGCATTGGCGATGATCGACCGCTGGACTAAAGCGGGTGAGGCGAAATCGGTTGGTTTGCTGGGCAATGCTGCCGAGGTTTTCCCCGAGATTTACCGCCGTATGGCCGACGGTGGGATGCGCCCAGACATCGTTACTGACCAGACCAGTGCACATGACCCGATCAACGGCTATCTGCCCTTGGGATGGTCGATGGCCGAATGGCGCGATAAGCGTGAAACAGACCCTAAATCGGTCGAAAAGGCCGCGTGCGCATCAATGAAGCAGCACGTTGCGGCGATGGTGGACTTCTGGAACGCAGGCGTGCCGACTCTGGATTATGGTAACAACATCCGACAGGTGGCGCAGGATGAAGGGCTGGAGAATGCCTTTGCCTTTCCCGGTTTCGTTCCTGCCTATATCCGACCGCTGTTCTGCAAAGGGATCGGTCCGTTCCGCTGGTGCGCGCTGTCCGGTGACCCCGAGGATATCTACAAGACCGACGCCAAGATGAAGGAACTGTTCCCCGAGAATGAGCACCTCCATCGTTGGCTGGACATGGCCCGAGATCGGATCGCATTTCAAGGGTTGCCTGCCCGTATCTGTTGGATCGGGCTGGGGGACCGGCACCGCGCGGGTTTGGCTTTCAACGAGATGGTGGCCAATGGTGAGTTGAAAGCCCCGGTCGTGATCGGACGCGACCACCTGGACAGCGGCTCGGTCGCCAGTCCCAACCGCGAAACCGAAGCGATGCTGGATGGATCCGACGCGGTAAGTGACTGGCCTTTGCTGAATGCGTTGATCAACACGGCCAGTGGCGCGACATGGGTATCGCTGCACCATGGCGGCGGTGTTGGCATGGGCTTCAGTCAGCACGCTGGCGTGGTGATCTGCGCCGACGGAACCGAGGATGCAGCACGACGGTTGGAGCGTGTGTTGTGGAACGACCCGGCCTCGGGTGTGTGGCGACATGCGGATGCGGGCTATGACATCGCAAAGGATTGCGCACGCGACCATGGTTTGCGGTTGCCGGGAATTCTGGGCTAGGCCGCATCAATCTGTCTCTGGCGAAAATGCTGCACCTGCGATATGCGCAGGGCAGCTTGCAGGAGACCGAAGATGTACGTTGCCACACTGATCACCAACCCCGACGCGCCGACGCTGAACCAGCCACTGGTGGACTCGTTGCGCAATGCGTGGGGCGGGGGCGACATCGTTTGGCTCAGCCCGGACGAGGCGGCCGAGTTTTCGGTATCTCAAGTCCCCGACAATCAATGGGACGTCTGGGCGGATTTGCAGAAGATGGGTGTTGATCTGATCGTGCAGCCCACCGAAGGACGGCGAAAAAAGATGCTGCTGGCCGATATGGACAGCACCATGATCCAGCAGGAGTGTATCGACGAATTGGCGGACGAAGCGGGCGTCGGCGACCGTGTCAAGGATATCACCGCCCGCGCGATGAACGGTGATCTGGATTTCGAGGGCGCGCTGACCGAACGCGTCGGTCTTTTGAAAGGTCTGGACGAGGCCGTGATCGCCAAAGTGCTGGCCGAACGGATTACCCTGATGCCCGGCGGTCAGGAACTGGTCGCGACCATGCGTGCAACCGGCGGATACGCAGCGCTTGTTTCAGGCGGGTTTACGGCCTTCACAGCAAAAGTCGGAGAGGTTTTGGGCTTCGATGAAAACCGGGCCAACACCCTGCTGGCCGAGAACGGCAAACTGACAGGCGACGTTCAGCATCCAATTCTGGGACGGCAGGCCAAGGTAGACGCCCTGGAGCAGATCACGGCGCGGCTGGGTTTGTCTGAGGAGGACGTGATTGCCGTGGGCGACGGTGCAAATGATCTTGGGATGCTGGGCCGCGCTGGAACGGGTGTCGCGCTGCATGCCAAGCCCTCAGTCGCCGAGAAATGCGATGTTCGGGTCAACCACGGTGATTTGACTGCTCTGCTATACGTGCAAGGATACGCTCGGTCCGATTTTGTCTGTGCGTGATATCTGGGCTTTTCTAAATTTAACAAAAATGTTAATAATCGGTTATGAACACACTTCTGACCGCTTTTTCCGCATTGTCCGATGCCACCCGGTTTTCGATCGTCGAACAGTTAATGCAAGACGGAGAACTGCCTGCCGGTGACCTGATCGAAGGGCGCGGCATGTCCGGTGCTGCGATCTCGCGGCATTTGAAGGTGCTGCGTGAGGCGGGTCTGGTTCAGCAGCGTGTGCATGGGACGCAGCGCATGTATTCCATCCGGGCCGAAGGGCTGCGGGCTGTTGCTGAATGGACCATCTCGAAACGGCAATTCTGGGAAAGCAGCCTTGATCGTCTGGGCGACGCTATCGAAAAGGAGCAGTCATGGCCGACCTGAAACTGGAGCGAGAGTTCCCGATAGACCCCAAGGACCTGTTTGCCTGGATCAGCAATGCAGAAAAGCTGTTGCTGTGGTGGGGGCCGGAAGGCGTGCATGTGCCCGAACACAATCTGGATTTTTCACGCCTTGGCCCGTGGTATTCGGTGATGCGGAACGCAGAGGGCCAGCGGTTCAAGGTATCGGGGCAGGTCACACACGTTGATCCGCCCAAATCCGTTGGGTTTACGTGGGGCTGGCATGACGATCAGGATCGGCGCGGCGCGGAAAGTCACGTGACGCTATTCGTTGAAGCCGCTGGCCAAGGCGCACGCTTGATCATTGATCACCGCGAACTGGGTGACGACGATAACGCAGCCAACCATGAAAAAGGCTGGACCTCGACGCTCAACAAGCTTGCTGCGCAGTTGAATTAGATTTCAGTAGGGAGGAAAGAATGCCGCAATTTCTTTTTGTTTATCACGGTGGTCATACTCCGACCGACCCGGCCGAGATCGAAGCGACCATGGCCGCCTGGGGCGCTTGGTTCCAGAATATGGGCGCGGCGCTTGAAATCCCCGGAAACCCGGTTGGTCAGTCCTATACGGTCAGCTCCAGTGGTGTGGTTGACAATGGCGGCGCAAACCCGGCCTCGGGCTTTACTGTCATCAAGGCCGATAGCATGGATGCCGCAACCGAGATGGCCAAGGGCTGCCCGATGGTGGTGAACGGTTCAGGCTCGGTCGAGGTGGCCGAGGTACACGAGATCGAGATGTAACGCCTAGCCGGGGAAACCCGGCGCTGGGCGTATTAGCCCGCATTCCAGACCACGACGGCTGTATTGTATGGCGTTCATGAACTTACGGGTGGCCGGGTGATCGGCCTCCAGCACACCAAGGCTGACCAGAATGGCGGCAATGGCACATTCGCTTGCCCGCGTGGTGCCGTCGGTGATCTTCAGCGCGACCCCCATGCGTTTCTCCGGGAGTATTGCAACAAAAACGGCCTCAGCCCCGGTTTTGATAGCTGCACGGCCACCCATGGCGCGCATTAATTCGGTGCAGGCGCGGCTTTCCCCGGCAACCAGTTCAGGATGTTTGATCATCGCAGCCGTCAGTTGCGCCGCCGCATCGCTGGCGCGATCGGACCGCTCCGCGGCGCTGGCAAACCATGCCATCGACCGCGCCAACCCAGCCAGCGAGGTTGCAAAGTTGGGGGCCGAGCAACCGTCGATCCCATAGGCCGGGCTGGTCTCGCCGGTTGTTTCTTCGATGGCTGACAGGCAGGCTTGTTGCACGGGGTGGTCGATCTCAAGGTATTCTGGCCCGGCCCCCATATGCTGGGCCACGGTAAGGAACCCGCAATGCTTGCCAGAGCAATTGTTGTGAATCTGGCAGGGTGTGTCATCCGCCAGTATCAAGCCGTCGCGTGCCGCCATGTCTTGCGGTTCTTGCGGGCCGCAGCGCAGATCGTGTTCGGTCAGGCCCAGATGATCCAGCCAGGCCGACACCCGATCCGTGTGGATGTGCGCGCCGCTGTGGGACGCGCAGGCCAGTGCCAGATGTTCCGAATTCAGCCCGTATTTCGCCGCCGCCCCGGATGTAATCAGCGGAAGCCCCTGGATCATCTTGGCCGAGGATCTCGGATAGATCACCGCGTCAGGATCGCCCCAGCTTTGCACGATCTGGCCGCTGTCATCGCAGATCACCGCATGGCCCAGATGCAGGCTCTCCAGCAAGGGGCCGCGCCACAGTTCTGTCATTGGTACCGGCTGCGTCATCTGGACCCTCCGTAACATGCGCAAAATTCTGCCAATCGCCCTTTCGCCTGTGGCGAAACCTGCGTTAGTGTGTGTATGTCGGCAATCACCGGATTACGCAACTCACAGACGAACCAGGCAGGGTTCGCAGGCATGTTCGGTGGGTGTGAGGTATTAGGTCGAGCTAGGAGGCTGGACAATGGGATCAAAGCTTGTCCGCGTGATCGCGGGTCTTTGCGTGGCAGGGATGGCTACAACAGCAACCGCTCAGCAGGCGACCAGCACAAATCGCGTTGCAGCCAAAACTGACTGGAGCGTGTTCGTCGAGGATGATCCCACGGAATGCTGGAGCGTATCCGCCCCGAAAGAAACGGTAAACACACGCGGTGGGCGTGTTGTGTCGGTCCGACGCAGCGACATCCTGTTGTTCGTCTTTTACCGCCCCAACGCCGAAGTGAAGGGTCAAGTCACGTTCACCGGCGGCTATCCCTTTGCAGCCGGTTCAACTGTTAACCTGGACGTTGACGGCACCAAGTTCGAGCTGATCACCGAAGGCGAATGGGCATGGCCCGCAACTGAAGGCGAAGACCTCAAAGTGGTTGCAGCTATGAAGCGCGGTACCGAAGCTGTCCTGACGGCCCGGTCCGAGCGTGGCACGCAGACCAAGGACACGTTCTCGTTGCTGGGGTTCACGGCTGCGATCGAAGACGCAGAAAAGCGCTGCACCAACCAATAGGTTTGTTCGCCAGATCGCCCCGTCATTTAGCTGGGTTCTCTTTTGCCGGGTGTTGACCGTCAATTTGATTCGTATCAAAGCGAGGGGCCTCATTTTCTGAACTCATCGGTTCAGTAATGATGAAGGAACCTGCAGATGCTGAACAAATCCCTTTCTGCGTTGTTGATGGCAGCCACCGTGTTTCTTGGTGCGTGTGAAAAAGAAGCAGATACCTACCCAGTAACCGGGGACCAATGCGGCCCAGATGATCCGGTGAAAACATTGGACGCCTCGGACTGTGATATCCTGCCTGCCGGGGTCTGAGCGTCTTTCGGCGGCACAACTCAGTCCGAACAAACCTTAGGGCATCGGCCGCATAAGCCCTGCTGATGCGGCCAACACGCGTTTGGGGTCGCTGCCGATTGCGTGCTATTATAGCAATTGCCGCACCAGTGATTTCAGGGGGTTGGTCATGCGTTTTGCTTTTTTCGTCTTGTTGCTTTCGTCCTCCGCAGCGGCGGATCCTGCTTTGGAGTGTGGGGACGCTAGTTCCCAGGTCGAAATCGGAACATGTGTCGGCGACATGGAACAGCGCGTCGAACTGGCACTGGAGACAAGTTATGCGATTGCGATGCAGTCCGCGAAAGAACTGGACGACGTGACGCAACGCGTTGTCGTCCAGCCTGCCTTGGAAGCGTCGCAAGATGCGTGGATAAGATACAGGGACGCGCAGTGCGAAGCAGTGGGTGCATCGTATGGGGGCGGGTCGGGGACAGGCATCGGCATCACCTCTTGCCGTGTTGAGCTTGGCCGGGTGCGCGTGGACGAACTGCTGCGTCTTGCAAATTGATCTGTACGATTCCTTTTGATCTTTGCGCTGGGTCCTATATAGAGGCGCATCCCAAGCCAGAATCTGCCGAGATAGCCCATGTCGCCCAAAGCGCCGATCACTCAAGACGTCATGACGATCCCCCGCAAATTGCCCGAGGGGAAAGTGAACCTTGTCGGGCTGACCCGTGACCAGTTGCGCGCGGCGCTGATCGACCATGGCACGCCGGAAAAGCAGGCCAAGATGCGCACCGGTCAGATCTGGCAGTGGATTTACCAGTGGGGCAAGCGCGATTTCGCCGAGATGACAAACCTTGCCAAAGCGTATCGCGCCCAACTGGCCGAGCATTTCGTCATCGAAATCCCCGAGGTCGTGACCCGTCAGGTGTCCGAAGACTGCACCCGCAAATACCTGTGCCGCATCGCCGGTGGGCATGAGGTCGAGGTTGTCTATATCCCCGAGGAAGATCGCGGCACGCTGTGTATCTCATCTCAGGTCGGATGCACGCTGACCTGTTCCTTCTGCCACACTGGCACGCAGAAACTGGTGCGCAACCTGACCGCTGCGGAAATCGTCGGTCAGGTGATGATGGCGCGCGACGATCTGGACGAATGGCCCACCCCCGGCGCGCCCAAGGATGAAACACGCCTGCTGTCGAACATCGTTCTGATGGGCATGGGTGAACCGCTCTACAATTTCGAAAATGTCCGCGACGCGATGAAGATCGCCATGGACCCCGAAGGCATTTCTCTGTCACGTCGCCGGATCACATTGTCGACCTCGGGCGTTGTGCCTGAGATTGCGCGCACTGCCGAAGAAATCGGATGCCTGCTGGCGATCTCGTTCCACGCCACCACGGACGAGACGCGCGACGTACTGGTGCCCATCAACAAGCGCTGGAATATCGACGAGCTGCTGCAAGCGCTGGCCAACTATCCCAAAGCGTCGAATTCCGAGCGGATCACCTTTGAATACGTGATGCTGGATGGCGTCAATGACAGTGACGAGGACGCGCATCGTCTGATCAACCATATCAAGCGCCACAAAATCCCGGCCAAGATCAATCTGATCCCCTTTAACGAATGGCCCGGTGCGCCCTACAAACGCAGCTCGAACAACCGCATCCGGGCCTTTGCGAACATCATCTATCAGGCGGGATACGCGTCGCCGATACGGAAAACGCGCGGTGAAGACATCATGGCGGCCTGCGGCCAGTTGAAATCGGCCACCGAACGCGCCAGAAAATCCCGCAAGCAGATCGCAGCAGAAGCGGGCCTGGACGGGAACTAAGCCCTAAATTTATGCCATCCTCTGCCAGATTTTCTGCGTCAAACGCTGTCTATTGCATGCGTAGTTTGATATATTTGTCTGATCTAGACTCGGCATTTGCCTTCACTCAAGCACACAAAGCGGTGAAGGTATGCACCCGGACATGGCGCGATTGTTCAAGAGCGCTATTGTTGCTCTTGCACGGCACGCGGCTTTCAACTGAACGAATTGACCATTTGGGCGATCAGTATGTTTTCTCGTTTGATAGCACTAAGACTTTGTTTAATTTCCGCACTTTCACTTGCAATTGTTGATGCGGGTCAGGCGCTGGCTCAGTCCGGGGGGGAGGATGCGCATCTGGCGATTGAAAACCCGGCAGAGTTGTCAAAGGAAGAAGCGCTGCAAATCTACACATCATTGCAAAGGCGAATGGCGCAAGGATATGCGGCAGCGCAGTTTGAACAGTTGAGAAATTACCAGAACTGGCCTCTGTTCAATGACGCGCCCTATATATCAGCGACGCATGGGCAGCGGTTCGTGAACAGTTATGCAAACCGTATGGCGCACAATTACGGGACTTTGCAGGAAGGTGAAAAACTGCCGATCGGGTCGGTGCTGGCCAAGGACAGCATGACCGTGACGGACGAAGGAAACACCCATCCCGGTGCGTTGTTCGTCATGGAAAAACTGGCCGAAGGCACCAGTCCGGAAACGGCTGACTGGCGCTATATCATGGTCATGCCGGACGGGTCCCTGTTTGGCGACACCATGGGGGATCGCGCGGACAACGTCGCCTATTGCCACGATTGTCATGAGGCCGTCGCGGATCGTGACTATACCTTTTTCGTGCCCGAGGAATACGTGGTCGGTAACTGACCAGTTACCTGGGGCCGAACCGCGCCGCGCCGATTACTTCGATCAGGGTTTGCCGCACGGGGTCGGGCTGGGCTTGGACCGCGCTCAGAACCTCGCGCAGTTCAGCACGCAACCCGTGCATCTGGTCAATCAACGAGATCATCATGGCCAGCGCGTCAGCCTCCATGTCGTATTGCTCGTGCAATTCACAGGCCAGCTCCAGCCGCGCCACATCCAGCGTGTGATATACCAATCCCCGGTTTGTCTGCTCCGGGATGACGATTTCGGCGGCGAGATATTCGGACAGCCGGGTCGACGTCAGCCGGGCAACGGTTGTGATCAGTTCCTCTTCGGTCAGGGCGCGTGTCATGACGGCATTCCTTTGCGCGGGTCATAGCTGTGGGCTTCGCGCCATGTTTCGAAGAAAGCTTTCAGGTCTGCATCAATCTTGTCTGGCAGGGCAACAGTCAGTTCGATCAATTGGTCGCCCCGTTCCGAAGACCCGCGTTTCTTGACCCCCTTGCCACGCAACCGCAGCGTCTTGCCGCTGCTGGTTCCTGCAGGGACGCTGACATTGACGCCACCATCAATCGTTGGTGCAGGGACTTTGCCGCCCAATATGGCCTCATCAATCGAGACGGGCAGAGTGATGTGGATATCATCCCCTTGACGGTCAAAGACCGGATGCGGCGCGACCGAAACCGTGACCAGAGCATCACCCGGCGGCCCTTCTCCAAAGCCGGGATCGCCTTTGCCCCGCAGACGGATTGTCTGGCCATCGGTGATGCCCGCCGGAATTTTGACCTCGATCCGGTCGCCATCGGGCAGCGTCAACTTCTGACTTGCCCCGAACACAGCATCCAGAAAACTGATTTGCAGGCTGTAGCCGCGATTGTGGCCGGGCGCGTGAAAGTCCTGACTGCGCTGGCCAAAGCCGCCGCGCCCCCGCATGAACTCGGCAAAGATGTCGGACATATCGTCCGGGTCCGCAGCCCGCCCGCGATAGGGGTTTCCAGCGGCCTCGGCATAGTCGCGGTAATATTGCTGCTGGGCGCGTTCCTGACCCGAGGCGTCAATCTCGCCATGGTCGTATCGCGCGCGTGTGTCGGGATCTTTCAGCAGGTCATAGGCAGCAGCGGCAGCTTTGAACTTGGCCTCTGCCTCGGCGTCGCCGGGTTTCAGGTCTGGGTGACATTCCTTGGCGATACGCCGATAGGCTTTCTTGATTTCGGCAGCGGTGGCGTCTTTCGCAACACCAAGGACGGAGTAAGGATCGTCGCTCATCTCACCTCTCATCGGTGGGGGTCTGATCTTGATAGTTCCGTTTTATCATGCGATTTCAACAGGCCAAAAGGAAGGGGCTTTTGAAACGCCTCGCTAAATTGCTTAATCCTGCTAATATCTTCATGTTTCTAATTGATTGCTGACGGAGACCTCAATGACGCGCAGACTCAAGTCCATTCTGGCCCTGCTGGTCGGTAACGCCATCGGGTTGTTGCTTGCCGCGATTTTGCTGCCCGAATTCGCGATCCGGCCGATTTCGTTCATCGTTGTGGTGATCGTCTTTACGCTGGTTCAGTGGATCGCGGAGCCGCTGATCCTGAAGCTGGGTGAAAAGCGCGCCCCCGCGATTAAGGGTGGTATCGCACTGATCGTGACATTCGTGGGGCTGTTGCTGACCGACCTGATTACCAACGGTCTGACCGTTGGCGGAATTTCGAACCTGCTGGCGGCGACCTTGCTGGTCTGGCTGGGGGCGTTGATCGCCAGCATCGTGCTGCCGATCTATGTGTTCACTGAGCTGCGCGAGCAGAAGAAAAAGTAATCACAGCGCAGTCAGGCTGCTATTGATCGCCTGCCAAAGTTCTTCGACGGGTTCGCAACCAACTGAAAGGCGGATGAAGGCCGGGTCCACATCGTCGCCCCACCGCGCGCGGCGTTCGGCTGAACTGTGGACGCCGCCAAAGGATGTGGCGGGACGCAGCATCGGGCAGGCGTTGATAAAGGTTTCGGCCTTGTCTTCGCTGTCCAGCGTGATCGACAGCAGGAATCCAAACCGCGCCACTTGCGCCTTGGCCAGCGCGTGCGCAGGATCAGAGGGCAGGCCGGGATAACGAATGGACTTTACCGCCGGGTGATCCGCCAACCGTTCTGCCAGCACCTGCGCCGAGGCACACATCCGGTCGAACCGCACATCCAGCGTTTCCAACCCGCGATTCAGCAGCCATGCCTCATGCGGGCCGGGGATTGCGCCTGAAACTTTGCGCCACTCCTCAACCCGCTCCATGATCTGCGCGTTGCGGCTGGCGACATGGCCCATCAACAGGTCGGAATGCCCACCCATCGCTTTGGTGTCCGACGCGACAACCACATCCACGCCCAGATCCAACGGCCGCTGACCCAGAGGGGTCATGGTGGTGTTGTCGGCAATCGTGATCCCTCCGGCTGCGCGTACGGCTTGGGCAATCGCGGGCAGGTCCATCATATCCAGACCAGGGTTCGAGGGGCTTTCGACAAAAACTACATCGAACCCGTCAAACCCGCCCTCAGTGAAACCGGTCGTGGGGCGTTCGGTGACCGACACGCCCAGACCCGACAGGAACCGATCCGCCAACACGCGGGTGACGTAATAGCCGTCGGACGGGATCAGGATGCGCGACCCGGCCTTGATGGTGGCAAAGAACGCCGCCGAGATCGCGGCCATGCCTGATGGGAACACAAGGCACGGCGCGTCCTCCAGATGGGCCAGAACATGTTCCAGATGCACCCAAGTTGGGTTATCGACCCGCCCATAGGTGGGCAGACCATCCGGCGCGCCGGGCAGGTGGTACATGCTGCTTTGCGTGAGGGGCAGCGCCACAGGGTCGCCTGCGTTCAGGGCATTGCCGCGGAGGTGCAGCATCTCTCCGGGTTTTGGGGTCATCTCTCAGCGCCCCGGAATGTCGTCACGGGGCGGGGCGGGTTCCCAGTTCTCGATGATCTCGACCGCCTCTTGCGCGGTGTCGACAAAGCGGAACAGGTCAAGATCTTCGTCCGATATGGTGCCTGCATCGGCCAGCGCCTCCCAGTTGATGACCTTTTCCCAGAATTCACGGCCAAACAGCAGGAAGGGCACGCGATCCATCCGGCCGGTTTGAATCAGGGTCAGGGATTCAAACAGCTCATCCATTGTGCCGAACCCGCCGGGAAAGATCGTGATGGCGCGGGCGCGCATCAGGAAGTGCATTTTACGGATGGCGAAATAGTGGAAGTTGAAGCTGAGTTCGGGTGTCACGTATTCATTCGGCGCCTGTTCGTGCGGCAGTACGATGTTCAGACCTATTGAACAGCCGCCCGCATCCAGCGCGCCGCGATTGCCAGCCTCCATCACACCGGGGCCGCCGCCGGTGACGATCACATTCTCGCGGCAACCGGTCTGGTTCGATTTCTCGGTCATCAGCCGGGCAAACTCGCGTGCCTCGTCATAGTATTGCGACAGACCGGCCAGCGTTTCGGTGCGCGCGGTGTGTTTCTGCGATGGTTCCGGAATGCGCGCACCGCCGAACATGACGATGGTTGAGGTGATCTGGCGTTCGGACATGATCATCTCGGGCTTGAGCAGTTCCAGTTGCAGGCGAACCGGGCGCAGTTCATCGCGGCACAGGAATTCATCATCGGCAAAGGCAAGGCGATAGGCGGGCGAGCGGGTCTGCGGCGTATCCGGCACCTCGCTCGCGGTCGAGCGGTCGGTCTGCGCGTCGCGGAACGGGCTGTGGCGGTCTTCTCTCATAGGTGAAGTTTCCCTGCTTGCGTGTTTCCAAAACAGCTATAGGGTTCGCGGTCAGAGTGCCAGTCACGGAAGAACAAGAATGAATTGGAAGAGCGAAATTTCGGCAGCCGCCGACCGGATTGCCGGATACGCACAGGTCACGCCGGTGATGGAAAGCCGTGCGCTAGGGTTGGACTGTCCGGTTGAGATGAAGCTGGAGCATATGCAGCACACCGGCAGCTTCAAGGCGCGGGGGGCGTTCAACACGCTGCTCAGCATGGATGTCCCCGAGGCCGGTGTTGTGGCCGCGTCGGGTGGAAATCACGGGGCAGCGGCGGCTTATGCGGCTCAGACATTGGGGTATCCGGCCAAGATTTTCGTGCCCGAACTGGCCGGACCGTCCAAGATCGCGTTGATCCGGCAAACGGGCGCGGATTTGAGCGTGGTGTCGGGCGAATACGCCAACGCGTTGACGGCGGCTCAGGCGCATGAGGACGCGACCGGCGCGATGCAGATACATGCTTATGACTCGCCTACGACGGTGGCTGGTCAGGGCACCTGTTTCGCCGAATGGGACGCGCAGGGGTTGCAGGCGGACACTGTTCTGGTCGCGGTCGGAGGCGGCGGTCTGATCGCCGGTGCGCTGGCATGGCTACAAGGGGCGCGCAAGGTTGTGGCGGTCGAGCCCGAGACATCCTGCGCGCTGAATGCCGCGTTAAGGGCCGGGGAACCTGTGGATGTCACCGTTTCGGGGATAGCGGCCAATGCGCTGGGCGCGCGGCGGATCGGGTCGATCTGCTTCGGACTGGCGCAGGGCATGACATCGGTTCTGGTGTCGGACGAGGCTATCGCCGAAGCGCAGAGGGTGTTGTGGCGCGCCCATCGGATTCTTGTCGAACCTGCGGGCGCAACAGCTTTGGCCGCGCTGCTGTCGGGAGCTTACAAACCCGATCCGCAAGAGCGGGTGGCGGTGCTTATCTGCGGTGGCAACATCTCTCCTGACCCGCTAGGCGGCTGAAACCGACCCGACCGGACGCAAACTGTGCCTGCTGCGTCGCATTGCGGCCAGTCCTTTGCTTGCGTATAGGCAAGACCAACGTGAATAGATTCTGCAGGGAGCCCTCCATGTCCAACGCTCAACTCGAAGCCGCCATCGAAGCCGCCTGGGATGCGCGCGACTCAATTACCCCCGCCACCACGGGCGAGCAGCGTGAGGCGATTGAGGATACGCTGAACGCACTGGACAGCGGCGCATTGCGCGTGGCGGAAAAGCTGGAGAGCGGTGATTGGCATGTGAACCAGTGGGCCAAGAAAGCGGTTTTGCTGGGCTTCCGCATCAAGGATATGGAAATCCAGACCGGCGGCCCTCAGGACGGCGGCTGGTGGGACAAGGTGGACAGCAAGTTCGCCGGTTGGGGCGAGGACCAGTGGAAGGATGCTGGGTTCCGCGCCGTTCCGAACTGTGTCGTCCGCAAGTCGGCCTATGTCGCGCCGGGCGTGGTGCTGATGCCGTCTTTCGTGAATCTGGGCGCTTATGTGGACGAGGGCACCATGGTTGATACCTGGGCCACAGTGGGTTCCTGCGCGCAGATCGGCAAGAACGTCCATCTATCGGGCGGTGTGGGTATCGGCGGCGTGCTGGAACCGATGCAGGCCGGCCCAACCATCATCGAAGACAACTGCTTTATCGGTGCACGGTCGGAAGTGGTCGAGGGCTGCATCGTTCGCGAAGGCTCGGTTCTGGGCATGGGCGTGTTCATCGGCAAGTCGACCAAGATCGTTGACCGCGAAACCGGTGAGGTCATGTATGGCGAAGTGCCGCCCTATTCGGTAGTTGTCGCCGGTTCGATGCCGTCCAAGAACAATGTCAGCCTGTACTGCGCGGTGATCGTGAAGCGGGTGGATGAAAAGACCCGCTCGAAAACAGGGATCAACGAATTGCTGCGCGATTAAAACTCGCTCCAGCCGGAAAAGGGCCGCAGCATCGCGCTGCGGCCTTTTTGTTAGCCTTTCACCGGATAGCGGTCGGGTTCTTCGAACACGTCGATCACCCGAGACCCGGCTTTGATTTTGCCGCCATGTTCGACGCCCGTGGGGATCGTATAGCTGTCGCCAGGGCGGTAGGTTCGCGTTTCATCCCCGATGGTCAGTTCAACCTCACCTTCGATTACCGTTCCCCATTGGGCCTTGTGCGAATGCGGGGGCAGTTCAAAATCCTTCAGGAAAGTGAAAAACGCCACCAGTCCGGCATCGGACCGGATCACGGCGGTTTGCACGACGTCCTCGGGGAAGGGCACGTCGAGGCTGGGAAAATCGGTGATGAATTCTGGATATGTCATGAAGCACCTTTTTGACTAACGGCGGGGCCACTATGACGACGCGCATGCGCCAGTGCAATCGCTTGACCGGAACGGTGCACGGGGCTATGGCCCCCGCATGGAAAAGCAAAAGAAACCGTCCCGTCAGCAAGTTTACACCCTGCTTGTGCAGATCGGTCGCAAGGATGGCGACGGCCTGCCCGAAGGCGCGACCGGGGCGGCGTTGATGTGTTTCGCCAGTGGTGTGGATGAGGCCGAGGCGGTGCGCGAGACCGTGGCGATCCTGAAGCAGGCGGACACGGCGCCTCTGGATGTGACCGGCTATGGCACTCTGGCCGAGCGTGAGGCGCAAGGCCACGACATTGATCCTGATGAGCGGGCCCTGATGCAGCGCGCGCTGGACGAGAACGCGGTTATCGTCGCGCAGATGACACCGTTTTTCGGAGATGAGGAACCGGCTTAGGCCGCCTTAGTTCCGCACCCCGAACCACTTGCGATAAATCTCGTCATAGGTGCCGTCCTCACGCAGAGACAGCAGCGCCTGATTGACGTCCTCGACCAAAGGCGAGCCCGTCGGGAAAGCGATCCCGTAATTTTCGCGCAGGAAAACACCACCGGTGACCGATGCGATCCGCCGCCCTTCATGTGAGGCAAAGTAGGCCAGGATCGGGGCATCGAACACGACCGCATCGAGCTCTTCATTCTTGAAGGCGTCAAGCAATGTGTCCAACCCGTCGTAGCCGACAAACTCGATCTCGCGCCTGTTCAGGAAATTGGCTGCGGTTGAATTGGAAATCGTGCCAACCTGCTTTCCGTACAGATCATTGACCGAATTCACATTGCCGCTGATGGCGTCGACGGTCATCACAGAGGTAATCCGCGCGGTGAAGACGGATACGATAAACAGCGAAGATACGACCAGAACAACACCCAACAGCCGACCAAACGGGGTGCGCGGCATCCGTTCCTCGAACCCGCCATTGACCACAAGGTTCAGCGCCCACCAGAAGGACGGGAACCATGCTTCGTCCAACTTGCGGTCGAAATAGGGTTGCGAGCGGCGTTCGAATACCCACATCAGCATGCCGCCACCCAGAAGGATCGCAAAGGCAAGCCCGATGGCGATAAACAACTCGACCGATAGCAATGCCTGCAGCAGTGACGGTCGCCGCACAGCGTCAGACGGGACCATGATCTGCAAACCCGCCTCGAAAATGGGTTGGCTGAAATCCATCTGGGTTTCGCGTGAGGCGGTGATCGAAATATTTGCGATGGCCAGATCAGCAGACCCGTCCTGAACAGACCCCAGCATTTCGCCAAAAGCCTCGACTCGGTTGATCTCGTAGTCCCAGTTCAGGGACTCGGACAGCGCCGCAAGCAGATCCATCGAAAAACCGGTCTGTGCCCCATCCTCTACATAGGAAAATGGGGTACGGGTCACGGTTGCGACCGACAGCGTCTGGGCCTGGCTTTGCTGTGCGAGAACGGCGAAAGTCAGGCAGATCAAAGCGAAAAGGACTCGTTTCATCGTCAATTTACCTGTTTCGCCGCCCTGTAACTCAGTTTTGAACAAGGCGGCAAGATGGTCTTGGGGTAAACGGGCATGTTTTATTGAGATATCAAACTGAGGCCTATGCAAAAAAGCCGCGGGAAATGGGGGTGTAGGGGTTGGCAATTCACCCAATTCGTTGAATCTGTGCGCGATCCTGCGAAGCCACAATCAGAAAGGGCGAGAAATGACAGATCCGGTAGAACTCACGGCAGACCTGATCCGTTGCCCTTCGGTCACACCCGAAGAAGGCGGTGCCCTTGTCTTGCTTGAGCGCACCCTGTCCGACGCCGGGTTCGAGTGCACGCGCGTGGACCGGGGCGGCGTCAGCAATCTGTTTGCCCGTTGGGGCGCGAAAGGACATGCGCGCAGCTTTGGGTTTAACGGTCACACCGACGTTGTTCCGGTTGGGGATGAGGCCGCATGGACTATGCCGCCCTTCGGGGCCGAAATCAAAGATGGTGTCATGTATGGCCGCGGAACGACGGACATGAAGTCCGGTGTTGCGGCCTTTGCCGCGGCTGCCGTTGATTTCGTCCGGGACACACCTCCGGACGGGGCGGTGATCCTGACGATTACGGGCGACGAAGAAGGTGACGCCGTGGACGGGACGACCGCGTTGCTGGACTATATGGACCGCGCGGACGAGAAGATGTCGGTTTGTCTGGTGGGTGAACCGACCTGTCCCAATACGATGGGCGAGATGATGAAGATCGGCCGCCGTGGGTCCATGAATATCTGGTTCACCGTGACTGGCGTGCAGGGGCACGCGGCCTATCCGCACCGGGCCAAGAATCCGATGCCCGCAATGGCGCGGTTGATGGATCGTCTGTCCAGTCACAAACTGGATCAGGGGACGGATCACTTCGACGCCTCGACGCTGGCCGTGGTCACGATTGACACGGGTAATCCGGCAACCAACGTGATCCCCGCGCAATGTACCGGCGCGGTGAATATCCGGTTCAACGACCTGCATTCCGGGGCCAGCCTCAGCGATTGGCTGTGGGCCGAGGCCGCTGCGGTGGCGGAGGCATTCGGGGTTGAGATCGACCTGCGGATCAAGATTTCAGGCGAAAGCTTCCTGACACCCCCCGGCCCTTTGTCTGATCTGGTTGCCAAGTCGGTTGAGGCGGAAACGGGCGTGAAACCTGAGTTGTCGACCACTGGTGGCACCTCGGACGCGCGATTTGTGAAGAACCACTGCCCGGTGGTGGAATTCGGTCTGGTCGGGCGCACGATGCATCAGGTGGACGAATGCGTTGAGGTAGCGCAGATCGAACAGCTCAAGGCGATCTATACGCGCATCCTGCGGGACTATTTCGCCTGACATGCAGCGTAGTTTGGTCATCATGGTGAAAGAGCCGCGCCCGGGGCGGGTAAAAACCAGGCTGGGCCGCGATATCGGCATGGTCGGGGCAGCGTGGTGGTTTCGCCATCAGACCCGTTCGCTGATCCGACGCCTGCGCGACCCGCGTTGGCAGATCGTGCTGGCAGTCGCGCCCGACCGCGAGGGGCTGATCAGCCGTATCTGGCCTGCTGATCTACCACGCGCCGCGCAGGGGCGCGGAGATCTGGGCGATCGGATGGGCCGGATGCTGCGCGGGATGCCGCCGGGGCCGGTCTGCCTGATCGGCGCAGATATTCCGGGCATTACGCGTACTCATATTGCAGGGGCCTTCAAGGCGCTGGGGTCGGCGCAGATGGCATTTGGCCCTGCGCACGACGGTGGCTATTGGCTGGTGGGCGCGCAGCGATACGGCGCGCTGCCCAGCGGCCTGTTCCGCAATGTGCGCTGGTCCACCGAATATGCACTGGCGGACACGCTGTCCTCTGTCCCCGGTCAGCGCGTGGCGCTGCTGAACCCGTTGCGAGACGTTGACACGGTGGCCGATCTGAAACCCTGATCCGTTTTTGGTCATGACGCCGTCGCACGCCCGTGTTACGCCAAATACATGAGTCGTATCCCCACCAAGCAGGAGGTCCTTGACTGGATCTCGGCGAACCCCACCCTGACCTCGAAACGCGATATCGCCAAAGCCTTTGGGATCAAGGGCGCGGCGCGGATCGACTTAAAACGCATCCTGCGCGAGCTTGAGGCCGAGGGCCATTTGGAAAAACGCAAACGCAGCTATGGCGACCCGGATCGTCTGCCGCCTGTCAGCGTTTTACAGGTGAAGGCTCCGAACGCCGATGGCGATCTATTCGCTCGTCCGCTGGAATGGCATGGCGAGGGGGTCGAGCCCATCGTCTTGCTGATCACCCGCGCCAGCGACCCTGCATTGGGCGAGGGCGACCGGATTTTGGCCCGCCTGACCGTGGTGCATGAGGAAGACCACAACTACGAGGCCCGCCTGATCCGTCGCATCGGCACCAATCCACGCAAGATCGTCGGCATTTTCCGCAAAGGGGCCGAAGGCGGGCGGATCGTGCCCATCGACAAAGCCGGCCAAAACGAATGGCTAGTGCCCGAAGGGGCAGTGCTGGGTGCCAAAGATGGCGAACTGGTCGAGGCGGAACAGGCCGGCCCCAAGAACCGCATGGGTCTGCCCCGTGCGCGCATTGTCGAACGGCTGGGCGACCCAACCGCGCCCAAGGCGGTGTCGCTGATCGCAATCCACCAGCACGGCATCCCGGACGACTTCCCCGACAAGGTGATCGCCGAGGCGGACAAGGCCAAGCCCGTTGGCCTGAAGGGCCGCGAAGACCTGCGGGATATGCCGCTGCTGACCATCGACCCCTCGGATGCGCGGGATCATGACGACGCGTGCTATGCGCATGCGGACGATGACCCTAAGAACCCCGGCGGTCATGTAATCTGGGTCGCCATCGCTGATGTCGCCGCCTATGTGCAGCCCGGCACCGCGCTGGACCGCGAGGCACGCAAGCGCGGCAATTCCAGCTATTTCCCAGACCGCGTGGTGCCGATGTTGCCGGACCGGCTGTCGGGCGACCTGTGCTCGCTGCACGAAGGCGTCCCGCGCGCCTGTATCGCGGTGCGGATGCAGATCGACGCCGAAGGCAACAAGATCGGCCACCGGTTTGTGCGGGGGCTGATGCGCTCGGCCGCGTCGCTGCACTATGCCGAGGTGCAAGAGGCCATCGACGGCACCCCCAATGACCGTACAGGGCCTTTGCTGGATACGGTTTTGAAACCGCTCTATGCCGCTTATGCCGCGCTGAAAACCGCGCGGGCGGAACGGCAACCGCTGGAGCTGGATCTGCCCGAGCGCAAGATCGTGCTCAGCGATGCGGGCGAAGTGACCAGCGTGGCCTTCCGCGACCGGCTGGATGCCCATAAGCTGATCGAGGAATTCATGATCCTCGCCAACGTGGCCGCTGCGGAAACCCTGATCGCCAAGCGCCGCCCGCTGCTGTTTCGTGTCCACGAAGAACCCGCGCCGGAAAAACTGGAAAGCCTGCGAGAAACTGCGCAGGCCGCCGGGTTGAACCTTGCCAAAGGGCAGGTGCTGCAAACCCGTCACCTGAATGCGCTACTGAACGCTGCTGCGGGCACTGAGGATGCAGAACTGATTAACCTGACCACCCTGCGGTCGATGGCGCAAGCCTATTACAACCCCGAGAATTTCGGCCATTTCGGGCTGGCGCTGCGGAATTATGCGCATTTCACCTCGCCCATTCGCCGCTATGCGGACCTGATCGTGCATCGGGCGCTGATCTCGGCCCATGGTTGGGGCAACGATGGTTTGACCGAGGATGAAATCGCGCGGCTGGATGAGACCGCAACCCATATCTCGGACACCGAGCGGCGTTCGATGATGGCCGAGCGCGACACCACCGACCGCTATCTGGCCGCCTATCTGAGCGAGCGGGTGGGCAATGAGTTCACCGGCCGCATCAGCGGCATCGCGCGGTTCGGGGCTTTTGTGAAAATGGACGAAACCGGCGCGGATGGGCTGGTGCCCGTGCGCTCGCTTGGGCGTGAGTTTTTCCATTTCGACCGCGAGGCCGGGACGCTGATGGGATCAGACACAGGCCTGATCATCGCCATCGGTCAGCGCGTCACGGTGCGGTTGACGGCGGCGACACCGGTCACGGGCGGGCTTGAGTTGGAACTGCTCTCAATCGACGATCAGGCCCTGCCGCGTGGTCGGGGCCTTGCGAAACGTGGTACTCGCCGTAAGGCAGCCAGCAACAAGCGCAAAAAAGACAAGATCAAGCGCAAGGTCGAACGCAAACGCCGTCAGAGGTGAAAACGCGTTTCAGAAATATGTCGTGTCGTTTTTAGTTGCCTCTTGGCTTTGTCCTGAATGCGAAAAGCGATCCAAATTCATCTGGTTTTCTCTGTTACGTGATAAGTCAGCGCCCTGGCAATCAGCCAGCCATGGCGGTTTGCGTCGATCTGCCCGGGGTGATTGAACAGGACCGCGCGATTGCCGTCCAGCCGGTCTTCGCCGGGAAAGACCGAGTTATAGTCGCCGATCAGCCGTGTCTGGCAATGCACAAATAAAGCGAAATTGGCAGACTTGTGCCCTCCCAGCCTGAGTGTTGACCCTTTGGGCGCAAGATAGGCTGGTTGACCCCAACGCAGAGCCTCTTGCATGGGGTGCGTGTCGGGCAGCGTCTGGGCGGTTTCAAAGATCAGATCCCGCAGCGCCAGCGCACCTTTGCGGGTGCTCTGGGGGAAGGCGTCGAATACGGCTTCGACGGCAGGGTCTTTGAAGGGCATCATACGGGAATCGCCTGTTCTATGCGGTCGATATAGCTGCTGAGCAGCGTATCTTGTTTGATTCGCCGGGTCAGCGGCGTTTCTACCGGTGTTGCGCGCATCGCTGCCAGAATTGGGCCTACGCTCATATCTGCTGCCGTGGGGGTGTCTCCCATCAGGAAGGGAGATTGCCAAAGCAACGCGGAAATCGACTCGAGATCGCGTTCCAGACGTCCACGGCGTTCGGACTCTGAGAATCTCGATACACCAACCCCGTCCAGACGCCTGAGCACCGACCGGCGAATTGCGTTGGTCACAGGCTTGCGGATCAACGCTGGGATTTCGGTAAAGAACGTGTCGCGCAGAATCGGCCATGCCTCATCGTTGCCCCAACGATCCAGTACAATGTGGTGATAGATATGCTCTTCGGCCATACGAATCAGGGCGCGGGACTGCGCCTTTTGCGCGTCAGTCAGCCCCTTGTCGAATTCGGTGCCCTGCGATTCCAGCCAATCCCGGATCAGGTCGCTGTCGGGCAAAAGACGGTCCGGTGTGCGCAGGACGGGCAGCTTTTGGTGGGGCATTTTGCTGGGGTTCAGCAGGTCGAATCGCTGCCAGCGTTGGCCTGAGTATTGCAGCATCAGGGCCGTCTTGACGCAGAATGGGCTGGCGCTGAAAGACCCAAAAGCGGCTGGAAAGGTCAGTAAGGTCAACATTGGTAACTCCCTTGGTTGGACGCCACTTGGTTACGTTGAGCTGATGACAAAAACTGTCATTAGGACTACGGTAACTTGCGCTATGTCCCGCACCGCCCGTCTGTTCCAGTTGATGCAAGCCTTACGCTCTGGCCCAACGCCGAAAACATCGGTGCAATTGGCGCAGGATTTGGGTGTTTCAGCCCGTACCGTTCATCGTGACATAGGCGCGCTGCGTGGTTTGGGCGCTGTGATTGACGGAGAGGCGGGGTTCGGGTTTACCCTGATCGAAGACGCGACCTTACCGCCATTGGGCTTTACCGATGATGAGCTGGAAGCCTTGGTTCTTGGCCTGCGCGAGGTGCAGTCGATCGGTGATCCGGGGTTGGCCGAAGCCGCCGGTGACGCGCTTCGAAAACTGCAGGGCCGTTTGCCGCCGCGCCAATCCCACCGGTTAAGTCACGCAGTACTCGCCGCCGCCCGGTTTGCACGCCCGGCCAAGCCGACAATCGAAGTGGCCGATCTGCGGCGGGCCACATGGGACGAGCGCACCATTGATTTTGCCTATACGGACGGCAAAGGCGAGGAAACGCGCCGAAGGGTGGACCCGCTTAGTATTGTCTATATGGATCGCGCCAGCGTTCTGCTGTCGTGGTGCCATCTGAGACAGGATTTCAGGGTCTTCCGTTTGGATCGTATGCGCGAAATGTTCGTAACAGACGATAGCTTTCGACCAAATCGCGTTCCTATGTTGCGGAAGGCGCTGGCCCAGATACGGGCCGAGCGGGAAGCAAAAGATCGCGAACAGAACACATGACCGCTTTGTCGAAGCGCGGTTTTGCGCTATTCTGTGGATGAGCAGTAATCAGGAAAAATCGGAATGCGTAAATGCATAGGCGGCGTCATGACCGCTGCATTATGGGCATCCATAGTGCAGGCGGAATCGCGGGAAAAGTCAGATGGGTTGCAGATCTTGCAGTTGGCTTCGGCTGATGTAACGGTCTCGATCCGACCGGTCGTTCGACCACCAGCCAAGGAGTATCGGGTGTCTACCGAAGGAAACGCGCGGTTTCAGGCGTGGCTGGGTGCCTTTCGTGAGCGCGCCCTTGAACAGGGCATTTCCGCTGCGACGTTGGACCGGTCTCTGGAGGGTCTGACATATGACAAGGACGTCATCAAACGGGACCGCAATCAGGCGGAATTCTCAAAGCCCATTTGGGAATATCTGGACGCGGCGGTCTCGGATCGGCGCGTTTCGGATGGCCGCGCAGGATTGCAGCGCCACAGCGATACGCTGACCCGGATTGAGGCGCAGTACGGCGTTGAAAAAGAGGTTGTGACCGCGATCTGGGGGCTTGAGACATCCTTTGGATCCTTCAGGGGAAGTGACCACACCATCCGATCTTTGGCCACGCTTGCGTTTGATGCGCGTCGCGCGCGGTTCTTTGAAACCCAGTTGATTGCCGCGTTGCAGATCATTGAGGCCGGGGATGTCAGCCCGCACAACATGGTCGGAAGCTGGGCCGGGGCGATGGGGCATACGCAGTTCATGCCGACCTCGTATCTGGATCATGCCGTGGATTTTGACAGGGATGGCCGACGCGACATCTGGTCGGATGACCCGACGGATGCGCTGGCCTCTGCCGCGTCTTATCTGGCGCGCCATGGTTGGACGAAAGGGCAGCCGTGGGGCGTTGAGGTGCGCCTGCCCGGTGATTTCGATTTTTCTACTGCCAAGCGAGATTACACTCTGTTGCCATCTGAATGGGCGGCGCGGGGTGTGACTGCGATGAATGGCGAAGCCGTGGCGGATCATGGGCAGGCCGCGATCCTGCTACCTGCGGGCGGACAGGGCGTTGCGCTTATGATTTTCGATAATTTCAGCGTGATCGAGGCGTATAACGGGGCAGATGCATATGTGATTGGTATCGGTCATCTTTCAGACCGCCTGTCCGGACGTGCCCCGTTTCAGGCCGGTTGGCCGCGCGGCGACCGCGTGCTGAGTTTTACCGAAAAAAAGGAACTGCAGACGCGGCTGACCCAAGCAGGTTTCGATACACAAGGCATCGACGGGCGGACGGGACCGAATACGATCAACGCCGTTCGCGCCTATCAACTGGCACAAGGGCTTTTGCCCGATGGGTATCCCAGCCTGACACTTCTGGAACGTATGCGTTAAAAAAGGGCGGCTCCAAAGAGCCGCCCGTTTCAGTTCCCAAACAAGGTCAAATGCCGCTTATGATGCGGCTTTCATCAAACCCTGTTCGATGATGTCGGTTTGTGCCTCATCCAGCGATTTGTGGATACGCACGAACATCTCGTCAATCTCTGACGGGGTCAGGATCAGCGGCGGCGAAATGATCATACGGTCGCCAACGTGGCGCATGATCAGATTGTTGGCAAAACAACGATCGCGGCAGATATAGCCTACTGTGCCGGGGGCCGAGGCGAACTTGGCGCGGCTGGCCTTGTCCGGGGTCAGGGCAATCGAGGCCATCATGCCAACGATCTTTGCCTCACCCACCAGCGGATGATCGGTCAACGCCTCCCACTTTTCCTTGAGGTATGGCGCGGCGACGTCGCGGACGTGCTCGACGATCTTTTCCTCTTCAAGGATACGCAGGTTCTCCAGCGCAACGGCAGCCGCAACCGGATGGCCGGAATAGGTGTAGCCGTGATTGAACTCGGTTCCGCCGATGACTTCGGCAATCTCATCGTTGACGATTGAGCCACCGATGGGCGCGTAGCCCGAACTGAGGCCCTTGGCGATGGTCATGATATGCGGGCGGATACCCACGGTTTGTGACCCGAACCAGTTGCCGGTGCGGCCGAACCCGCAGATGACCTCATCCGCGATCAGCAAGATGTCGTACTTGTCGCAGATACGCTGGATTTCGGGCCAGTAGGTGTCAGGTGCCACGATTACACCGCCCGCGCCCTGCACGGGTTCGGCGATGAAGGCCGCGACGCGGTTTTCACCCAGTTCCAGAATCGCCTCTTCCAACTCACGCGCGCGGGCCAGGCCAAAGTTTTCGGGCGACATGTCACCGCCTTCGGCCCACCAGTTCGGCTGGTTGATGTGGTGGATGTTCGGGATCGGAATGCCGCCCTGCGCGTGCATTCCGGCCATGCCCCCAAGCGAGGCCGAACCGACGGACGAACCATGATAGGCGTTGTGGCGGCTGATGATGATGTTCTTGTCGGGTTGGCCTTTTTCGGCCCAATAGGTGCGCACCAGACGGATATTGGTGTCGTTGGCCTCGGACCCGCCAGCGGCGAAGAAGACATGGTTCAGGTCGCCGGGCGCAAGTTCGGCCAGCTTATTGGCCAGCGCAATGGCGGGAACATGTGTGGTTTTGAAGAAGGTGTTGTAATAGGGCAGCTCTCGCATCTGGCGGGCGGCGACCTCGGCCAGTTCGTCGCGGCCATAGCCGATATTCACGCACCACAGGCCCGCCATGGCGTCCAGAATTTCTTCGCCTTCACTGTCAGTCAGATAGACGCCCTTGGCACGGGTGATGACGCGCGCGCCTTCTTTCCCCAGCGCGCCATTGGCTGAAAACGGATGCATGTGATGGGCTGCGTCAAGCGCCTGCAATTCGGCGGTTGGCATGTGATTGGTGATGGTCGACATCAGGGAATCTCCTGCAAGAGCGGTTGGTGATCACAATATGATCAAATTTTTCCCTGTCAATCGAATCGCGCTGATCTAGACGTTCGCAAGTGAGTCCGCCATGAGCTCCATCCCCTGTTCGATGTCCTGAGCGGTTGCTTTTGCAACAAGATCGGCGTTTTGATCACGAAGCGCCCGGATAATATCCTTGTGGCGGTCAGGAAGGCTCTGGGTTCCGAATCGGCCACAGACCACACGCAGGGACGGCCCGAACCGGAGCCACAGGCGTTCCGCCAGATCATTGAGAATCGGCGCGTCGGCATGAGCATAGAGCGTTTCGTGAAACAGATGATTCAAACGCAGGTAGCCGCTGACATCCCCATCGGCGATTGTTTGATCCAACTGTTGATCAATGCGTTCCAAATGATCGACGTCCGCAGGTGTTAGATTGGCCGTTGCCTGCCGTGAAAGCTCTGATTCTATTGATATTCTTGCATATATCATCTGCTTGACGTCACGCGTTGACAACATAGGCACGCTGACCCGTCGATTTCCTTGGAACACCAGTGCTCCGTCGGAAATCAACCGCCGGATAGCCTCACGCACGGGGGTCATTCCGGCGTTTAGCGAATCAGTCAGCCCCTGAATGGTGACGGGCTGCCCGGGAACCAGATCGCCATACATGATCTGCGATCTGAGTGAATGATAAACCTGTTCGTGTGCAGGCCGCTTTGGCCCACTGCCGGACGACCCGACCGCCTTATTTTTGATCAAATCCAATTGGTTTGCCCTGTTTCCAATGATGCTGACTTGCCAGGTGCCTGACCTCGTGAAACCATACGCGGGATCGGGGGAAAACGCAAAACTTGATCAAATCCAAAAAAACGGGAAAATACCCGGACACTTGCAGGGAGAATAAAATGTCAATCAAAACGCTGACCATGACAGCGGCCATCGCACTGGGGACTTCGGCAGCCTTCGCCGAAGAAGTGCGTGTCTACAACTGGTCCGACTATATCGACGAAGAGCTTCTGACGAAGTTCGAGGAAGAAACCGGTCTGACCCTCATCTACGACGTGTTTGACAGCAACGAGGTTCTTGAAACCAAGATGCTGGCTGGAGGTTCGGGGTACGACGTGGTTGTCCCGTCCGGCACGTTCCTTCAGCGTCAGATTCAGGCCGGAGCGTTTCAGGAACTGGACGCGTCACAACTGTCCAACTCGGGCAATCTTTGGGACGTCATTCAGGAACGCACCGCCGGATACGACCCGAACAACGCCTATTCGATCAACTACATGTGGGGCACCACCGGTATCGGTGTGAATGTCGCCAAGGTCAAAGAGGCGCTGGGCGACGATGTTGCCCTGAACAGCATGGATCTGGTGCTGAAGCCAGAAAACATGGAAAAGCTGGCTGCGTGCGGTGTGCATTTCCTGGACGCACCAGCGGAAATGATCCCGATGACCTTGCAGTATCTGGGTGAAGACCCGGACAGCCATGATCCGGACGTCATCAAAAAGGTCGAAGAAGTTCTGACCAGTGTCCGCCCGCATATCCAAAAGTTCCACAGCTCGGAATACATCAATGCGTTGGCGAATGGCGATATCTGCGTGGCCGTGGGTTGGTCTGGTGACATTCTGCAGGCGCGTGACCGTGCGGCCGAGGCCGATAACGGGGTCGAGATCGAATACCACCCGTTTGCCGAAGGCTCGCTGATGTGGTTCGACCAGATGGCGATTCCGGCGGATGCTCCGAACCCTGAGGGCGCACACAAGTTCCTGAACTTTATTCTGGATGCCAACAACATGGCTGCGGCGTCGAACTATGTGTACTACGCCAACGGCAACCAGGCGTCGCAAGAGTTCCTTGAGGAAGACGTGATCGGTGATCCGGCGATCTATCCGGATGATGCGACGATGCAGAACCTCTACATCACCACGCCTTATCCGGCGAAAACGCAGCGGGTCGTGACCCGTCTGTGGACCAAGATCAAATCGGGCACCTGATCCGATTTACCAAGGCAGGGCGGCATGTCCGCCTTGCCCTTTTTCCAGATTGCCGAACGGGGGCCGTAGTGAACTCTGATGTATTTGCGCCGTGGGAGGACCCGCAGGCGAAACCCTTGATCCAGTTCCAGAATGTCACCAAACGATTTGGCGACTTTACGGCGATCGACAACCTGTCTCTGGATATTTTCGAGAAAGAATTCTTCGCTCTGCTGGGGCCGTCAGGCTGCGGCAAGACCACGATGATGCGGATGCTGGCGGGGTTCGAAACGCCCACCGAAGGCCACATCATGCTGGGTGGTCAGGATATCGACCCGATCCCGCCGAACAAACGGGCGGTGAACATGATGTTCCAGTCCTATGCGCTGTTTCCACACCTCAGCATCTGGGAAAACATCGCTTTCGGCCTGCGCCGGGACAACATGCCCAAGCACGATCTTGAAGATCGGGTCGAGGAAATGCTGCGCCTGACCCGGCTAACGCAATTTGCGCGCCGCAAACCGCACCAGATCTCGGGCGGGCAGCGGCAGCGGGTGGCGCTGGCCCGGTCTCTGGCCAAGGCGCCCAAGCTGCTGCTGTTGGACGAACCGCTGGGTGCGTTGGACAAGAAACTGCGGCAGGACACGCAGTTTGAACTGATGGATATTCAGGAAAAGACCGGCACCACCTTTGTCATCGTGACCCACGACCAGGAAGAGGCCATGACCGTGGCCAGCCGCGTGGCCGTTATGGATCAGGGCAAACTGATGCAGGTCGCTACCCCGGATCGGATTTATGAGAACCCGACCTCGGTCTATGTCGCCGACTTTATCGGAGACGTGAATATCATCGAGGGCCGTGCCTCCGCCAATGGCGAGGATACCTATCAGATCGACTGGGCCGAAGGGCAGGCCCCGCTGACAGCGACCTCGGCCAACGGGCTTTCGCAGGGGCAGGCTTGCCACCTGGCGATCCGACCCGAAAAGGTAACGATTTCCGCCGACCGTCCGGCAGATGCGATCAACGCTGTGCAGGGCAAGGTGCATGACATCGCCTATCTGGGCAACCTGTCCACCTATCACGTTGAGCTGCCCAACGGCACGATCATCAAGGCGCAGACGGCCAATACCCGCCGCATCTCACGCCGTTCATTCACTTGGGAAGACCCGGTCTGGCTGTCCTGGACAGCAACGGCTGCGGTTCTGCTGGCCGACTGATGCGCCGCGCGTTCCTGATCGCCATTCCCTATGTCTGGCTGCTGGCGCTGTTTCTGGTGCCGTTCTTCATCGTCCTGAAAATCTCGCTGTCGGATATCGCGTTGGCGATTCCGCCTTATACACCGACTCTGGACTTTTCGCAGGGCTGGGCGGGGATAAAGGATTTCTTCAGCCAGTTGGACTTTGAGAACTTCATCTGGCTGACCGAGGACGACCTGTATTGGAAGGCGTACCTGTCCAGCGTCAAGATCGCTGTGATTTCCACGTTTTTCACGCTGCTGGTGGGCTATCCCATCGCCTATGGCATGGCCCGCGCGCCGGTCGAATGGCGACCGACGCTGATGATGCTGGTGATCCTGCCCTTCTGGACCTCATTCCTGATCCGCGTTTACGCGTGGATGGGCATCCTGTCGAATGAAGGTTACTTGAACCAGCTTCTGCTTTGGACGGGCATCATTTCGACCCCGCTGACCATTTTGAACACGCAGACTGCGGTCTATATCGGGATCGTCTACACCTATCTGCCGTTTATGATCCTGCCGATCTATTCGGCGCTGGAGCGGATGGATGAATCTCTGATCGAGGCCGCCGAAGATTTGGGCTGTTCGCGCGTGCAGGCATTCTGGCTGGTGACGATCCCACTGTCGCGCCCCGGTATCATCGCGGGCTGTTTCCTGGTCATGATCCCGGTGATCGGCGAGTTCGTGATCCCCTCGCTTCTGGGCGGTTCGGGTACGCTGATGATCGGTAAGGTGCTGTGGGAGGAGTTCTTCTCGAACCGCGACTGGCCCGTTGCCAGCGCCGTGGCCGTTGTGCTGTTGCTGATCCTCGTGATCCCGATCGTGCTGTTCCAGCGCAACCAGCAGAAACAGACGGAGGCCGAGCAATGAACAGGCTAAGCTGGTTCAACGCGGTCTCGCTGACACTGGGATTTGCGTTCCTCTACATCCCGATGATCATCCTGATCATCTTTTCCTTCAACGAAAGCAAACTGGTCACCGTCTGGGCCGGATTCTCGACCAAATGGTATGGTGAGCTGGTCCAGAACGAGGCATTTCTGGATGCCGCCTGGGTCACGATCCGGGTGGCCGTCTTTTCGTCAACGCTGGCGACTGTTTTGGGTACCGCCGCGGCCTATGTGCTGGTGCGTGGCGGGCGGTTCTTTGGGCGCACGCTGTTTTCCGGCATGATTTACGCCCCGCTGGTCATGCCCGAGGTGATCACGGGCCTATCGCTGTTGCTGTTGTTCATCGGCATCGGACTTGATCGCGGTATCCTAACCATCGTGCTGGCGCATACGACCTTTTCGATGTGTTTCGTCTCGGTCGTTGTCTCGTCGCGTTTGGTGACGTTCGATCAGTCGCTTGAAGAGGCCGCTCTGGACCTTGGTTGTTCGCCCGCGCAAGCGTTTCGCCTGGTGACGTTGCCGATCATTGCGCCTGCCGTGATCTCGGGCTGGTTGCTGGCCTTTACCCTGTCGCTGGACGATCTGGTGATTGCGTCCTTCACCTCGGGGCCGTCGGCGACAACCTTGCCGATCAAGATATTCTCGGCCGTGCGTCTGGGGGTCAGCCCCGAGATCAACGCGCTGTCGACGTTGATGATTGCTGTTGTGACCGTGGGCGTCATCACCGCGTCTTTGGTCACAAAACGCGCCATGATGCGGCAGAAACAGGATGAGATGGCGGCGGCCCGTACCGAATGAAACGGCTGTTCCCGGATTACACCTATGGCTCCGGCCCGCGTGAGGGCTGTTGGTGGGACGAGACAATCGCCGCTCCGGATTGGCCGGACCTGCAGGGCGATCTGAGTGTTGATGTAGCCATCGTCGGGGCAGGGTTCACGGGTCTGTCTGCGGCCCTGCATCTGGCTAACGCCGGGGTTTCTGTTGCCGTGCTCGAGGCTGAAACACCCGGTTGGGGCGCGTCGGGCCGGAATGGTGGGTTTTGCTGTCTCGGTGGCTCGAAACTCAGCCACAAAGCGATGGCGCGGATTTACGGTGCCCCGGCTGCTGAACGCTATGACGCGGCAGAAGCAGAGGCGGTTCACCTTGTTGCCGAGTTGTTGGACGCCCACGGGATCAACGCGGAAACCCATTCAAAAGGGGAAACCCAACTGGCCCACACCGCGCGTGCAATGGAAAAACTTCGCCGAAACGCAGACGCATCCGGAGTGCTGCACGAGGCTCAGGACCTTCCCGGGCTTGGCATCGGGGGGGCGTTTCATGGCGGATACACCAATCCGGTCGGTTTCGGCCTGAACCCCAGAAAATACCTGTTCGGACTTGCGAAAGCGGCAGCTAAGTCCGGTGCGAAGCTGTTTCAGAAAACTGGTGTGCACGCCCTACAGAAATCCGCGCGCGGTTTTGACCTTCGTACAGCGGCAGGCCGGGTGCGCGCTGAAAATGTTCTGATCTGCACCAACGGATATTCAAGCGAAGATATCCCAAACTGGATGGCAGGCCGCTACATGCCCACCCAGTCAACGGTTCTTGTGACGCGCCCAATGTCCGAGGGTGAGTTGCAAGCTCAGGGCTGGACCACGGATCAGATGTCATACGATACGCGCAACCTGTTGCATTACTTCCGTCTTATGCCGGACCGGAGGTTCCTGTTCGGTATGCGCGGTGGTTTGCGGTCATCGGCCAGGGCCGAAGCTGCAATTCGTCAAAAGGTTCAATCGGACTTTCGGAAGATGTTCCCCGAATGGGCGCATGTCGACGTCACGCATATGTGGTCCGGCATGGTGTGTTTGTCCCGCGATCTGACTCCGTTTGCCGGGGCGGTGCCGGGGCAATCAGGGTTATTTGCCGGGTTTGCGTATCACGGAAATGGTGTCGCGATGGGCACCTATTGCGGGCGTGCCCTGTCCCGATTGGTCTTGGGGCAGGATGCGGGGCTGCCAGAGGTGATTGGCCAAATTCCCGGCCGTTTCCCGCTTGGGTTCTGGCGGCGTGCTTTGCTTCCACCGGCATATGCAATGATGTCGCTTGCCGATCTTTGATATTACCCAAGGGCTGCGATTTCCAAATCCAATGCGGCTGAGTAATCGGTCGCACCATTTTCTATGCGCCACAGACAATATGCCGCCATCCGCCACGCAAACCACTTTTGTAGTTCGCGGTATCTGTGCGTTATCTCAGGTTGGTCATAGGCAGACAGGAACTGCGCCTCTTCGGCTGCGCGCAACGGGGCACCGCGATAAAGCTGTTGCATCGCGGGCGACAGGAACAGTGCGATATCCTCGCAGGGATCGCCACGGGCCGGGCACTGCCAATCAATGAGCGTCAGCCCCGTTGCATCCACCAGTATGTTTCCGGCAACCGGGTCACCGTGAACCAAACAGGTGTGGTTTGTTGCAGGCACCGGGCTGACAGGGCGCAATCGCGCAAGTTGTGCCTTTTGATCCGAACGGCACATGTCCAGAATTTGTTGCGTCTGATGCGCAAGATCGGCGCTGCCGTTGCGCCCTGAGGGCACGTCTATCGAGATGTTCAGCATGTGCAGTTTGCGCAGCAAAGCGGCAACGCAGGTTGTTTCTGACTGCCATGGTGACCCGGGCGCGTGATCATAAAACACCCAAAGGCCGTTGTCGTGTTTGCCCGTTGCCCGCAGGCGTGGCGCAAAGCCCATCGGTTCCAGCGCATTCAGGCATCGGGCTTCCAGTTCGGCGTCGTTGCGAAACAGCGGATTGCGCAGCTTGGACCGATAGAGTTTCAGCACTTTGTCCCCGTCACCGCCCAGAACCTTCCAGACCTGATTGGTGCGGCCCCCATACAATGTCTGAAACCGGGCACTGGCGTCGACAATACCCGTGCTGCGGAGGTGGTCAACAAGATCACGTGGTGGGGCGGTTTGGTCGGGCAGAAGGTTCACCAGTTCTGTAAGCGAGTCGAATCTGGCAAAGCTTTGGCCTGCCTTGGCCGTCAGATCAAGTTCCAGATCGTACGGCACTTACCATGCTGACGGGTATAACTTGCCCGCTTTCCAGCGTTAGCAACAGCGCGTCATCCACGGCCTGTGCTTCTACGACGCGGTTATACGCTGATGCTGTCTGGTCGGACAGCAGATCCTCTCCATCATAGCTTTCCAACGTGGCGGAATAGGTCCCTGCAGGAACTGAATTGTCAGCGCTGTCTGTCCCGGTCCACACGAACTCGGAATAGCTGGGGGATGCCGGGACGCGGTCGACGACCGTTCCATTGGCGTCCCGAACCACGATAGATGCTGAGCTTGCGGCGACGTCGGGTTGCGCGAACAGTTTGACCGGCGCACCGTCAAATTGAAAGGCCGAGGCCGATCGCACATCCATTCCAACCCAGCCCGCAAGTTGTTCCAACCCGACATTGCCCATCGACACGGACAGGCCGGACAGCAACGCGTTGGTTTGTGCCTGCTGCTCGACCATTGAAAATTGTGCCAGTTGCGACGCGTATTCCGATGAATCCAAAGGCTCCAGTGGGTCCTGGTTTTTCGCCTGAGCGGTCAGCATCAAAAGGAATGTCTCAAAATCTGATTCTAACCCCGTTGTCTGAGGCTGAGAGGCCGGTGTCTGAGCGCCGGGTTGCATGGTGGAGGTGGTCGGATTGATCATGTCAAAGCCTTATGTCGATGCGCCCAGACGCACCAACGCGCGATGGGACCTGTGTATTTGAAGGGGAGGGGGCCTCCCGCTCTGGTTCAAATGGCGATTGGGCCATGTCGTCCTGACCATTCTGTTGGGCATCAGATGAATATCCCAAGTCGAAAGACAGATCGCCGAAACCAAGGGCCCTGAACTCTGCCTCAAGAACGGAAATATGGCGGCGCATGATGTCCAGCGTTTCCGGGCGCTCGGCCGCGATTGTCAGGTGGACGCCATCGTCGCGGCCATTCAGTACGATAGAAACGCGCCCCAGCTCTTCGGGGTTCAATGCTATTTCTATCGCCCCGGCCTGAGGTCGCGTATGTATGACGGCGGCCATCTGCCCGGCAATGGCGCGCGCCACTTCAGCGCGAACGTTTGCCCCAAGTGCATGCACGGCTGAGGTGGGTTCCCGAGTAGTCTGCAAAGGGGAATTGTCCCTTAGCTGTTGAGGTGCCTCCATGTCCGGAACCTCAGCCTCAGCTTGGGTGTCCTGCTTTGCCATCAATTGCATTTGGACGAATTGCTGCGCCTTGTCCGGCGCGGAAGGGGCCTTTACCTGCGGTGTGCCGTCCGCTGCCTCAGGGCTGGGAACAGCATCCGTTTTCGGCAACTCAGCGGGTGCGGGCCTGGCTTGGTCCGGGGCGGGCTGCATACCAAACCTTGCGCTGTGCAAGAGTCTACCCTCAGCAGACGCTGGAGCGTTACGCGCTAGGCTTTCCGTTCGGACAGGCTGAACCTCTGTCACAGGATCATCTGCAGAAACGTCAGGGTGGCCTTTGAAAAAGCCGCCTGACGCGATTTCTACCCCGTTTTGTTGGTCCGAAACAGAATCGTTTGAATGGTCGCTGGACGCCCAAACGGCAAGGCTTTTGCCCTGAACCTCGCCCTTTGGTTCGGACAATGAAACCTGTCGCGACGCGACACCTGGAATGGCCACGATGTTTGGTGTTGCGTCCATCGGCTCGCCGTCTTCGACCGTTTCCGACGGGTCCCCCCCGGTTTCCGGAACCGGATCTTCAGTAGGATGGGCGTCTTCAGCCTGTTGTATGATCTGTTCTTCCAGAACGGCTTCAAACGATCTTTCCGCCTTTTGCTCAGGCATATCAGTGGACGATCCGCCAGCTTTGGCATTGGCGTTGGACGGGGCGATCGCTGTCAAAAGAGGGTTGGGCATTTTGCTCCGACTCCGGTTGTGTGAACCGAAATCTGACCGCAGGAAGTTACGTTTATTTTAACCGCTTTCATCTTTGTTCGACAAAGTTCGATGCAAATTTCGGAGAAAGTGATGAAAGTATCTGTCCCCGTTTCCCAACCAATGCCCCCGTCCTCGGTCGAAAGACTAAAAACCGCAGCGGTTGAGCTTGAGGCAACTTTTCTGGCCGAGATGCTGAAATCCGCAGGGTTGGGCAAAGGTCGCCAGTCTTTTGGCGGTGGGGCCGGTGAGGACCAGTTTTCGACTTTATTGGTTCAGCAGCAGGCGCATCAGTTGGCCAAGGCCGGTGGGGTCGGCCTGCAAGACGTTCTGTTCCAGTCCCTGATGGAGAAGGCCGATGCCGAGTAAATCCGAGTCTGACGTGATCACGTCACTTGAAGAGGTTCTGGACCTTGAGCGGAACGCGCTTGTGCAGGGCGATCTGGATCGGTTGGGTCAAATGATGCCCGAAAAGGAAAAGTTGATTGGCGCGCTCAACCAGTTTCCGGTTCGGGAAAGTGATGAACTTGTTCGGCTTCAGAGGAAGGTCGAAAGGAATCAGGCGCTTCTTAACAGTGCGGCCGACGGGATTCGGGCCGTTGCCGATCGTATGGCCGAACTTCGCCGTGTTCGAAACGAGCTCAGCACCTACAGCGCCGACGGACAACGCAAAGGCTTTGCGGTTCGCAGCAACGCCACGTTGGAGAAACGCGCCTAGCGTCGGGTTTGATTCAAATCCGAATTTTCCGGATTGCGGGTCTTAGCACTCCGTTAGGGGATCGGCGGCAATGGTGGCGACGCACCTGAAATGGCAGGTGGCGCGAACAGCCGGACGGCCGATCGCAGTGATCAGAAAGACGTTAAAGCCCGCAGGTGGTGCGGGGTTGGCACGGGCACAAAGGGCCCATACGAAAAAAGGAAGACGTTATGTCCATTCTGACCAACAACGGCGCTATGGTTGCGCTGCAAACCCTGAAATCGGTCAACAAGAACCTGGCCACGACCCAGAACGCGATCTCGACCGGTAAAGATGTGGCGACGGCCAAGGACAATTCGGCAGTCTGGGCCATCTCGAAAGTCATGGAATCCGATGTGAAGGGTTTTAACGCGATCAAGGACAGTCTGGCGCTGGGTGAATCGACCGTTGCGGTGGCGCGGAATGCCTCGGAAACTGTGACCGACCTTCTGAACCAGATGAAGGGCAAGATCGTCGCGGCGCAGGAAGACAACGTGGATCGCGGCAAAATCAATGCGGACGTGACCGCCCTGCGCGATCAGATCACTGCCGTTGTTGGGGCAGCCCAGTTCAACGGGCTCAACCTTGTCAACGGATCGGCGGCCTCGGCCTCGATCTTGTCCTCGCTGGACCGCGATTCGACTGGTGCCGTGACCGACTCGTCGATCACCGTAGCTGGACAGGATCTGTCGGTTGGTGGTTACACAGCCAATGACATCTTCTCGGGCAGTTCGGCGGGGGCGTCTGCAAACGGTGATACCGTAGCTATCGCGCTGGATAATGGTGGCGGCAACGAGCAGATTGAAATTGCAGAAAACGCCACGGCCTTTGCTGCCGGGGACAGTGTCAGCCTGACCGTTGGCGATCAGACTGTGTCTTACACCGTGACTGCAGACGATGCGGCGGCAACAACCACGGCTGATATCGTTGCCGTTGCCCTGAAAGGCAAGATTGATGATCTGGGCATCACCGGTTTGACCGTGGACTATGACAGCGGCACGCCGGGCACCCTTGATTTCACTAACGCTGGTGGCAATGACCTGACTGTCAGTGGCCAGTTTGCCAATGCCGGTTCCGGCGGTCTGGGTGCGCTGGCTGGCATCGATGTATCCACCGCAGCGGGCGCAACCGCTGCTCTGGGCACCATCGAAGGTCTGATCGACACCGCCATTGACGCCTCGGCGGCCTTTGGCTCGTCGCAGGGCCGGATTGAAACCCAGAAAGAGTTCATCTCGAATCTGGCAGATTCATTTAAGTCCGGTATCGGCTCGCTGGTGGACGCCGACATGGAAGAGACCTCGGCCCGTCTACAGGCCTTGCAGGTTCAACAGCAGTTGGCCACACAGTCTCTGTCGATCGCGAACCAGGCTCCGCAGTCAGTCCTGTCGTTGTTCCGTTAATCTTAAAACCCTGGTCGGGGCGTAAGAAAGGCGCCCCGACTCTGATTGCCAAAAGACGGACTATTGGAAGGATTTCAAGTGACACCGCAAACCATGGCACACCGCGCCTATGCCCAAACCGCGGCTCCGACACGTACGCCACGGGATACCGAATACGAGGCCATTTCGAAAATCACACATCGCCTCAAAGCCGCTGCCGCCCGACAGAAATCCGACTTTGGCGGATTTGTTCAGGCATTGCATGAAAATCGTCGTTTGTGGTCAGTTCTGGCTAGCGGCGTTGCGGATTCAGAAAATGCTCTTCCGAACGAACTGCGCGCGCGGATTTTCTATCTGGCCGAGTTCACCGAGCAGCACAGCAGTCAGGTGTTGGGAAAGAAGGCAAGTGTCGATCCGTTGCTTGAAATCAACATGGCCGTCCTGCGCGGTTTGCGACAGATGAGGGCAACTTAATGGGCGGGCTGGTTTTGAAACTCGCCCCAAAAGAGCGGGTGTTGATCAACGGAGTCGTCTTGGAAAACGGGGATCGGCGCAGTCGGTTTTCAATTATGACGCCGCAAGCGAATGTCTTGCGCCTGCGCGATGCTATTCACCCGGACGAGGTCAATACGCCTGTGCGCCGCGTGTGCTATGCCGCGCAGCTAGTTTTGTCAGGAGACATGGAGCCTGAGGACGCAAGACAGCAATTATTGCGCCGCGTTGAAGAGTTGAGCCAGGTGTTCACGGATGCAAACAGCCGCAAGGTCCTTTCGGAAGCCACCGATGCGCTGCTGGCAGAGCAGTATTACAAGTGCCTTAAGTCTCTTCGCGCGCTGCTGCCGAGGGAAGAGCGGTTGATGGCTTACCGGCAATGACGTTTCAACCTGTTGTACCGGTCGGGGGCATCGTGGGGTGGCGCTTTCTTCAGCGTAGTTATGACGCACAGCTAGAGAGTTTTTCCGCGTCGGAGGCGAATGAACGAGAAACCCGGTATTTTCTGGAAAACATCGGGAAGGTTCTGACAGCCGAAGATCTGGTCTCGGATCGCCGGTTGCTGCAGGTGGCGCTGGGCGCTTTCGGTTTGGAAGGTGATCTGAATAACCGTTTTTTCATTCAAAAAGTGCTGTCTGACGGCACATCCGCCGAGGACGCGCTGTCCAATCGGTTGTCGGACAAACGATATCGCGAATTTTCCGAGGCTTTCGGTCTGGGTCCGGGTGAAATTCGCCGAACCGGTCTTCAGAGTTTTATGGAAGATATCGCGCAGGACAACTTGGTCTCACGGTTTGAGGTCGCCGTGGGTGAGCGTGATGAGACAATGCGCATATCACTGTATGCGCAACATGCTCTGGCGGAATTGGCAGTTCAGGAAAGTGGGGCTGACACCAAATGGTTCGACTTGATGGGCCTGCCGCCATTGCGCAACATGATGGAAACAGCGCTTGGCCTTCCTTCAAGCTTTGCTCAGTTGGATATCGACAAACAGCTTGTTGAGTTCAAGAACAGGTTAAAAGGTCTCACTGGTTCAGATGATCTGGCGCAGTTTTCGGATAAGGCGGCGATCAATCGGCTGACGGACCAATTTCTGGCGCGAAGCCAGGTCGCACAGCTCCAAAGCACGATATCACCCTCACAAACTGCGTTAATTCTTCTTGGGGGCTGAATTCATCAACGCGCTCGTCTTAAGGGCCGGGCCGTTCAGTTGTTTCCGCTTTGGCCAGACACCAACATGCTGCAGGACTGCGACTGGCTCAGGAATTCAGCACAGCATCCGCCGAAGTTCTGAGCGCGAAGGACGACACAGGCCGTGAAACATTGTGAAGCTTAACGTCCCCCAATGGCACGGCGTCGGCGCAGGCGGGTGCTATGTCAGCCGACACGACGATCCGGTGATCCACCGTCTTGCCGTATTCACCTAACCGCGCCGCGATGTTTGCGGCCTGCCCAATAACCGTAAAGTCCAGCCGTTCGCGTGAGCCGACATTGCCGTATGTCACACGCCCATAGGCAACGCCAATAGAACAGTCACAATGCAGGTCAGAGCCCGCCTGACGCAGATCGCCCAGCTTCTCGACGATTTCAACGGCCGTACGCTGCGCGTTGCTGCGGGCGGTCATCGCATCGTCACCTTCCGGAAAAACGGCCAAAACCGCGTCGCCGATGAATTTCAGAACCTCGCCGCCATTATCGTGCACAATATCCGACACAGTGTCGAAAAAGTCATTCAGCAGGACAATATAGTCCGTTCGCCCAAGCCGCTCTTCCAGGATGGTCGAGTTGCGAAGATCACAAAACATGATGGCCGCGTCGATTTCGTCACCATCGCCACGCCGGATTTCGCCCCCCAGAACGCGTGCGCCCGATCGCTTGCCAACATAGGTCTCTAGCAGAACCTGCGCGTTTTCACGCTGCATGAAGACTTCGTAGAACCGTGCAATGACCGATGAGCATTCAAACACCAACCCCAGATTTTCCGTGGTGAAGCCATCGGAATGATCGCAGGTCAACGTCAGTACATTGGTGCGGCCGTCCGAAAAGGGAAGCGGCATTGCGACATAGTCGGTTGCCCCCTTGGCGCGCAAATCCTCCATGATTGGAAAGCTATTGTGAGGGTTGTCGTCATTCAGCCTTTGGCGCACACCACCCAGCCCGTTCGAAACATGCCGAAGCGGGCTGTTGATATAGGCCGGGTGATCGTGAATTTCGTATGTGGGCACGTTGGTTGAGATTTCGGCTTCACCCTTTTCCCAGATATAGTGTTTACCTGCGATCAGGGGGTGTAGCGACCAGACCAGAATGCTGAGGCGCTGAATCGCTATCCCGTGTTCCAGCATCTTCTCGGCCAGCGCCTTGGTGAAGTCTCCAGAGGTCGTAAGCTCGGACGCGCCGCGCATCAGCCAGTCAATCAAAGGACCGCTGATACTGCCATCATCGGGTTCCCGAAGCCGATTTTCGCCTAGGTCGATCCGGTCATAGGCTGACGACAGGAAACCGATATGACCCTGAATCGCTTCGCTTTCCGGCAAAGCTTCTTCATAGGCCCAGACACTGTTTTGCAGGCGTTGACCGTTCAAAACGACGTCGTGATAGGTCGCGGTTCCTTTGAATGGGCAAAAGGTCTGCAACTCGGTCTCTTCGCCAAGATCCGCACATACGTCCTCGCGGGGGATGTAGATTGTTGGGGACAGCCGGGTTTCATACATGACCTTGGCATTATCGCTTTTGGCCAAAAGCACATCGCCGCGGTAGATCGCGACCGATCCGTTCAACGATTCGACCGAAATTCGATACCCTGTGGATTGCGGTGTGGCGTGGACGTTCATGATCAACCTCCGAGGCGCGGGTTCCCTAATGATGGGCATTTTTCCCGAATTTCCAAGGGGCAGAGATGACGGTTTCCCGGATAACCAGTGTGCGGAACCGTTTGGTCAGACCATCTGAATTACATCTTTGTCGATCGACAACATATAGCCTTTCTTAGCGATATTCTTGACCAGCAACTCACTGACCATCTGGTTTCCTAAGGCATCACGCAGCCGCTTGATCCGCGTCGCACCAGCGGCTTCTTCGCAATCCGAGGCGTCTTTGCCGGAAATGACGGCCTCAATCTGGGCGCCGGACAGCATTTCGTCGTCCAGTCTGGACTCGGCCAGAACCGCCAGCGTTTCCATCGCGGCAGGTGTCAGTTTGAAGTCCATATTGTTCAGATAAACCGTGTTTTCTTCGCGGCTGATCAGCAACGAGGTCACCTGAATGCCCGTCCTTTCGATCTGCGCCATCCGTCGGTTCAGCAGCACGAGCATCACCAGAAACACCAGCGCCGTGACGAGCATGGTGCTGGCGAAGACCAAAAGAACAAAAATGACCATCCTGTAGCTGGACAGAGTATCCGCAAAGGCTGTTCCCGATTGTGCGAGAATTTCCAGCAGGCGGATCTCGGCCGGCGAGGTCAGGTCGCTTTCGACAAACAGCCGCTCAACGCGCGCGTTAAAGGCGTTGGCGTCTGGCAAGGTCCAGAACAGAAAAATGGCGGCGGTTATCAGAATCAGAACGATCGCCGCAATGCCGACGCCGACCAGCCGTGTCCCGGATCGCCGCGCTTCAGTAACGGAGATAGAATTTTCCGGCATTGGCCTTCCTTTTGTCCAACCCATCCGGCCCAAACACCGACATCACGTTCAGCAAGGTCCATCCTGAGCCGCGCAGGCGTTGCGAGATCTCTTTTTTTGCCTTGCCCTTGTCGCAGGCGGATACCTGCATGACGCCGTAGTGCAGGCGCAAAGGATTGTCCTGTTTGGCCTTGTAATCGGCATAGCATCCCGCCGCGGATGCGGCAGTACCGACCGATATCAGGGCGCAGACAGCCAGAGAAGAGAAGATCTGTTTCATAGGCTGCATCCTGCGCATGGCTCGGCGCGATATTCAATAACTCAAGGGGTTTCGGGGCGCTGATATTTGATAACACCCGCCCGTTATTGCGTGTCTTTCAGGGCTGCGACCAGTGTTGAGGTAAGGAAAACGGCCACCGCGCCGGATCGCCCTAGCACTTGGAAAAGGACAAATACCATGCACCGGAAATTCATTGCTCTGATCGTGGCCACGGCAATTGCCATCACCGGCGTTTCTGTGTCTCAGGCGCGGGCCGCAGATGCCAGGGATATACTCGGAGGGTTGGCCGCCATCGCGCTGATCAGCGCTGGTGTCCACTACTACAACAAAGAGAAAGAAAAAGAGCGCGCCAGCCGAAACCGGGCACCTGTCTACAAGGCCAAGCCCGACCCCTCTTATTATCCTATGCGTCCGCTACCGGGCCGTGTTGCCAAATATGACTTGCCACAAAAATGCCTGCGCACATTCGATAGATATTCGGCAAAGCGTCCGCTGCTGGGGCCTGGGTGTCTGAAGAAGCATTACAAGCATGTCAAAAGCCTGCCGCAAGAGTGCAAGGTCGGTTTCTGGAACGGCAAAAAGGTCAAGCGCGCTTATGAGCCTGCCTGCCTACGCCAAAAAGGATACCGCGTGGTTTACCAGTAATCGCGTTCGAGCAGGAGCGGCGTCACAGAAGCGCCGCGGGGAAGGGGGGCAGCGCAGTCTGCCCCTTCCTTTTTGCTTGCGATCGGTCTTGAAACACGGTCTTTCCAAGGCATGACGAAACCTGATTATGAATTGGAAAAAGCGGCCATTGCGCAGGGCTATGAACGGATCGCGGGTGTGGATGAGGTTGGCCGTGGTCCGTTGGCAGGCCCGGTGGTTGCTGCGGCGGTGATCCTGAACGCCGATGACATACCCGAGGGGCTGAACGATTCAAAGAAGCTGACTGCCAAGCGCCGTGCCGGTCTGGATGCCGAAATACGCGCGCGGGCTGAGTTCGCAATAGCCGAAGCAAGTGTTGCTGAGATCGACGAACACAACATCTTGCGTGCCTCGCATCTTGCGATGGAACGGGCTGTGGCCGCGCTGGACCCGCCGCCAGACTATCTTTTGATTGATGGAAACCTGATTCCGCACGGGCTGACGATCCCTTCTCAGGCCGTGGTTAAAGGCGATGCGCACTCGGTGTCGATTGCAGCCGCATCTATCATTGCAAAAAACTGGCGCGATCAGGTGATGGTGGATTTGGCGCAACAGCATCCCGGCTATGGATGGGAGACAAACGCCGGTTACCCGTCAAAACAACACAGGGAGGCGCTGCAAAATCTTGGTGTGACCCCACACCATAGACGTTCGTTTAAACCTGTACACAATATATTGTATCAAGAGTAAATCGTAAGTCGCTGATTCAAAAAAGAAATTGACGGCGAATCGTCTTTGACTCATCCTTGTATCAACCAAATGAGCGCAAAAGCGCCGTGGATACTTGAGGCAGTATAATGACGACAACCACCAAAAAGGGCGCAAAAGCGCTCCCTTTAAACACGATTCTATCCGGTGACTGCATCGACGTGATGAACAGTCTGCCCGAGGCATCGGTTGACCTGATCTTTGCGGACCCACCCTATAATTTGCAGTTGAAAGGTCAGTTACACCGGCCTGATAACAGTCAGGTGGATGCGGTTGATGACCACTGGGATCAGTTTTCCAGCTTTGCGGTCTATGACCAATTCACGCGCGATTGGCTGAAGGCAGCGCATCGGCTGCTAAAGCCTAACGGCGCAATCTGGGTGATCGGCTCGTATCACAACATCTTCCGTGTGGGCTCGGCCCTGCAGGACGCGGGATACTGGATTTTGAACGACGTGGTGTGGCGCAAGTCGAACCCGATGCCGAATTTCCGTGGCAAGCGGTTCACCAACGCGCATGAGACGATGATCTGGGCGTCCAAGCGCGAGGGCGCGAAATACACGTTCAATTATGAGGCGCTGAAGGCCCTGAATGAAGGTGTGCAGATGCGCAGCGACTGGGTGCTGCCGATCTGCACAGGGCATGAACGTCTGAAAGATGAAAACGGCGACAAGGCACATCCGACGCAAAAGCCGGAATCGCTGTTGCATCGGGTACTGATTGGCTCGACCAATCCCGGTGATGTGGTGCTGGATCCGTTCTTCGGCACGGGGACAACGGGTGCCGTCGCCAAGATGTTGGGGCGTGAGTTTATCGGCATCGAACGCGAGGAAAGCTATCGCAAGGTGGCCGAGAAACGCATCGCCAAGGTCCGTAAATTTGACCGCGAGGCGTTGGAGGTCAGCACCAGCAAACGCGCCGAGCCGCGCGTACCGTTCGGCCAGTTGGTCGAACGCGGGATGCTACGCCCGGGTGAGGAATTGTACTCTATGAACCAGCGCCACAAGGCCAAGGTCCGCGCCGATGGCACGTTGGTGGGCGACAACGTCAAAGGCTCGATCCATCAGGTTGGGGCGCATCTGGAAAATGCGCCGTCCTGCAACGGCTGGACCTATTGGTGCTTCAAGCGCGACGGAAAGACCGTACCGATCGACGTGCTGCGTCAGCAGATCCGATCAGAGATGCATAACTGATTTCACGAATACCGCCGGTGCCTGTGGCCTGACACAAGGCACTAAGCCTTGCCCCGCCGATCTCGGCGGGGTCTTTTGTTTTTCGCATTCCCCTTTCGATGTGAGACTTCTAGGATGTGCAATGCACCGAAGGAGCTTCAGTCATGTCGGACACCGCAGCAAACGAAACTCGGTTCAGTCGATTTTTTGTGACGCGCCCGGATCAGTACGATCTGGATAACAAATATACCGAAGCCGCGTTAGAACGGCACAAGCGCGAAGGGCTGGAGCTGGCGGTCAGGGCGCGTTGGATCGCCATGGGTCTGACGGGAATATTGTTGATCTTCCTGAACCCGCATTGGGAAGTGATGTGGTATCATTTCATTCTGCTATTGATTTGCGCAAACGGCTGGTTGATCCGCAGGGCTGGTCAGGTTGGGCAATCGCGCACCGAACTTCTGCTGATCTTCGTGGACCTTGTGATCATGACCTTGGGCATGATCGTGCCCAACCCGTTCAGCGATGACGTGCGGCCATTGGCCATGCAGTACCGGTTCGACAACTTTCAGTATTTCTTCATTATTCTGGCCGCAGGTACGCTGGCCTATTCATGGCGCACGGTTGTTGCAATCGGGTCGTGGACTGCGTTGATGTGGACAGCGGGCTGGCTGATTGCGTGGTGGGTCTCGACCCCGATACCGGGCATTAGTGAACGTGTCGCGCAGGCTTTGTCAGGTTACCCGGATGTGGCTGAACTGCTTGACCCCAACAGCTTTATGCCGTCGCAGCGGGTTCAGCAGGTGATCGTGTTTATGATGGTTGCTGTAACGCTTGGCATCTCGATGCGGCGTCTCAATCAACTGCTGTTGACCAATGCCGGTCTGGAGCGAGAGCGTGCAAACCTGTCCCGGTATTTCTCGCCAAATGTCGTCGATCAGTTAAGCCAGAATGACGAACCCCTCAAACAGGTGCGTAAGGAAAATATTGCGGTTCTGTTCATTGATATTGTCGGATTTACCAAATACGCCGCCGGGCGCGACCCTTATGAGGTGATCGAGGTTCTACGCGGTTTTCACGCCCGCATGGAGACCGAGGTCTTTCGGCATCATGGGACATTGGACAAGTATCTGGGCGACGGGTTGATGGCCACGTTTGGAACTCCGGTCCCAACCCCGCTGGATGCCACGAACGCTGTGGCCTGCGCCCGCGACATGGTGCGTGTAGTCGACCGTTGGAACGTCGAACGAAATCGTCAGGGTGAGCCCGAAATTCAAGTGGGCATTGGTGTCCACTATGGTTCGGTCGTTCTGGGTGACATCGGGGCAAACAGGCTGGAGTTCGCCGTCATTGGCGATGCGGTCAACGTTGCCGCCAAGCTGGAGGCATTGACCCGCGAGTTCGGCGCGCGTGCCGTTCTGAGTGATGCAATAAACGTGCAATTGCAACAAGAAGGCCAAAACCTACCGGAAGTGATGGAAGGTTTTGCCAAGTACGAAAACCAGACAGTACGCGGTGTCGAGGAGCGGATGGACGTCTGGGTGCTATAGGGGCGGTCTCCCGCCGATTTCATGTGCATCAAAGGTGCGAACAAATTCGTTGGGCCGGGCAGCGCGCTGATGCGCGCTGCGGTCAGGCCCTTGGCAAAGGATTTCGCGACGCGTTGTAGGGCGCCCAATCGGTGATTTCTGGATAATATTGCCGTCGCCAGGCCCGAACACGCGGGTTCATGACCCGGCGCCAAAGTGGTGGGACCATCGCGGCGACCGTCATCACCGGATAGCCAAATGGAAGTTGCGGCGCAGTGTCTTCCGAGTGATGTTGCAACAGCGGAAACCGGCGGTTGGGTTTGTAATGGTGATCCGAGTGCCTTTGCAGGTTGATCAGCAGCCAGTTGGACGCCTTTTGCGATGCGTTCCACGAATGGCGCGGCAGAACGTGTTCGTATTTTCCATCACCCAGGTGTTTGCGCGTCAGGCCATAGTGTTCGACATAGTTGACCAGCTCAAGCTGCCAGATAGCGACGCCTGCCTGAAGCAGGAATAGGGCCAATCCCGACCAGCCACCAATCAGAAATGCCAGCAACAGCATCCCGCCTTGTAATGCCCAATACCGCCAGAAGGGGTTGGCGAGGTCGGTCCAGGGGCGGCTCTTGCGCGCCAGCTTGTCCTTTTCGGCGCGAAACGCCGACATCAGGCATTGGCGCAAAACGCGGGGGTAGAACCGGTGAAACCCCTCGTTATAGCGCGCGGTTACGGGGTCCCGCGGGGTGCCGACATAACGGTGATGGACCAGCAGGTGTTCGGACCGGAAATGAGAATACAGGACCATCGCCAAAAGGATGTCGCCCAGCCAGCGTTCCAATCGGCCCTTTTGGTGCATCAATTCGTGGCTGTAGTTGATGCCGATCGTGCCTGAAAGAACACCCATTCCAAAAAACAGGCCGATTTTCGACAGTGATGACAGGTGATCCGTATGCGATGCGTACCAGATCAGGCCATAGAGAGTCAGAAACTGCGCCGGAACCCACGCTTTGGTCAACAGGATATACCATCGCAAGGTTGCGTCAGAGGTGTCGGGATCTGCGTTCCCCAGCTCAAGCCCCGTCAGCCGGTCCAATAGTGCAAAGGCCCACCAGGTCGACAGCGGCACCAGCAAGACCCACCATCCGCCCGCAAATGCGGTGATCCAGATCAGCGGGATCAGCAGGAAAGATACCCAGAACGGGAGGGCAGATTGCCAGCGACTGAGGGTTTCTGCTGCGATCATCGAGTGGCTCCGAACGATTGCGCCAAGATTAGTCCTAGTCTGGTATTCCGCACAATGGGTTACCGTGCGCGCCAAAGGTCATGCGCTTTGCGCATGACGGTCGGCAGATCGCTGGGTTGAAACCTATGTTTTTCCACGACAATCAGGTCTTCGGGACGCAAACCTCGGGGAAGCTGGGTGGTCCAAATTTGCAGGATCAGGTGGAAATGGGTGAACGTGTGGCGCACCTCACCCGAAAGCCGCTGCCATTCTGCTGGAAACGGAGGGGAATTCTCGGGCGCGTCGGACCAGTCCGAGCCCGGCCAGCCCAACATGCCACCTAACAGGCCTTTGTCCGGACGCCGTTCCATCAGCATGTCGCCATTTTCGGCCTGAGCAATATAGATATGCCCGAATCGCGTTGGTTTCGGTTTCTTGGGGATCTTCCGAGGCAGGTCAGCCTGAGTTCCGGCGCTGCGCGCCTGGCAGGGGTCGCGCAAAGGGCAGATGCCGCAAGCCGGGGACTTTGGCGTGCAGATTGTTGCCCCCAGATCCATCACCGCCTGCGCATAGTCGCCGGGTCTGCTGTCGGGCGTCAACACGGTGGCATGTTCCTTCAATACCGGTTTTGAACCCGGCAGGGGATCGTGAATATCGTAAAGGCGGGACATGACGCGTTCGACATTCCCGTCGAGCACAGTTTCGGGCCGGTCGAACGCAATCGCCGAGATTGCGGCGGCCGTGTATGGGCCAATACCGGGCAGTTTCAGCAGGGCGTCATAGGTGTTGGGGAACGTTCCATCGTAATCATCTGTCACCACACGCGCGCATTTGAGCAGGTTGCGGGCGCGGGCGTAATAGCCCAGCCCGGCCCACTCTGCCATGACTTGATCGTCGGGCGCTGATGCCAGAGCCTGAACGGATGGCCAGCGGGTCGTGAAGCGCAGGAAATAGTCCTGCACGGCAGCAACCGTGGTTTGCTGCAACATCACTTCGGACAGCCAGACGCGATAGGGATCGGGCTGCACCCCCGCAGCCCTGTCCGCGGGCCCGACCCGCCACGGCATTTCCCGCGCATGGCGGTCATACCAGGCCAGCAATTCCTTGCTTACGTTCAAATCGGCAGAGTCACGCAAGTTTTATGTATCTCCGTGTCGGGTTTCGCTGGCGCCCAGTGTCTTGCCCTTTACAATAGCGGCGCAGGAGTTGGAAACCAGATGCAGCGCAGACGTTCTTCGACCCGCGGGTTCAAACGCACCGCGACATTGCTGAACGACCAGATCAGGCACGCCGGTGAAAGCCGGGGGTTCGCCGTAACACGCCTTTTGACTCATTGGGCCGAAATTGTGGGTCAGGACATGGCCGCGATCGCGCGACCTGTGAAGGTTGGCTATGGAAAAGGCGGGATGGGGGCCACGTTGACTGTGCTGACCACCGGGCCGCAGGCTCCGATGCTGGAAATGCAAAAGGAACAATTGCGCGGTAAAGTGAACGCTGTCTACGGCTATAACGCGATCAGTCGGGTACGTATCACGCAGACAGCTCCGACCGGATTTGCCGAGGGGCAGGCCAGTTTCGACCACAAGCCGAAAGCGCCAAAACCCAAGATCGAACCAGATATTGCGGCCGAGGCGGACCGCGCCGCGCGGGATGTTCACGACGGTGATCTGCGCGCAGCCCTTGAACGTCTGGGCCGTAACGTATTAACCAAACAAAAACGCTGAGAAAGGGCCCAGACATGAGCCGTATTGCAACCGGAATCTGCGCGGCTGTCGCCATAGCCGCTGGCGGCTATTGGCTGTCGCTGTCCAATTCAAACTCTGCCTATCCGCTGATCAGCAGCGCCGAAGCGCAAGAGGCTGATCTGGACACATCGACCATCGTGGAAATGACACTGGGTGCCGAGGATGCCCCGGTCGAGATCATAGAATACGCATCCTACACCTGCCCGCATTGTGCAAATTTTCATGCTGGGCCGTACAAGCAACTGAAGAAGGACTTTATCGACACCGGTAAGGTCAAGTTCATCTACCGCGAAGTGTATTTTGACCGCTACGGCCTCTGGGCTTCAATGGTGGCGCGCTGCGGCGGGCCCGAGAAGTTCTTTGCCATTTCCGATCTGATTTATGATGGCCAGCCCGAATGGACCCGCGCTGGCGGCCCGGCTGAAATCGTGGATGAGCTGCGCAAGATCGGTCGTCTGGCCGGTATAGACAATGACCAGTTGGAAGCCTGCCTTCAGGACGGAACACGCGCGCAGACGCTGGTGGCCTGGTATCAGGAAAATGCCGAACGCGATGGCATCCAGGCAACCCCGTCGTTCCTTGTGAATGGCAAGAAGGTCGACAACCAGTCTTACGATGACTTCAAAAAGCTGATCGAAGACGAGCTGGGAAGTTAAGTCTTGGGATGGCCGGTCTTTGGACCGGCCACAGATCAAGGTGAAGGGGCGGCCTGCAGAAGCAATTGCTTGACTTTGTCGCCCTCGTTCACGTTCAGGCGCACCGGCAGGGTTATGACCTTGCTGCGAAACGCGGCAGGCAGGCGCACGGCATCCTTCTCTGTCGTGACCATCTGCGCCCCAAGCGCGCGCGCCTCAGTCTCGAGCCGCGTCATTAGTGCGGGCGTCAAGGGCTGGTGATCGTCCAACCCCTCGGCACGCAAGAGGGTGGCACCCTGCTGGCGAAGGGTTGCAAAGAATTTCTCGGGATGGCCAATACCAGCAAAGGCCAGCACAGGCGTATCGGCCCAGTCCATTCCTGTTTGCAAAGGGGCAACCGCGCCGGTCGCATGGGGTACGGTCAGGGCGTTTCCCCAAGTATCCGCGAACTGGTTCTGCGCGTTTTGCTGTCCCAACGAAAGCACAAGATCGGCGCGTTTCAGGCCAATGTCGACGGGTTCCCGAAGGGGGCCAGCAGGAAGACACAGGCCGTTTCCAAAACCCCGCTCCGCGTCCACAACGATGATCGAGAAATCTTTGGCAACAGACGGGTTTTGAAACCCGTCATCAAGGACGATGACCGTGGCGCCTTCGGCTGCGGCAGCGCGCGCACCTGCCGCGCGGTCCTTGGCGACCCAAACATCTGCAAATGCTGCAAGGAGCAGCGGTTCGTCACCAACTTCGGCGGCGGAATGTTTGGCGGGATCAACCCGAACAGGGCCTTCCAGCGACCCCCCATGTCCACGAGTAACCACATGCGTTGTGTGCCATGCGTCGCGCAACTGTTCGATGATCCAGATCACGGTTGGGGTTTTGCCCGTTCCACCCGCGTTCAGGTTACCGACGCAAATGACGGGCACACCGGGGTTCAGACCCGGCCCCGAGGCTACCCGGCGCGCGGTGGCGGTTGCGTAAATACGCCCCAACGGTGACAGGACCCGCGCTTGCAAGGTCAATCTGTCGGGAGTGGTGTTCCAGAAGTCAGGTGCTCGCATCAACTCAACTCCGCTGATCCAGACAATCCTGCACGATGTCGATCAGGTGATCTGCCTGGGGTGCGCCCTCGGTCACGATCTGCCATCCGGCCAAGGCCATGTCCGCTGCGCAATCCGGGGCCAGAAGAGAGACAACGGCATCACCAAGCTCAGTCGCGGATTTTACGGTTCGTGCCGCATTTGCCCGGTCCAATTGATCGTACAGTTGCTGATGGCGATGCACAAATGGGCCGTGAATGACCGCAGAGCCAAGCGCGGTCGCGATCAGTGGATCCTGTCCGCCCGCGCCGCGTTCCAGAGAACTGGCCATGAAGGTCACAGGTGAGACACGTTGCCAAAGACCCAGATCTTCAGGCTCTGCCGACAGGATGACCTGAGTGTTGTCTTCGATGGTTCCGCCATCGTCCCAGTTAATACAGCGCAGGTCCATGGATCCCAGGCGTCTGTGCAACGGACCGGCTTCGGAAATGTCGGCGACGTGAAGGACAAGCGCCAGTCGGGGCAGCATCCGCATGGCCTGACGATGCGCGCTGAGGACCGAGATGAACTCTTTGTCCTGAACCCATGCCGCCAGCCAGACCGGTCGGCCCGAAAAGGCATGCGTCATCTCGATCAACTCGTCTTCCGGCCAGGGGCGCGGGTTGGGGCTGACATGCAGGGGCGGAGAGACCTCGGCCTTGGACGAGGAGACACCCAACCGGCGAATATGGCGCACGACGTCCGGCGTGGTCGCAAGGATCGTGTGGAAACAGTCAAACGTATATCGGGTAATGTCCGGCAGCCAGCGCCCACCGCGTGCGACTTTGATGTCGACTTTAGCCTCGATCAGGATCAGGGGAATATCCCGCTCGGATGCGCGGGTGATCAGGTTGGGCATAAGCCCGCCGCCGATCCAAAGCCCGATATCCGGGCGCCAATGGTCCAGAAAAGCGCGGGCCGCACCGGTTTGTTCCGCAGGCAGATTAACCAACGGATGCGGGCAGGCATCCCATCTGGAAAGATCCGCCTCGGGCGGTGCAGACATGATGATCGAAAGTGTAGGGCGGGATTGCCGCAACCGCTGGCAAAAGTCGACGGCCGCGCGTTGCCGGTCCTGTGCTCCGACGTGGATCCAGATCACCTCACCATCAGGTCTGGGAATATAGGGATCGTCTGTCGCGTTGGGCACGCCCCAGGACAGGATGCGATACGCTGCAAGGCTGAGTGAGCGCGGCTTGCTCATGGGATAATCCCCGAGCCCCGCGGGTCAAGCTGTTCGAAAAGCAGATCGTGAACGGCAGTGCCAGCCGCAATAACTCCGGTCAGTCGGGGATGGGGGTTGTTGAACCGCAACGGCTGTCCAGCACGGTCCGAGCATACCCCGCCCGCCTCACGAATGATCAGGTCCCCGGCGGCGATATCCCATTCCCAACTGGGGCGAAGCGTCAGCATTCCGTCGAACCGGCCCTGAGCCACAAGCGCCAGACGATAGGCCAGTGAAGGTCGATAATTGCGAAGGAACTCGGGCGGGTGACCGTGCAGCCAATGGCGTGCGTCCAGATTGGGTTTTGCAGCCAGTACTTCGGCGGACTTCAAATCAGTGACGCCAGATACCCGGATCGGCGCGCCGTTCAGCGTCGCGCCTTGTCCCTTGGCGGCCGCATACAGCAAATCGCGACGCGGCAGGTAGATCACCGCCGCCGTCACCTCGCCATCTTCGGCAATGGCCAGAGAATGCGCCCATGTGCGTGACCCTTCGGCAAAACTGCGTGTGCCATCAATCGGGTCGATGATGAACACGCGGGATTTGCTCAACCGGTCCTGCGAATCCTCGGTCTCTTCGCTGAGCCAACCGTAACCGGGCCGGGCGGCGGGAAGATCCCGTTCAAGCATCGCGTTGACGGCCAGATCAGCCTCGGTGACCGGTCCTGCGCCATCCGGTTTGTCCCAGCGCCGCGCAGAACTGCCCGTGTAGCGCGTGGCGATCTTTCCGGCCTCCAGAGCGGCATCAATCAGCAGAGGCAGGTCAGTTGCCGGCAAGTGTCATTCCTTCGATCAGCAAGGACGGAACCACACGGGACAGGTATGTCCGCGCGTCGTTTGCCGGAATGATCCGTTTGAGCATATCGCGTAAGTTGCCTGCGATGGTGCATTCGTTGACCGGATAGGCAATCTCGCCGTTTTCGACCCAGAAACCGGATGCACCGCGCGAATAGTCGCCCGTGTTCGGGTTGATCGTCGATCCGATCATTGAAGTTACAAGCAACCCTGTGCCCATGTCGCGCAGCAATTCCGCTCGGCTTTGATCCCCTTGTGTCAGGCTCAGGTTCCAGTTGCTGGGCGATGGTGGGCCGGACACGCCCCGCGCGGCGTTCCCGGTTGATGCCATATCAAGCTTGCGCGCACTGGACAGGTCAAGGGTCCAGCCGGTCAGGGTGCCGCCTTCAACGATGGCCCTGCGTCGGGTGGGCAGACCTTCGGCATCGAAGGGGCGCGAACCCGAAATACGCGGGCGGTGCGGGTCTTCGATCAGCGACAGGTGGTCAGGCAGAACCTGTTCACCCAGACGATCGGACAGCCAGGATGCGCCACGCGCGATGGCCGCGCCGTTGCTGGCCCCCAGAAGATGACCAATCAGCGATGACGAAATACGCTCATCAAACAGAACCGGATACGTCCCTGTTGCGGGTTGGCGGGAGCCGACCTGTTGCACGGCGCGTTCTCCGGCACTTTGGCCGATATCAGTCGGGCTGCGCAGGTCTGACTGGAACGTGCGGCTGTCGCCGTCGTAATCACGCTCCATCCCGGTGCCTTCACCCGAGATCGCAACGCAGGATGTGGATCGGCTGCTGCGCACATAGCCGCCGGAAAACCCGTTCGTGGCTGCCAGATGGACGCGATGCGTCCCGTATGAGGCGGCCGCGTCAGAAACTTGAGTAACGCCCTGAACGGAAAGCGCCGCTGCCTCGGCCGCCAGCGCGTCCTGCATCAGATCTTCGGCAGAAGGTTCAGCTGTGGGGTCAAAGAGTTCCAGTGCCTCAATGTCCCAATCCGTTGCAAGCTGGTCAGATTGGGCAAGGCCTGTATAGGGGTCTTCGGGTGCTTCACGCGCCATGGCAACAGCGCGTTCGGCCATAGCCTTCAGGGTTTCCGGGCGGCTGTCCGAGCTGGAAACAATAGCTTGGCGTTTCCCGAGAAAAACGCGCAGCCCCAAATCGGTACCTTCCGACCGTTCCGCATGTTCCAGCGCCCCGCCACGGACCTCGACCGAGACCGATGATCCGTCAAGCACGATGGTATCTGCTGCTTCGGCTCCGGCTTTTATGGCCGTTTCCAACAGGACTTGGCTGATGTCTTCAGGTGTTCGGGTCATGAGGTCTCCGGTCTGTATACATTGGACCTAGCGTTGCACCGCGCCGCTCGCAAGACCTGAAGCCGGGCAAGGGCGAATCCGGAATTCAAACTATGGTGCAAATTGGACCCTGGTGAGGTTTTCGACGAAGCTCCAAGGGTCGCTGATCACGGCACATTGCCTGAAACTATGGAAATCAGCCTGCCGGATCGGGCCTGTGCCTTCGTCCGTCAATCTGATCTGACAGCCCGGCAGCAGCGTCGAGAGAAGGCCAGTTGGCCTTCTCTCACAAATGGTTACTTGAGGCGTTGACCGTTGGCCACGATATGCCCGTCTTCGGTAAACTCGATTTTCGAGTTCAGCGTATCGGGTTCTTCGCCGGGAACAGCCATCAAACCCATCATCATCCTCGCGCCCAGTGCGTCGCTGTCCGAAATCAGGCCCATGCCGATCAGTTTGTCGATCAGTGTATTCGCGCCAGTCAGCGTCAGGTTTGCAGCCCCTGTCGGGTTAGGCAATCCGCCTAGTTCTTCGGTGTTGCTGTTGTCGAAGGTAAAGTCACCGGTACCCGTTAACTTTGCCCCGATAAGCGAGATCAGCAATTCGTTGATCTTGAGAGAGTGCAGTTCGCCCGGCGCGTCTTCGGCGAATTCCAGCGATTCTACGGCTTCGGGATCGAAGAAGTTGGTCAGGACCTTGGCTGTGCCCGAAGTATCAATCGAAATTGTGGCCGGATCGCGCGGAAGTGCGCCCGCCGGATCAAACATGCTCCACAGGACGTCGGACATGGTGAAATCGGTCATGTTGATGGCAAATCCAAAGGGCTGGATTTCTTCGGACTGCTGAATGGGAAACTCGAACTTCAGCCCGGCATTGGCCATTGCTATTTCGATCGGGAAAGGAAGATCGGCGGTTGTCACAGCCAGTTTTGCGCTGTTTTGCTCAACGTCATAGGCCAGCCGCTGTGCGTCAAAGCTGGCGGCAAAGCGGCCGCCCTCGGACTCGCTGCCCATCGAGAACGCCTCGCCATCGCTGGTGCCCGCCATCGCGGTCGTGCCAGAGCCGTATGTGAACAGGCCCGAAAACTCGAACCCGGCGTCGTAAAAGGCTTGCGGGTCCGACATGTCAAAATCGGACGGGATCACGCTGGTGCCTTCAAAATCAAGCTGGCTGAGGTTGCCGTCGATCTTTGCGGTTTCGTCGCTTTCGGGATCTTCGAATACCAGACCATAGGTCAGTCCAGCGGCCTTGAACGTCTGATCAACACTACGGTTTTCGCCAACCTTCATCCGCGAACTGCCGGTCAGGTCGTTCATTTCCATATTGGCGCCAAGGATATCGCCTGGCATTTCTTCGCCGTTCACCTCTACACCATCCAGTTTGATGCCAAGCGACGCCGCGGAATAGTCATAGATCATATCTTCGGGCGCGCCGGATACAACCATTTCAAGACCGCTATGGGTGTAGAGAATATTGGCCGAGAAAGTCTCGCCCTCACCCTCGCCTGAAACGGTCATGGGGAAGCTTTCGGGGAAACCGACGCTCACAGTCCCGTCCCCGTTTTCGGTAAGGGTCATCTGCGGAACCAGCATCTGGAATGTGGCGTCTTCCTCTGGCAGAGCCATCGCGATGCTCATGTCGCTGACGCTTGTCACGTTTCCGTCGACGGATTGTTCGCCGGACACGGTATATCCCATCTGGGTAAGATAGGACTGCCAGTCGTTCCAGACATCCTGCGCAGTCAAATCGGCCAGCGCGCCCTGAGTCACAATGGCATAGGCAAATACTGCGCCGCAGCTACGGCGAAGAAAAACGGACATTACAGAACCCTTCTTGATAAATCTTGCGCGCATCGTCGTGTCTGTGGCGGCGGGCGTCAAGGGGTGGACCCTTTCCCCCTTCGCACGGTAGAGGTTCACACAATTTAAAAACAACGGAGGTACAGGGTTCATATGCAAGGAAAAACCGTACTGATCACAGGGGCAAGCCGCGGCATCGGGGCTGAGGCTGGGCGTGTTTTTGCCGCAGCCGGGGCAAACGTCGCTCTGGTCGCGCGCAGCCGCGATGAAATTGCAACTTTGGCCGACGCGCTGGGCGAAAACGCACTGGCACTGCAATGCGACGTGAGCGATTTTGCTCAGGTGGAACAAGCCGTTGCCGATTGCGTGGACAGGTTTGGTGGATTGGACGTTTTAATCGGGAATGCAGGTGTTATTGACCCGATCTTTCACATGTCCAGCGCCGATGTCGCGGCGTGGAGCAATGCGATCGACATCAACCTGAAGGGGGTCTTTTACGGAATGCGCGCGGCACTGCCCGTGATGCGTGCGGCCGGTGGCGGCACTGTGCTGACCGTATCCTCAGGCGCGGCATCAAACCCTATCGAGGCGTGGAGCCATTATTGCGCCTCGAAAGCGGGGGCGAAGATGCTGACTGAGTGCTTGCATCTTGAAGAAGCTATTCACGGCATCCGCGCGATGGGGTTGTCGCCCGGAACCGTCGCCACCGATATGCAGCGCGTCATCAAGGCCAGCGGCATCAACGCGGTAAGCCAACTTGATTGGAGCGATCATATCCCGGCTGATTGGCCTGCCCGTGCGTTGCTTTGGATGTGTTCCGAGGATGCGGATGAGTTTCTGGGCACTGAAATTTCGCTTAGGCGCGAAGACATTCGGCAAAGGGTGGGGCTGACGTGATCCAACTGACCAAGACTGACGGGTTGTGGACTGTCACTCTGAACAACCCGGGCAAGGCCAATGCATTGACCGGGGCGATGCTAGCCGAACTGTGTGAAATCGCAGAAAATGCGACTGAGGCTCGCGCCCTGATCCTGACCGGTGCAGGAAAGGTTTTCAGCGCCGGTGCCGATCTGGACGAAGCCCGCGCGGGCCTTGCGACCTCGGACCTGTGGGAGCGTTTGTCAGGTGCCATCGCCGCCTTGCCATGCCTGACGGTCGCTGCGCTGAACGGCACTTTGGCCGGTGGTGCCAATGGTATGGTTCTGGCTTGCGATCTGCGCATTGCGGTGCCATCGGCCAAGTTCTTTTACCCGGTGATGAAGCTTGGTTTTCTGCCACAACCTTCGGACCCAAAGCGTATGGCAGCATTGATCGGCCCGGCACGCACCAAGATGATTTTGATGGCGGGACAAAAGATAACTGCGGATGAGGCGTATTCCTTTGGTCTGGTGGATCGCGTTGTAGAACCTGACCTGCTGATGCAAACGGCGCATGAGCTGGTTGCCGACAGTGTGCAGGCCGATCCCAGAATCGCGCAGGGTATCGCAAGGCTGTGCGAATGAGGTTATCCGCCCTTCGGTTGCGCGTGTCTGATCCGGAACGATTGTCGGCATTTTACCGGGACATTCTTGGCATGACTGTCCAAGGCCAAGGGGTGTGCCAACGTGTCGGCTACGGCGGCCCTGACGCCGACGTGGTCATGATGCCAGGTGGCGGCAAATACAGCCACGATCAGGGGCAACGATATTGGAAGATCGGAATAACCCTGCCGGATGTGGATCTGGCGGCGACCTTCCTGCGTGAAAAGGGGGTGGACGTTTCGGAGCCGAAGCAATTTCTGGATATCGGTTACATGTGCCATCTCAAAGACCCCGAGGGCTTCGTGATCGAATTCTTGCAGTGGGATTTTGAAGGTAATCGGCCTGAAAATGCGGCCACTTCGTCACACCCCTTTACAGAAGCGCGTCTTGGTCAGATCACGCTGCGCACGGGCGATATCGCTGCCGAGGATGCATTTTGCCGCGTGCAGGGGATGCGCTTGTTGTCTATGCAGGATGTTGCCCAATACGGGTTTGACCTGCATTTCTATGCGTTCACGGATGAAACGCCCCCAAATGCGGATTTATGGGCTGTCGAAAACCGGGAATGGCTGTGGAAAAGGCCGTATACCACGCTGGAGTTTCAGCATGTTGCCGGTGGAACGTTCGCGCCTTCCCCGGACTATCGCGGGCTTGAGGTCAGCGGGCTTTCGTCCCCGGTACGGGACGCGTTTGGGGATCAAGTTTGGCCCGAATAACTATCGCGCACGCCTGCGCCCCGGCACTTTCGAGCGAAAACTGGGCGGGCGCTTGCGAACCCAAGTCAGGAATTTTTCCAACCTTGGATGAGCGCGCAAAGCCTCTACTGTATTGAATTCCCGCGCCAACTGGCCCTCGGTCAGGGTTGCGTGGATTTCTTTGTGGCAGATCACGTGCAGTAAAACGGTGGGCCCGCCCTTGCCCCCTTTGAGTTTTGGGATCAGATGGTGCAGGCTGCCGTGCCCATCTGGTATCGGACGGTCGCAAAGTGGGCAGATTGGATCAATTTCTGACATAACTTGGCAAGAGTTGCGTCGGATTCGGCAGAAGGCAATAGGACAGGAATGGCACAGGCAGTGGTGATCGGGGCAGGGCCCGCTGGCCTGATGGCTGCGCAAGAGCTTGCAGCGGCTGGTCATGACGTATTAGTGGCCGAGGCCAAGCCATCGGTCGCACGCAAGTTCCTGATGGCCGGGAAGTCTGGCTTGAACCTGACCAAGGATGAGCCATTCGAGGACCTGATGCAATTCTATGGTCCTGCTGCCCGGTGGCTGCGTCCTATCGTGGCCGAATTTGACGCAACCCATGTTCAGGACTGGGCCCGTGATCTGGGGCAGGAAGTGTTTACCGGGTCCACTGGGCGCGTATTTCCAACTGCGATGAAAGCCTCCCCCTTGCTGCGCGCATGGCTGGGTCGGCTCGGGTCGGCTGGCGTTGAGATCAAAACGCGCTGGAGGTGGATCGGATGGGAGGACGGGGCTCTGGTATTCGAAACCCCCGACGGCAAACAAAGCGTAAACTCGGATGCAACGATTTTGGCACTGGGCGGTGCAAGTTGGGCGCGGTTGGGCTCTGACGGGCAGTGGGCCCCAATTCTGGCGGCCAAAGGGATTCCACTTGCCCCGTTTGAACCGTCGAATTCGGCCCTTTCGGTGGATTGGAGCCATCACATGCGCCCTCATTTCGGTGCGGCCCTGAAGTCGATTCAATGGGTGGCCGGGGACGCCACCAGTCGGGGAGAGGCCACGATTTCCGCCAATGGGCTAGAGGGCGGAGGATTGTATTCACTGACCCCCGCCCTGCGCCAAGGTGCTTCGTTGTTTGTCGATCTGACGCCTGACTTGAACACGTCGGTCCTGACAGAACGCCTTTCAGCCAAAAAACCCAAGACAACCGTGTCGCAGTGGCTGAAGAAATCGCTGCGACTGTCCCCTCAAAAAGTTGCTCTGTTCCACGAAATGACAAAGAGTGAGGTTCTTGAATCAGAGAAATTGATTTATGCTATCAAGCGTTTACCTATTCATCACGCCGGTATACGCCCCATGGATGAGGCGATCTCGACAGCCGGAGGCGTTGCCAAAGCCGCCGTGGATGACAGGCTTATGCTCACGTCTTTGCCGGGGGTGTTTTGTGCGGGCGAAATGCTGGATTGGGAGGCCCCAACCGGGGGGTATCTGCTGACGGCGTGTCTGGCAACGGGGCGTTGGGCTGGCCGCAGGGCTTGCGAGTGGCTGGAAACCGGGCGCTAACGCGGCCGTGCCAGCATCGCCAGACGGATCATCGCCCGTTCAACAAGTGCCATTGCCGGGGCCGTCTGGCCTGCGGATCGCAACGTAAGATCCGTATCTGTCAGTACGGTCAGGGCAGTCTGAAGTTTCGCTGCACCCCAGCCTTGCGCTTGCCTTACAATCCGATCCCGGCGCTTTCCATAGATTGGCGGGCGCATCTTGCTGATCCCCTGTGCCGCACCACCGGGGTCTGAGGCACATGCATATAACGTGCGGAAATGCCGAGTGGCCCCGATACACAACGCGACCGCATCGGTGCCCTGCGATTGCAACCTTCGGATCAGCGGACCAATCTCTCCGGCGCGACCCTCGGCAACGACGTTGAGAACATCATCCAATGCTGCCTCGGTCGAGCGCGGGGCGCAAGCTTCGATATCTTCGATCGTCAGTTCAGTTGCGTCGCCGGACTTGTAAAGCGACAGCTTTTCAATGGTCTGAGAGAAATCGCCGGGGCTGATGCCGGCAGCCAACTCGGTCAGGGCCGACATTGAATCCCGAGGGATATTCTTCAAACCGGCTTGTGTCAGAACCCGCTCAATCTCGTTGCGCGAAGGCGGATCATCGTAAATTCCGGTCGCAAACGCTGCAGGATTTGCCTCGAATGCCTTGCGCATTTTTGAACTGGCCTTGAGTTGCCCAGCCGTAACGACAATCTGCGCATCGCCGGGGCGCCAATCCTCCAGCGCCGCCAGAATCGCTGGCGCTGCTGCATCTGTTGCGTCTTCGACCAGAACAGCGCGGGGGCCGGGAAAGAAGCCAACTGCCTTTACCGCATCCAAAAGCGCAGCGGGGTCCGCGCGCAAGTCGGACCCTGGCAGACGGGTCAGGCGCATCTCTTCTTCGGCATTTGGGCCCAACAGCGCCGCAAGAACCTGCTGGCGCTTCAGCGCCACGCGCATGGCGTCGGCCCCGTAGATCAGCAGACCGGTCTTGTCCGCGTCCGGTTTAGCGAAATAGCCCTCGGCCTCGCGCGGGCTGAGTTTCATTGAGTCAGGCCCGGTGCCGCGTAAAGGCGGCTGACGATCTGATCAGAGAGAATGACCATCAACCTGTCAGTGGCGTCGCGCTCATCCGCAAGGGTCGACACTGTCGAACCCGCTGCCGAATACCCGACAAAGTCCGAAACTGTTCCAGAAGTCATAACCTGACCTGTTTCATTCGACTTAAGGGCGAATCTGGCACGGCCCTCGATCGTATACCGGTCGGTTTCGTTGGTTGTTCGGATGGCCGCCCGCCGCGTCTGGGTGACCAAGTTTACATCCAGTTGATAATCCTTGACTGACCCGGAACTGCGACCCAGCCGTTGTTCCAGATTTTGAACCAGCAAATAGCTTTCAACATCATTTGGTGCGGAAACCTGAACTTTGCCGTTCAGGGCATCGCCTGATCCGCCGGGGGCGTAAACAGGCTCAAAACCGCAGGCGGCAAGCGCCAGCGGCAGCATTAACAGGGTTCTGCGGTCAAACAACGACATTCACGATCCGGCCTGGGACAACAATCACTTTCTTCGGCGCATTGCCATCCAGCGCCTTTTGCACAGCTTCGGTGCTGAGCGCGATTTTTTCAACCTCTGCCTTGTCCATATCCTTGGGAACGCTGATTTCCGCGCGGCGTTTGCCGTTGATCTGGATCGGCAGGGTGACGGTATCGTCAACCAGCATCGCCTCATCCGCGACGGGCCAGGGGGCGGTGGCAACCAGCCCCTCGCCGCCCAGTAACTGCCACAGTTCCTCTGACAGGTGTGGTGTCATCGGGGACATAAGTTGCGCCAGCGTCTTGGCGGCCTGACGTTTGGCGTCAGAGCCCGCCTTGGACTTGGCCAGCGTGTTGGTAAAGGCATAAAGCTTGGCGATGGACGCGTTGAAGCCAAAGGATTCGACCCCGCCCGATACATCGTGGATGGCCTTGTGCATTTCACGCAGCAGGGTTTCGTCTTCGGCATTGGCCGGAGCGTCCGATTCCGCGATTTCCGACGCGATGCGATGCACGCGGCTCAGGTGCTTGAACGCGGCCTCGGCCCCCGATGCGGTCCATTCCACGTCACGCTCTGGCGGCGAATCGGACAGAACGAACCAGCGGGCGGTATCTGCGCCAAAGGCCGAGATGATGCTGACCGGATCCACCACGTTCTTCTTGGATTTCGACATCTTGGCCGAGGGGATGATCTCAACCTCGGTGCCGTCGGCCAGCTTGCCGTCGGTCACATCCTCGGGCAGGTGATAAACCGGGCGGCCATTGGCGTCGCGGGTCTGGTAGATCTCATGCGTGACCATGCCTTGCGTGAACAGCGCATCGAACGGTTCAATCGCCTTTTTTGGCAGGTGGCCGGTGATCTGCATCGCCCGCGCAAAAAAGCGGGAATAAAGCAGGTGCAGAATCGCGTGCTCGATCCCGCCGATATACTGGTCGACATTCATCCAGTATTCGGCTTCGGCCAGATCGGTGGGTGTTTCGGCGCGCGGAGCGGTGAACCGGGCGAAATACCACGACGAATCGACGAACGTGTCCATCGTGTCGGTTTCACGCTTGGCCGGTGCTCCACAGGACGGGCAAACGCAGTCGCGCCAGGTCGGGTGACGGTCCAGCGGGTTGCCGGGTTTGTCAAAGGTCACATCGTCGGGCAGGCGGACCGGCAGGTTTTCTTTCTTCTCGGGCACCACGCCGCAGGTATCACAATGCACTACGGGAATCGGGCAGCCCCAATAGCGTTGGCGGCTTAGCCCCCAATCGCGCAGACGGTACTTGGTGACACCTTGGCCCCATCCGGCCTTTTCAGCGAAATCGACGGTGGTGTTGATGGCCTCGTCGCCTGTTGCCTCGGTCAGGCCAGCGAAGTGGTTCACCCAGCGGACTTTTTCGGTTTTCGGCGGAACGAATGCGAGCTTGTCGACCGGAGAGTCGTCATCCAGCGCAAAGAACGTATCGACCACGGGCAGGCCGTATTTGCGGCAGAAATCCAGATCGCGCTGGTCATGTGCGGGGCAGGCAAAGATCGCGCCGGTGCCGTAATCCATCAGGATGAAGTTCGCGATCCAGACCGGCAGTTCCCAATTCGGGTCCAGCGGGTGTTTTACTTTGATGCCGGTGTCATAGCCCAGCTTCTCGGCGGTCTCGATCGCTTCTTCGGTGGTGCCACCCTTGCGGCATTCCGCAACAAATTCAGCAACTTCTGGGTTTTCCGCCTCAAGCTGTTTGGCGATCGGATGGTCGGGTGAAATACCGACGAAAGACGCCCCCATCAGCGTATCAGGGCGGGTCGTGTAGACGGTGATCGGTTCGCCGCCATCAGTGCGTTCAAAGCCGAACTGCAAGCCGCGCGACTTGCCGATCCAGTTTTCCTGCATCAGGCGGACTTTGGCAGGCCAGTTGTCCAGCGTATCCAGCGCGTCCAGCAATTCCTCGGAATAGTCGGAAATCTTGAAGAACCACTGCGTCAGTTCCCGGCGCTCGACCAGCGCACCCGAGCGCCAGCCGCGGCCGTTTTCAACCTGTTCATTGGCCAGAACGGTCATATCGACGGGATCCCAGTTCACCACGGCGTTCTTGCGGTAAACCAGACCGGCTTCGAGCATATCCAGAAACAGCGCCTGTTGCTGGCCGTAATATTCGGGATCACAGGTCGCAAATTCGCGCGACCAGTCGATCGACAGGCCCAGCGGCTTCATCTGCCCGCGCATGTCGGCGATATTGCCATAGGTCCAGTCTTTGGGGTGGCCGCCAATGGCCATCGCCGCGTTTTCCGCAGGCATCCCAAACGCGTCCCAGCCCATCGGGTGCAGCACATTGTGGCCGGTTGCCAGTTTGTGCCGCGCGATCACGTCGCCCATCGTGTAATTGCGCACATGGCCCATATGGATTCGGCCAGACGGGTAGGGGAACATCTCAAGCACGTAATATTTCGGCTTATCCGCCTTGTGGTTGGCGGTGAAGATCCCGGCCTTGTCCCAGGCCTCTTGCCATTTAGCTTCGATTTCGTTGGCCGAGTAGCGCGACATCGTGCGGTCCTTCATGAATGAAAACGCCGGGAATGAACCCGGCGTGGTAATATTGTGATTTTCGGCGGGTTGCTAGAGCTTGTTGTCCGCAATACGCAACTGACGGGCGCGGGACAGGATGGCATCCTCGACCGCGCGCGTAGTTGCGGCGCTGACCGGTGCGCCGCCGCTGGATTGCAATGCCACCGACAAAGAGCGCGCCGCCAGAGCCGGGTCGCTGATATGAACCGTCGCCCGATACGAGCGTCCGCCACCCGGGGGTGTCCCGTAACCCGTTACAATTATGCCAGTAAATGGGTCGACCTCTTGTACGGGCAGGAAATTCAATACATCCAGCGACGCCGCCCACAGATAGCGGTTCACATTTGTAACCTGCTCTGCGTTTCTGGTGTCGAATACATCCCAGATGGTCGAACGGTTGGGATCGTTCAGTTCGCGTTCGCTTGATCGTCCGCTGTCTGTATTAAGCAGATCAGGGTTCGGCGCGGCCCCTCGATTCTGTCCGCAGGCCGACACTGCGGCAGCCACTATGATCAAACCGATAATCGTCTGCAGGCGCATCGTCGACTGGTCCTGTTTCACTTGGTCTCGTTCGTTCAGTGATACTCCTAGACAAGGTCCAGTGCGGCAACAACCCTCTTATTGTAACAAATAAGCGGTATTGCTGATGCTTTAAGGCTCAAAACGGACTGTGGCATCCTTGCACCAATCTGTTGCCAATGCATGCTGTCCAATTATGCCGTGCTTGCGCGAAGGGGGCAAAAAGAGCGAAACGGTTCCCGTGCTGAGACATGTGCTGAGGCATGTGTCGAGTAGAAAAACTTTGAAACCGAGGGAAACAAGATGAAAAAAGTTCTCTTCGCATCGACCGCTCTGATCGCAACCGCAAGTGTTGCAGCGGCCGACGTACGCTTTAGCGGTTACGGCCGCTTTGGTATTGGATACCAAGAAGACCGCACCGGTTCGGTTGCGAACTTCACCACCACCGCAAGCGGTGACATTGTTCGCGGAACCGGCACCAACGCCAACGCGACTGTCGACACCGACAACACCATCCTGATCTCGCGCTTCCGTCTGAACATCGACGGCGTCGTTGAAACCGATGGCGGCGTTGAGTTCTCGGCTCGTGTTCGTCTGCAGGCTGACGAAAACGCCGGCAACGGTGAAGCAAACGCAGCCGGCCTGAACGGCGCACGCTTCTCGGTCATCTACGGTGGTCTGCGTGTTGACGCGGGCAACGTTGCAGGTGCCTTCGACAACTTGGCAAACTACTACGGTAACGAGCCGGGCCTGGAAAACTTCATCGGCCAGTACTCGGGCGTTAACTACAGCTTCCTGGGTTACTCGTCGACCGGTTCGGGTTCGAACGCTGTGTTCTTCCAGTACGCAGTTGGCGACTTCGCATTCGGCGCATCGTACGACCAGGCAACCGTTGCTCTGGGCGGCGTTCCTGAAGATGCAGACCGCTGGGACATCAGCGCGACCTACACCTTCAACAACATCACCGCAGCTCTGGCCTATGGTCAGACCGACGCGGGTTCGTTCGGCGATGACCCTGACCTGCTGGTCTTCACCCTGGGTGGTGAATGGGGCGACTTCTCGGGCACCCTGTTTGTTGGTGACGAAGGCGACACACCTGTGAACTCGGCTGGTGAAGCAACCGACGACACCTTCTACGGTCTGTCGGCAGCTTACAACGTTGGTTCGGCTCTGACCCTGACCGCCGCTTACGGTGACGGTTCGGCAGACGGTGACACCCGTCAGTATGGTATCGGCGCAATCTACGACCTGGGTGGCGGTGCATCGCTGCGCGGTGGTATCGGCGACACCAAAGTCGGCAGCGCAGACAGCACCATCCGTGCTGACTTCGGTGCTCAATTCAACTTCTAAGTTGATCTGAACCGCAAGGTTTAAGGGCAGGTCTTCGGACCTGCCCTTTTCTTTTGGGCTGACATGGTGTTTTGCTGCCTCAAACCAATTGAGGATCCCCATGTCGCTGCATGATATCGCCACTCGTATCCAAAAAGCTGAAACCGTTGCCGGGCGGCCAAACGGGTCTGTTAAGCTGATTGCCGTGTCCAAGGTACAGCCGAACGAACGCGTTCGCGGTGTTCTGGATGAGGGGCACCGCTGTTTTGGGGAAAACAGGGTGCAAGAGGCCATGGGGAAATGGCCCGACTTCATGCGGGACTATTCTGATATTGATCTGCATCTGATCGGACCGCTCCAGACGAACAAGGCGCGTCAGGCCATGGAGTTGTTCAGCGCGATACACTCTGTCGATCGCCCCAAGCTCGCCAGAACGCTGGCGCGTCTTGCGCAAGAGATCGGAGCCTGTCCCGACTTGTTCATACAAGTGAATACCGGGGAAGAGGATCAGAAGGCCGGTGTCATGCCTGCCGAGGCAGATGCATTCGTCGCTGAATGCCGTGATCTGGACCTGCCATTGGCCGGATTGATGTGTATCCCTCCGGTCGAGGAAGAGCCCGCGCTGCATTTTGCGCTGCTTGCCAAAATCGCAGACCGGAACGGGCTAACGGGGCTGTCCATGGGCATGAGCGGTGATTTTGAAAAGGCCATCGCATCGGGCGCAACCCATGTGCGTGTCGGATCGGCGATCTTTGGCGAGCGTGTCAAACCGCAGGAATAATCAGCCGCGTATCGGGTGTTATCCTTCCGGCGATCCAATGAAGGTGTTCCCTTCGAAACGCAACGCAACCTTCGGTGGGATAGCCGGGCCTTCTCCATTGATGCAGAAAGATTGCCGAACCTTTTCCCGGTACCGCATTAGGCCAGTTCCAATCGGTCAGCAGAACCAAGTCGTATAAGGGATCGGCCCGGCGCAGTTTTTCATGGCTGAACGGGTAGGGCGCGCTGACCAGTTGGTTATAGCGATCATCGCCGCTGTCATCCGACCACAGATCCCACGGCCCAATCGGGATGGCCCATGGAGTTGGCGCCGCGATCCGGTCAGGGCGGTAAAGCATACCGAAGATACGGTGAACACCGGTCGGGGTTGCGCTGTCGCCCTCACGCTTGGTGTTGCTGAGCCCACCCTTGCCGATCGAACAGGGAAACGTGCGCCCGGCAAACCGGACGCCCCGCGGTGTGAGCACAAGGTCAGAGGGGGTCAAAGCAGATGGCCCGATTTTTCAGCCTTGGTCGCCAGATACCCGCGATTATGGGCTGTTTCTCCGACCTTCAGCGGAACGCGTTCCGTGACGGCGATTCCCGTTTTTTCCATCATCGCGATCTTGGCCGGATTGTTGGTCAGCAATCGGACAGCACTGAACCCCAGAGATTTCAAGATATCCGAACCCAAACGAAAATCCCGTTCGTCATCCTCGAATCCCAGCCGATGGTTGGCCTCGACCGTGTCGAAGCCCTGATCCTGAAGGAAATAGGCCCGCATCTTATTGGCCAGCCCGATACCGCGCCCTTCCTGGTTCAGATACAACAGCACCCCGGCCCCTTCGGTTCCCATCTGGGCAAGCGCACCCCGAAGCTGAGGGCCGCAATCGCATTTCAGGCTGCCCATGAGATCGCCCGTAAAGCAGGCCGAGTGCAAACGGGCCAATACGGGTTTACTACGGTCGGGACGTCCGATTTCGATGGCGTAATGTTCCTCGCCGCCATCTTCCGGACGAAAGACATGAAGCCGCCCTGCCTCGGACACCTCCATGGGCAGGCGGGCTGCCACCACTTCGTTCAGGATGCTGCGATCTGCCAGATGCGGTGCTGCCCGGGTGTGATCAATGCAGGTGAGGCCATGTGCGCTGGCAAAGGCGCGCCCGTCATCAATTGGGACAACAACGGCTGCGGGAAGCAAGCGCGCGGATTTGGTCAGGGCAATGGCGATACGATGCAGGCTGGAGCTGCCCTGACGTTGCGTCATCAGGGGGCCTTTCATCGGTGCGTTCAGATCATCGGACGGGTCGGCGACCGCTTGAACCCAACCGATATCCGCATCGGCTGGAATAATCACCCGTGCCAAATCCCCATCATAGGCTCGCGCCCTGAGCGTTTCTGCCCGGCGCACGGTAATGGCGACGACCGGTTCACCGCCCAGCCCGCGCAAATCCGCAAGCCGTTGGGCGCTTAGTGTTTCTGACGCGATTGCAAGAACGCTGAAGCCGCTGTCATCTGTCAGGATGACAGGCACACCCATACGCAGGTCCGCACGCGCGCGTGCCAGCAGTTCCGAGATATCCGGGATGAGACTCATTTATGTTACCCTGTAACGATTAGCCCTTCCTGTAGCCTGATCGGACGGAAATGTGAAACATTTCCTCATCATCAGACACGAGGGCGTGAGACGATTGCAGCAAACCTTGTTGATTGCATCTTTGACGCGCAAGTGGTGGAAAAGGCTTAGGAGGACCAGATATGGCACAGCTTAAGAAAATCCTGCTGGTGGACGACGACGAAGATCTTCGCGAAGCTCTGAGTGAGCAGCTTGTGATGACCGAAGACTTTGACGTGTTCGAAGCGTCCGACGGGCAGTCCGCCATGGAGCGCGCCCGCGAAGCGATCTATGATCTGGTTATTCTGGATGTCGGCCTTCCAGATACCGATGGTCGCGAACTGTGCCGCCTGATGCGCAAGCAGGGTGTCAAAAGTCCGATCCTGATGCTGACGGGGCACGATAGCGACGCCGACACCATTCTGGGCCTTGATGCCGGTGCCAATGATTACGTACCCAAGCCTTTCAAATTCCCGGTTCTTCTGGCCCGTATCCGTGCCCAACTGCGCCAGCACGAACAGTCCGAGGACGCGGTCTTTGTTCTTGGGCCGTATACCTTCAAGCCTGCGATGAAGATGCTCATCACCGAAGATGACCGGAAAATCAGGCTGACCGAGAAAGAGACAAATATCCTCAAGTTCCTCTACCGCTCGGCCGACGGTGTGGTTGCGCGTGATGTGCTGCTGCACGAGGTTTGGGGATACAATGCCGGTGTCACCACGCATACGCTGGAAACCCACATCTACCGCCTGCGCCAGAAGATCGAGCCCGATCCGTCGAACGCGCGCCTTTTGGTCACAGAGTCGGGCGGATATCGTCTTGTGTCGTAACTTTGATGGAATGATGCAGATCAAAGTGATACTCTGGAGATATATTTAGGTTACTCCCAACCCGTGCATGTCCGGGTAATGACATGTACCTCCCTGTTGGACTGCCGGGCCTGATGGCCCGGCTTTTTTTGTGGGAGGTTGGGGATGGGTGTCTGCTTTGAGCCCAAAGCGGTTTCTTCCTCCTGCCGGCAGAAATGATCATACGAGTCATATCCAGTATTCGCTTTTATGAACCCCAAAGCTGCAGGCCACAAAACCCAAATCGCGGTCTATTAGTGGTCATCGCAGCGGTGAAACGTCAGCCCTTGTCGCCGGGTTCAGATCGCCATTCGGGTCAGTCAGAACGCTTGCGGGAAAAGACACCGAGACGGGCATGTCACTCGTGTCCACGCAGAGCATGTGATTGTTGTCTCCGTCACCCAAGTTGGCCAGCGCAGCTGGCTTTATGTCGCGTCGGGTACCGTCGGCTGCGGCGACGGTGATCGTGTAAAGGTCGCGCTCTGCCTCGCCGGGTTCGGTGCCGTCTTCCAATGTCACGCCGCCCTCCCACGTGACACGGACTGCCTGTACGATTCCTTTTGTCGGACAAAGACTGCCTCTGACACGGCGAGGCCCCAGCGTACCGACTTGTGTCCAATCTTCCACGACTTCAGCCAGGGTTATTGATGGACCGTCTTCGAGGGGTATCACCGGCACACTAGCTCCCCGATAATCCACGGTCCCATCGATGGAATGCAAATGGCCGATGATGTCAACTCTGACAGGCGGGTCGCTGTCTGCGGGTCCCAATTGTCCTATCAAAAGAACCGTGCGCAACTCACCAGGGTCTGTGGCTGGCAGGACTGACGCGCAGTGCATTGTCCCAATTGCTCCTGATTGGGTCGTGACCCGAAAATCCCCCGCCTGCATCGTCGAAATGTCTATTTCAGTCGAGAAGATCACAGGCATTCCGGTATTACCCTCAGAACCTCTGCAAATCACATTCGAGACGCGAGGCAGTGCATCGAGCCCGTGAAAGGCTGAAAGGAGTTCAGCGGATTGACCGTTCGCCTCTCTTGGCAGGCCAGCATCTACGGTCGTATCAGAGAGGTCGCGATTGGATATGTTATCGGTCCAAACACCTGGTCCGTAAAGTAAGAACCACGTGAAAGCTAAGGTAATAAGCGCAACCACGGCACCCAAACCGCCTAAGATAAACCGCTTCGAGATGCCTTTGGGCATTCAATGTACCTCCGCGCTATGTTGCTTGCGATTTAAATTCTTAACCGAGACTTCCTATCGCCCAAAGCAACATTAGAGAGCTGCGGAAAAACCAAACGACTTGAACAAATGGATACCGATCGTGCTGAAAGCCCAAGTATTGCGCCATCTATGAGCGACTGTATTGTCCGCAGAACAGACTTGCAGTCTCTTTCCCCATGGCACCCCATCCCAACCCACGCTAACCTCCGCGCAACCCACGACAGAGGATTCCCCCATGCCCTTCACTCTTGCCACCTGGAACATCAACTCGGTCCGTCTGCGCGAGCCTATCGTGCTGAAATTGCTGCGCGACGAAGCCCCCGATGTGCTGTGTCTGCAAGAGTGTAAATCGCCGGTCGAGAAGATCCCGACCGAAGGCTTTGCGGAACTGGGCTATACCCACATGGTTGCGCGTGGGCAGAAGGGATATAATGGCGTTGCGATCCTGTCGCGTATCCCGATGGAGGAAGTGGGTGACAAGGATTTCGCTAGTCTTGGCCATGCCCGCCACATCGCGGCACGGCTGGAAAACGGCGTGACCATCCAGAACTTCTATGTCCCCGCAGGTGGCGATGTGCCGGATCGTGAGGTGAATGAGAAGTTTGGGCAGAAGCTGGATTACCTCACCGACATGCGCGACTGGTTCCATGCTGAAAAGCCCGAAAAGTCCATTCTGGTGGGTGATCTGAACATCGCCCCGCGCGAGGATGATGTTTGGTCGCACAAGCAACTGCTCAAGGTCGTTTCGCACACGCCGATCGAGGTTGAAGCGCTGGCCGAGACGCAGGATGCAGGCGGATGGGTCGATGTCACCCGCCAGGATATCCCCGAGGGGCAGCTTTACAGCTGGTGGTCGTACCGTGCGCGCGATTGGGATGCGGCCGATAAGGGACGGCGGCTGGATCACGTCTGGGCCACGCCTGATATCTCGAACGCGGGGCATTCCAGCCGCGTGTTGCGCGATGCGCGCGGATGGGAAAAGCCCAGCGACCACGCTCCGGTCTTTGCCACTTTCGACCTTTAATTCTGCAATTCAACCCTTGGTTTCTGCCTTATGCGGTTGCATATAGGGCGCAAGTTCGAACGAAAGAGTGAGTGTCATGGACCTTTTGAACAGCGCAGCCAGCCCCGATACAGCGGATCTGATCAAGGACGGGTCCGAGGCCACGTTTATGGCCGACGTCGTCGAGGCTTCGCAGGAAACTCCGATCATCGTGGATTTCTGGGCACCATGGTGCGGGCCGTGCAAAACTCTGGGACCTCTGCTGGAAGACGCTGTGACCGCCGCCAAGGGCGCAGTGAAGATGGTCAAGATCAACGTGGACGAGGCGCAGATGATCGCCTCGCAAATGCGTATTCAGTCTATTCCGACCGTCTATGCGTTTTTCAAGGGTCAGCCGGTTGACGGGTTTCAAGGCGCGTTGCCGGGGTCCGAGATCAAGGCATTTGTCGATCGTGTTATCGAAGCGGCAGGGGGCGAAAGCCCGGGCGGGCAATTGGATGACGCTGTTCAAGCGGCCGAAGAAATGCTGTCGGAAGGCGCCGCTGCGGACGCGGCGCAGACCTTTGCCGCCATTCTGGGCGAGGATCCGAACCATGCGGCGGCTTATGGCGGTTTGGTGCGCGCCCATATCGCAGCCGGTGATCTGGAACAGGCCGAGGCCATTTTGAACGGTGCCCCTGCCGAAATTTCCACCTCTGCCGAAGTGGAGGCGGCGCATGCGCAACTGGAATTGGCCAAACAAGCCGCAGATGCGGGCCCTGTGGCCGAACTGACTGCGGCGGTTCAGGCTGACGCGAACAACTATCAGGCCCGTTTCGACCTAGCGCAGGCGTTGCATGCCAATGGTGATCTGGAACAGGCCGTAAGCCAGTTGCTTGAACTGTTCCGTCGGGATCGCGAATGGAACGACGGCGCAGCCAAGGCGCAGTTGTTCACGATCTTCGACGCGCTCAAGCCAAACGACCCGATTGTTCTGAATGGGCGGCGCAAACTCAGCTCGATGATATTTGCCTAATCTCTGATCAGAGCTACACTGGGGTACATGATGCATCCCGCTGATCTGCCGGAAACGGTTTCCGTCTTTCCTTTGCCCGGGGCGCTGCTGTTGCCCCGCTCGCGCCTGCCGCTGCACATTTTCGAGCCGCGCTATCTGCAGATGTTGGACGACGCCCTGAAAACGCCCGAGCGTTTGATCGGGATGGTGCAGCCGAACCCCTGCCAAAGCGACGACGACAAGCTGCACCAGATCGGCTGCGCGGGGCGGGTGACGCAGTTTTCGGAAACCGAAGATGGCCGTTACCTGATTACGCTGACCGGGATTTCGCGCTTTCGCGTCAAGTCCGAGTTGGACGCCTTTACCCCTTATCGTCGCTGCCAGGTGTCCTGGGATGGGTTTGACCGTGACTTGGGCCGGGCCGAACAGGATGACGGGTTCAACCGCACAAACTTTCTGACGCTGCTAGAGCGGTTTTTTTCGTCCCAGCAGCTATCGACCGACTGGGATTCGTTGAAGGACGCGGATGATGAACTGCTGGTCAACTCGCTGTCCATGCTGCTGGATTTTGACCCCGAGGAAAAACAGGCCTTGCTAGAAGCGCCCTGCCTGCGTACCCGTCGCGAAACTTTGGTAACACTGATCGAATTCGCCATGCGCGGCGGATCGAGCGAGGAAAAGCTGCAATGACCACACCTGAACATGCCTTTGACCGCCGTATGCTTGAGGCGTTGATTTGCCCGCAGACGCAGACAACCCTGCACTATGATGCGGAAAAGCAGGAACTGGTTTCAAAGGCTGCGGGGCTGGCTTTTCCGATCCGCAACGGCATTCCGGTGATGCTGGTCGACGAGGCGCGGCAACTGGATTAAATCGGACGCCCCTGAAGCAGTTTCGGCAGGTCCCCGGTCAGCCCGGCGGCCTCGCGCACGAAGCCCCGGCGCAGGCCCGGAAGTGACCCGACGATCCCCATCCCGATGTCGCGCCCAACGCGTAACAGAGGGTTGTCATTTGAAAACAGTTTGTTGAACACGTCTGTCGCCATCGCCAGCGACGCCGTGTCAAAGCGCCGCCACTCCTGATAGCGCTCCAGCACCAGAACCGATCCGATATCCTCGCCGCGCCGTCCGGCCAGGGTCAGCACCTCGGCCAGCGCACCCACGTCCCGCAACCCGGCATTAAGCCCCTGACCGGCGATAGGGTGCATACCGTGTGCGGCATCTCCGACTAGGGCCATTCGTTCGCCAATGAATGCGTTCGCTATCGTCAGGTTCAAAGGATAAGTGAACCGATCCCCGGCCAGCTTGATATCACCAAGGAAATCACCAAAGCGAGGGCGCAGGACCTGCAGATAATCCGCTTCGGGCAGGGCATTGATGCGTTTTGCAGCGTCGGTCCGTTCGCTCCAGACAATCGAGCTGCGGTTGCCGGTTAATGGCAGGATCGCAAGCGGACCCGGCGGCATGAAAAACTGATGCGCGATACCGTGATGGGGCAGGTCATGTTCGATGGCGCAGACCAGAGCAGTCTGTCCGTAATCCCATCCGCTGCGCTTGATGCCTGCACGCGCAGCCGTACCGCTGCGGCGACCATCGCACCCCACAAGCAGGCAGCCCGTCAGGGTCGAGCCGTCATTCAGAGTTAGGGTGACGCCCGTTGCGTCGTGATCCTGCGCAATGACTGTTCGGCCACTGATCTGCGTGATGTTGCTGTCCGCGTCCATCGCATCCAAAAAGGCTCGGCGCAGATGGCGATCCTCGACCATGTATCCCATCGGGCCTTCTTCGATCTCGGCGTGATCGAAATGCATGAAGAAGGGTGATGGCCCGGTCCCTGCGTGCCCGTCCGTGACCTTGATCTCAAGCATCGGCTGGGCGTGGTCGGCGACCCGTTCCCACACACCAATTGTTTGCAGCAAGCGTTGAGAGGCCAACGCAAGCGCATAGGCTCGCCCGTCGAACGCGGCGTTTTTCCGAACTTTCTCGGCCAGGGCGTCGATGATGGTGACTGTGTGTCCTGTCTGAGCTAATGCCAGCGCCAAGGCGGGACCGTTCAGACCGCCACCAACGATCAGGATATCGGGCTTGTGTTCCATGCCGTGCAATATGCGCGCCCTTTCGGGATTGTCCATATGCGGTCCTGTCGCTACCGTCGCCCAAAGCGAATTTTTCCAAGGGGGTAGGAATGCAGGATTGGTTGACCATGACCGCGTGTGATCTGGGCCGAGGCATTGGAATGGGCCAGATCGACCCCGTCGAATTGACCGAAACCTACCTGTCCGCCATTACCGCGCACCCCCACCGGGACCGCATTTATGCCCGCGTTACCGACACACGCGCCCGCGCCGAGGCCGAAGCTGCGCGCGTGCGGGTCAAACTGGGCTTGCGCCGGTCCCTGCTAGATGGTGTGCCGATCAGTTGGAAAGACTTGTTCGATACCGCTGGAACCGAGACCGAGGCCGGAACAGCCCTTTTAAAAGGGCGCGTCCCTGACCGGGATGCGGTTGTTGTCAGAAATGCAACGGCGATGGGGGCGGTTTGTCTGGGCAAGACCCATATGAGCGAACTGGCCTTTTCCGGGCTGGGTCTGAACCCGATCACCGGAACGCCGCCCTGTATCGACGATGTCGACGCGGTGCCGGGCGGGTCTTCCTCGGGTGCTGCAGCATCGGTCGCGTGGGGGCTGGCCGCGGGCGGTATTGGGTCGGATACAGGTGGGTCGGTCCGTATTCCTTCGGCTTGGAACAACCTTGTCGGGTTGAAGACCACTGCAGGGCGCGTAACGCTTGAGGGGACTGTGCCCTTGTGTTTGCGGTTTGATACGATTGGCCCATTGGCGCGTTCTGTCGAGGACGCCGCCCATCTGTTGGCGCTGCTGGAAGGCGGCACGCCCGCTGACCTGCGGGGTGCAACGCTGCAGGGCCGCCGTTTCGCCGATTTGCAGAATGTGGCCAAGGATGATCTGCGGGATGGCCCGGGCGCGGCTTACGAATCCGCACTGGACCGTTTGCGAGGGGCCGGAGCCGAGATTGTCCCGCTAGAGGTGCCCGAACTGAACGACGCCATGAGCCTGTCCGGTGTCCTCTATACGACCGAAGCCTACGGTCTGTGGCGCGACGTGATCGAGGCCAACCCCGATGCAATGTACCCAGAGATTCTGGAGCGGTTCCGCGCGGGCAAGAACGTGTCAGGGCCGGATTACATTGCGGCCTGGTCCCGGTTGAAAGCCTGCCGGACCGCATGGGATGCAGCGACGGCTGGTTTTGACGCTGTGCTGGCCCCAACCGCGCCGATCCTCCCCCCGAATCTTGAGCGGTTGATGACGGATCATGACTACTATGTCACCGAGAACCTGCTGGCATTGCGCAACACCCGGATCGGCAATCTGATGGGATTGGCCGCGTTGACCGTTCCAACGGGAACGGCGGGGTGCGGGTTGATGATGATGGGGTATCCGGGATCGGAAGAAGCGCTTTTGCGGGTGGGTGCGGCGGTCGAAACCGCTCTGGCGTGAATGCCACAATCCCCTGATTCGGCGTCGCTTTGTCTGGACGAAGCGGAATCCGACCTGTAATCTGCCAAAAAACGGGGCGAAAACGATCCCGGCATTGAGGCAGTAGTTATGAATTTTCCCGAGCGGTTCTCGAACCTACCGGAATATGCTTTCCCGCGTCTGCGCACCCTGTTGGATCATCACCAGCCGGGCGGTGATGTCATTCACATGACCATCGGCGCGCCCATGCACGATTTCCCCGCATGGGTGACAGATGTAATCATGGAAAACGCGGCCGGATTTCAGGGATACCCCCCAAATGAGGGCTCTCCTGCGCTGCGTGGCGCAATCACCGATTGGATCAAACGCCGCTATGGTGTGACGATGGACCCAGACGCCAATGTCATGGCCCTGAACGGTACGCGCGAGGGGCTGTACAACGCGGCAATGGCATTGTGCCCCGAGGAAAAGAACGGTCATAAACCGGTCATCCTATGCCCCAACCCCTTTTATCAGGTCTATATGGTAGCCTCGATCTCGATCGGGGCCGAGCCGGTATTTGTGCCTGCCACCGCTGCAACCGGCCATCTGCCAGACTACACAGGTCTGCCCGAGGATGTTCTCAACCGCACGGTTGCGGCCTATATCTGTTCCCCGGCCAATCCGCAGGGCGCGGTGGCGTCGCGCGACTACTGGGCCGAACTGATCCGGCTGGCCGAAAAATACGATTTCCGCATCTTCGCGGATGAATGCTATTCCGAGATCTACCGCGATGAGGTCCCGACCGGCGTTTTGACCGTCGCGCAGGAACTGGGCGCAGATCCTGAGCGGATCACATTGTTCAATTCGCTATCCAAGCGGTCAAACGTCGCCGGCTTGCGTTCCGGCCTGATCGCAGGTGGCCCCGAGACGATCAAACGGGTCAAACAACTGCGCAACTACGCGGGCGCACCCTTGCCGCTGCCTTTGCAGGCGGCTGCGGCAAAGCTGTGGGCGGATGAGGCGCATGTGGCCGAGAACCGCGCGCTCTATCAGGCAAAATACGCCATTGCGGATCAGGTATTCGCTGGCATTCAGGGGTATATGGCACCGCAGGCCGGGTTTTTCCTTTGGTTGCCGGTCGATAATGGCGAAGAAACCGCATTGAAGCTGTGGCAGGAAACCGGGGTCCGGGTACTGCCGGGCGCATATCTTTCTCAAGGCGATCCGGGGCAAAACCCGGGCGAACAATTTATCCGGGCTGCTTTGGTGGCCCCAAAAACAGAGTTGCAGCAAGGGCTGATCAAGCTCCGCGATTGCATCTATTCGTGAGGTACGAGGGCAAAATGGCATCATATAACGCGCGCAATCGCGATCCTTTGCTGGACAGTACGACGCAAGCCGCCATTGAGCGGCGCAGCAAAGAGCTGATCGGCATTGCCTTGATTCTGCTGGGCCTGGCCGCAGCCGCGATGATCTGGTCTTACACGCCGGACGATCCCAACTGGATGGTGTCGACCGATGCGCCGGTGCAGAATTGGATGGGCCGGATCGGTGCGTCGATTGCCGCGCCCCTGTTCATGATTGTCGGCTGGGGCAGTTGGAGCATTGCGCTGGTTCTGATCGGATGGGGCGTGCGATTTGCAGGTCATTTTGGCGAAGAACGTGCGATTGCCCGGCTAATCTTTGCTCCGATCTGGATAGCGATTGTGTCCGTATACGCGGCAACGCTTGTCCCAGGCGAGGCGTGGCGTACCACGCACAGCTTTGGGCTGGGTGGTCTTTTTGGCGACACGGTTATGGGCGCTTTGCTGACGCTGTTGCCGATCTCATCGCATTTCATGGTCAAGGTGATGTCTTTGGCTATGGCGGTCGGAATGTTGTCGCTTGGCGTGTTTGTTCTGGGGTTCACCAAGAATGATGTGCGCAAAGGGTTCCGTGCATTCCTGTTGGGTCTGGTCATGTCATACGATGGGTTGATGAACCTGCTGGGCCGGGGCGCCGCAGCGACAGCGCAGGCCGCACGTGATCGTCGCGCGCAATGGGACGACCGCAAATCGGCAAGGGCAGAAGCCGCCGAAGCTGTTTTTGAAGATGAACTGGCCTATGCCAACCCCGTATTCGACGAACCCCCACTCGAGTCGCCGGAGTCTGTGAAAACAGGCCTTCTTGCGCGGATGCCTTCCTTGATCCGCCGCCCAGAGCCGATGCCCGAGCCTGAACTGCTGGATCGTGAGCCTGTTGCTGGGTTTGATGAGATGCCGGGTGAAGACCGCATTCGGTCAAAAATTTCCGCCGCCGTGCGCAACCGCAAAGTCGCAACCGGCGAGATGACGCCTGAGCCGAATCCGAACCTGCCGTTGACCAAGGGGCGCGGCCGGGGCCCCGATCCGCTTATCCTGAATGCGGGTGGGGTGGGTGAGTTGCCGCCTGAACCGCCGATGACGTCGGCGAGTCTGCCGGTGGAACCGATGATGTCGGCACCTCTGACAGACGATTGGCAAGAGTCTGTCGTGCAAGAGGATACGCTCGGCGCGGATTACGAAGAGGGGGCCGTGTTTGAAGATGTGGCAGAACCGGCTCCGCAACAGCGCCCGGCTGTAAAAATCCCGGTTGCCGAACCCCGCAAACCAGTGGTTGCACAGCCTGTGCGCCGCGCACCGCAACCGTCGCGCCGTGCGCAGGCCGAGGCACAGCCAGCGCTGTCCTTTGAGGAAAGGCATTCGGATTTCGAACTGCCGCCTTTGGGGCTGCTGTCGAACCCCTCCAGCATTCAGCGCCACCACCTGAGCGATGAGGCGCTGGAGGAAAACGCGCGGATGCTGGAAAACGTGCTGGACGACTACGGCGTGAAGGGTGAGATCGTCAGCGTCCGCCCCGGCCCCGTTGTCACCATGTACGAGCTTGAGCCCGCACCGGGCCTGAAAGCAAGCCGGGTGATCGGTCTGGCCGATGACATTGCTCGGTCCATGTCGGCGCTGTCGGCGCGGGTTTCGACATTGCCGGGCCGCTCGGTAATCGGGATCGAACTGCCCAACGACAATCGCGAAATGGTAGTGCTGCGTGAAATCCTTGCAAGCCGCGATTTTGGCGATGGCAACCACGCGCTGCCTCTGGCCTTGGGTAAGGATATCGGCGGTGAATCCGTTGTGGCGAACCTTGCGAAAATGCCTCACCTGCTGATCGCGGGGACTACGGGTTCCGGTAAGTCGGTGGCAATCAACACGATGATCCTGTCGCTGCTGTACAAGCTGACGCCGGATGAATGCCGCCTGATCATGATCGACCCCAAGATGCTGGAACTTTCGGTTTACGACGGCATCCCGCATCTGCTGTCCCCTGTTGTGACCGACCCGAAAAAGGCTGTGGTTGCCCTGAAATGGGTCGTGGGTGAGATGGAGGATCGTTATCGCAAGATGTCCAAAATGGGCGTGCGCAACATCGCAGGCTACAACGGCCGTGTGAAAGACGCGCTGGCCAAGGGTGAAATGTTCAGCCGCACGGTCCAGACCGGATTCGATGATGAGACGGGCGAACCGGTGTTTGAGACCGAAGAATTCGCACCCGAAGCGATGCCCTATATCGTGGTCATCGTCGACGAGATGGCCGACCTGATGATGGTCGCCGGTAAAGAGATCGAAGCCTGCATTCAACGTCTGGCTCAGATGGCGCGGGCTTCGGGCATTCACCTGATCATGGCCACGCAGCGTCCTTCGGTCGATGTGATTACCGGTACGATCAAGGCGAACTTCCCCACCCGGATTTCGTTTCAGGTGACGTCCAAGGTCGACAGCCGCACCATTCTGGGCGAGATGGGTGCCGAACAACTGCTGGGGCAGGGGGACATGCTCTATATGGCGGGTGGTGCCAAGATCACGCGCTGCCATGGTCCGTTTGTCTCGGATGAAGAGGTCGAGGAAATCGTCAGCCACCTGAAACAGTTCGGCCCGCCAGATTACATGAGCGGCGTCGTGGATGGCCCGGCCGAGGAAAAAGCCGACAATATTGACGCCGTGCTGGGCCTGAACACTGGTGGCAACACGAACGGTGAGGACGCTTTGTACGATCAGGCCGTGGCGATCGTGATCAAGGATCGAAAATGTTCGACCTCGTATATTCAGCGAAAACTCGCCATCGGATACAACAAAGCCGCGCGACTGGTCGAGCAGATGGAGGATGAAGGCGTTGTTTCCTCGGCAAACCATGTCGGAAAACGCGAAATCCTTGTGCCCGAGCAATAAGTGGCTTTGCGGAATACCGCCGTATCAAAATCAAGTGACGCGCTGAAATTATGGGTTTCAGCGCGTCTGCTGTTTTAGGCACCCCTGAAATCGGATTTGGATATTTAATAACAGCGGCGAAACGCATATCTGGTAGATCATGAAACAGATTGCTTTTGCCCTGGCCCTGACGCTGGCTGCGCCGGCTGCGTGGGCCGCTGAAAAACTGCCTTTGTCGCAGATCTCCAACTATCTCAACGGTCTGAAAACCGTTGAGACCACGTTTACGCAGGTCAATGATGACGGTTCATTGAGCACTGGTAAACTGTGGATGGAACGGCCGGGCAAGATGCGGTTTGAATATGATCCACCAAACAGCGCGGTTGTTCTGGCGCGTGCAGGAACGGTTCAGATATTCGACCCGAAATCCAACCAACCACCCGAGCAATACCCGCTGAAGCGCACACCGTTGTCGCTGGTACTGGCGCGCAACGTTAATCTGGGGCAGGCCAATATGGTCGTCGGGCATGAGTTTGACGGAACAGCCACGGTCGTTACCGCTCAGGACCCGAAAAATCCCGAGTCGGGTCGGATTGAGTTGATGTTCACGGGCGATCCGATAGAGCTGCGCAAATGGGTCATCCACGACAATGCCGGTAGCCAGACTACTGTTCTGCTGGGCCAATTGGATACGGATAACAGGTTGGATCAAAGCCTGTTTTCCAACCGCGCGCGAAGCGGGTCAGGCAATCGCTGACCCGCTGAGTTCTCTTAGTACCGACAGCCGGCCAACTGTGCCTGATACAGCTTGGCGCGCGCATCCACGTCATTTGCGACGTTCAACAGCCAAGTCTTGCTGTAGTGGCTACCACGTGCATATCCCGTATGACCTTCGTGATAGGCGAGATACTGGTTGCGCGTGTCGCTGGGATGAATCCCGTTCCGCTCATAGCTTTTGTTCATGTACCAGCCGATGAAATCCGAAGCGTCCCGGATACGGTCGCGCTTGGCACGGCGTTTGCCGGTCTCTTTCTGGTATTCATCCCAGGTTCCGTCCAGTGCCTGACTGAACCCATAGGCGCTGCTTTGACGGCCCATCGGGATGACGCCCAACACGTATTGATGCGGTGTCCTTGCGTCATGGCGATAGCGGCTTTCCTGATAGATAGTCGCCATCTGGACGTGAACCGGGACGCCCCATTTGCGCTCGGTGCTTTTGAATGCCTTAATATAATCCGGCCGTTCGCGCGCAATGCTGCACGCGTCATTTAGCTTGCTGGGCGGTTGCTTTGACCCGCCCCCACAGGATGCCAAAAGCAGCACCCCGAAGAGTACGATAAGAATTCTGCTCATGTGCCTCGTGCCTTTTTTCTTTATTCTAGCGCAGATTGCGCTCCGAGGAAATCACAATCGCTATAGAACGATAGCTAGAATAATAGGCAAAGCGGCAACAGACAGAACAGTTGAGACCATGACCAGCCCGGCGACGGCGTCTGAATCTGCGTCAAACCGCTCGGCCAGCAGGTATGAAGTCACCGCAACCGGCGTGCACATTTGCACAAGCAGCACCCCAAATGCGACGGCATCAAGGTCAAACGCCACCGCGATCCCCCACCCTAAAACAAAGCAAACCGCGAGTTTGAGCAATGAAAGCCAGATGGCCTGACCCAACTTGCGGGTGGTCAGGCGCGCGATGGCGACGCCCACTGTGATCAACATCATGGGAATCGCCATTTGTCCCAGCAAGTCCAGTGTATTGGTCAGAAAGACCGGGGGCTCCCATCCGCGCCACAGGAACAGCGCGCCGAGCAATGTGGCCCATACCATCGGTTCGCGGGCAACTTTGCCAAACGCGCCTTTGCCCGCGACCAGATAGATGCCGTAAGTGAACGAAAGCAACGCGGTAACGGCCAGAAACACGACCGCAAACCCCAGACCCGCCTGACCGAAGGCAAACAGGCACAAGGGCAATCCAAGATTTCCGGTGTTCCCAAAGATCAACGGCGCCAGATACGTCCGTCGATCCAATCCGCCAAGCCGCACGAATACCTCAAAGGCAACTGCAAGCACGACGTGACCCGCAATGGCCGCCACAGTGAAACGCGTCAGTTCACCGGCCGGGATCTCGGTCTGCATCAGCGCAACAAAGATAAGGCTGGGCACCGCAAGGGTAACCGCAAGGCGGGTTACAAACTGCAGCCTGTATTCAAACCCCAGTTTGACCCAGACAAAGCCGATACCCGCCAAAAGAAAGACAGGGGCCACGATTTCAAAGACTGTCAGTAAGAGGTTCACAGACTGTTTCCCTAAATTTCAGATCAATGATTGGCATTCTCGCGCGGAAAGAGGTAGTAAGACCCTTGGGGGCTGTGAAAATGCTTAAGACAAACGCCAAGTACCGTTTGGGCCAGGTGGTCCGCCACAAAAAACATCCCTTTCGGGGGGTGATTTTCGACGTGGATCCAGAGTTTTCCAATACCGAAGAATGGTATCAGGCCATTCCGGAAGACAGCCGCCCGATCAAGGATCAGCCGTTCTATCATTTGTTGGCAGAGAATGATCAATCCTTCTATGTTGCTTATGTTTCTGAACAAAACCTGATTGCCGATCAGTCGGGCGAACCTGTGGAACATCCTGATATCCCCGACATGTTCGGCCCGTTCGAAAACGGGGCATATCCGCTGCACTTTCATTTGAACTGATAGGGTCTGGGTTCTGCGCTTGGATCAATATCCCAGCGCACAACCGTCTTTCCTGGGATCGCTTCCGCCTTCCAAAACGCCATCTTCACGGATCCTGATTGCCTGGGCGCCGCCAAGAGGTGTTTCTGGAGTTTGGACATTGTGACCCATGCCGGCCAATTGTTGAGCGACCTTGGGCGGAATTCCGCGCTCTAGCTTAAGAACGCCTGCATCTGCAAAGGCACGCGGGGCGTCAATACTTTGCTGCAGTCCCAGCCCGTGATCTGTCAGGTTGGACAAAAGCCGGGCGTGCCCGGTTGGTTGAAAAGCGCCGCCCATAACGCCGAATGGCATGGTGACGCGCCCATTTTCGCAGAGCATACCCGGGATGATCGTGTGCATCGGGCGTTTGCCGGGGCCCATTTCATTGGGGTGCCCGGGTTCAAGCGTGAATCCGGCCCCTCTGTTTTGCAGCAGTATCCCGTATTTCTCGGACGCGATGCCCGAGCCAAAGCTGTGGAAGATCGAATAGATCAGGGAAACGGCCATCAAGTCGCGGTCAACGACCGTAATGTAAACGGTGTCTTTGTGGATTGCCTCGGTCAGGGGGGGCGCCGCAGGCATCGCGCGTTTGGGGTCGATCAGGGCTGCCAGCCTGTCGGCCAAGACCTGATCGCAGAATAACTCGGCCCGCGCAGTGTGATCAGGGTCTGCAATGAACCGGTTCCGCGCATCATATGCCAGTTTCGAGGCTTCGGCCTCGATATGTATGCGCTCGGTCCCGAAGGGATCCATGCTGGCCAGATCGAAGCTTTTCAGAATGTTCAAAAGCAGGATCGCGGTCGCACCCTGACCGTTTGGTGGGTGTTCGACAAGGTCAACACCCTGATAATTGCCAACTACGGGCTGGGCTTCGGTGCATTTGGTTGCCTGAAAATCAGCAAGCGAATGTCCCCCGCCCATTTGCGTCAGTGCATCGACCATGTCTTGCGCGATATCGCCAGAATAGAAGGCGTCGCGCCCCCGCTTGGCGATCTGGCGCAGAACTTCGGCTTGACCAGGCGCGCGGAAGACCTGCCCGACCTTCGGCACTTTACCGTCGATCAGGTAATGACCGCGCGCGGGACCCTGCAGTGTTGCCTCGCCTGTTTGCCAGTCGAACGCGACCCTTGGTGCCACCGGCACACCGGTGTCGGCGTAGTGAATCGCAGGCTGAAGGATCGCGTCGAGGCCCAGTTTACCTTCGGTTTCGGCCAGATGGCATATAGCGTCCACCGCACCGGGTATGGTGACTGACTCCGTTGTATTCAGCGGCACAGTCGTCAGACCGGCATTGCGCAGTTTCTGGGGGTCCGCCGCCGAAGGTGCTCGCCCCGAACCATTCAGCGCGCGGATTTCATTTTCTCCGGCCCGGTTGAAAAGCACAAAGCAATCGCCGCCCAGCCCAGTCATCTGCGGTTCGCAAATACCCAGAAGGGCGGCCCCGGCGATCGCCGCATCCATTGCGTTGCCGCCTTTTTGCAGAATGTCCACTGCGACTTGAGCTGCCAAAGGGTGCGATGTGGCACACATGCCTTCTGTCGCCAGAACTTCGGATCTGCCCGGAGTGTGAAAATCCCGCATAGCTTTGTTTCCCTGATTGAACGCGCCGAAGGTATCGCGCAGGCAGGTATTGTCCAGTCAAATCAATGGGAAGTTCCTCGGCGCCGTTCACTGGGTGGGGGCTGTGACACTGGACGCCGAGGGAAGCTATCTGAGCTACGAGAATCACTATGCCCTTTGTTTGCGGCGTGACCATGGTTTGATTGTGGCGATTTTGGGTCAGCCGGAGTCTGGAAAATCGAACCGAAGCGACAGCCTGTTGCAGCCCCCTTTGCGCTCATATCGGATGTCGCCGGTCAATTCATGGATCAGGAACCAGCCAAACCCACCCTCGGGCAATTCATCAATCGTTTCGCCCAATGCTGCAGGAATGCCTTCGGGAATACAAAACCCTGGCAGAGGCATGCCGGTGTCGGAAATCAGGATGTCGAGCCAGTTCTGGTGAAAGCGGCAATGTACCTGCACCCGAGCCGGGGTTATCCCGGCATACGCATGTTCGACCACGTTGTTGATAGCCTCTGCCAGCGCGATTTTCACGTCACCGGCCTTGTGACCGGGCAGGCCCTTTTCTTCTAGGCACAAGCTCAGCCTGGCGATGCCAAGGCTGGCTTCTGCTTCAGTCGCGACAAAACTCAAATCCAGGCAGTTACAGTTACTCATTGGTGTCGTGCCAATTCCGTTGAGCGGCTGGTTAGTCTGTGGGGGCGGACAGCGCGTCGTCCAGCGACGCAAACAGCTTGAAAACCGTATCCATGCGCGTCAGCCGAAATACCTTTTCGACAAAGGGATGCAGTCCGGCCAAATCCAGCCTGCGACCATTGCCGAGCTGCTTCATCGCGGCGACGATGGCGCCAAGACCGCTGGAATCAATGAACTCTACATGGGTCAGATTCAGAATGACCCGCGCATTGTCACCTTGAGCTTCGTTCCTCATGTCTTCCTTGAACTGGATGGCCATGGCTGCATCTATCCGGTCTGAATGAACCGTGATGATCTGTGTGCCGCCTGTTGTTTCGCTGGTCAGGCTCATGCGCGATGATCCTTTAAACTGAAATTCAATCGTAGAAATACGCTAGACGGCAATTCTTACCATTCGGTATCCATCATTCCGGAAAACAGGAGGAGCACCCCGATGAATCATGTTGTTATTGCAGGCGCGGCCCGGACACCTATGGGCGGATTTCAAGGTGTGTTTGACGGTGTGCCAGCGGCTGATTTGGGGGGCACTGCCATTCGCGCTGCGTTGCAAGGGGCCGGAACCCAGACGGTAGACGAGGTTCTGATGGGTTGCGTTCTGCCCGCTGGTCAGGGGCAGGCACCGGCGCGGCAGGCCGGGTTTGCGGCGGGTCTGGGCGAAGACGTCCCAGCCACAACGCTGAACAAGATGTGCGGCTCTGGCATGAAGGCCGCGATGATGGCGTTCGACCAGATCGCGCTGGGACACGCGGACACGATGGTCGCGGGTGGGATGGAGAGCATGACCAACGCCCCTTATCTGTTGCCGAAAATGCGCGGCGGGGCCCGGATCGGGCACGGGCAGGTGGTTGACCACATGTTCCTTGATGGATTGGAGGATGCCTACGACAAGGGTCGGCTGATGGGCACCTTTGCCGAGGATTGTGCGGAAGCCTACCAGTTCACCCGCGAAGCGCAGGATGAATATGCGCTGCAGTCCCTGTCCAATGCTCTGGCTGCACAGGAAAGCGGGGCGTTTTCGGACGAGATCACCCCGGTCGTTGTCCCGACCCGCAAGGGTGAGGTGCAGTACGCCGCGGACGAACAGCCGCAATCTGCCCGACCCGAGAAGATACCCACACTGAAACCTGCATTCCGCAAAGATGGGACCGTGACGGCAGCCAACTCATCCTCGATCTCGGATGGCGCGGCTGCGCTTGTGCTGGCGTCCGAGGATGCGGCCAAAGATCAGGGGCTGACCGTACGTGCGCGAATTCTGGGCCATGCCAGCCATGCTCAGGCGCCGGGGTTGTTCACAACCGCACCTGTCCCCGCCGCCCAGAAATTGCTGTCTAGGATCGGATGGTCCAAGGATGACGTCGATCTGTGGGAGGTGAACGAAGCCTTTGCTGTTGTGCCGATGGCATTCATGCATGAAATGGGCTTGCCGCGTGACAAAGTGAACGTAAATGGCGGGGCCTGTGCATTGGGGCACCCGATCGGCGCTTCGGGCGCGCGCATTATGGTGACGCTTTTGAATGCGTTGGAAAAGCGCAACCTAAAACGGGGTGTCGCGGCGATCTGCATCGGTGGCGGAGAAGGCACCGCGATCGCGATCGAACGTGTTTGACCCATGGGCGGTTTCGGCATAGGTGGCGTGGCAAGACGACCTATGCCGGACAATCCAAGATGACCGTTGATTACGACCTGCTGGCGAAAACCATCTCAGCCCTGACCGAAGGGGAAACTGACGCGGTCGCGCTTATGGCAACCGTCGCGTGCGAGGTGCATCATTCCGACGACCGGTTCGACTGGACCGGGTTTTACCGCGTGACAGAACCGGATGTGTTGAAGATCGGCCCGTATCAGGGCGGTCACGGATGCCTGGTTATCCCGTTCGAGCGTGGTGTCTGTGGCGCTGCTGCGCGAACGGGCGAGGTGCAGCTTGTGCCCGACGTGGATGCTTTTCCCGGCCATATCGCCTGTGCATCGACCACGCGGTCAGAACTGGTCTTGCCGGTGCGAAACGCGTCAGGTGACATCATTGCCGTGTTTGACATCGACAGCGATCAACCGGACGCATTCACGCAGCAGGACGCGGACGCGCTTGGTGCAATTCTGACTGCCGTTTTCGCGAATTAACTCCGGCAAGTGCGGCACTGGCCGGAGCATTATTTGTTACGCGCTGAGGATCTTGGCTTTTTGGGCTGCGAATTCTTCGTCTGTCAGAACGCCCTTTTCCTTTAAGGCGGCAAGACGCTCCAACTCGTCCGCTGTGGATACCGTCGCGACGGATCGGATATAATCCTTCTGTGCTTCTTCGATTTTATTCATCGCCTCGACATTGTGTTCATGCATCTTTTCGCCTCGTGCGATCAGATAGGACAGAACCCCAAGCCAGGGAACAAGGATAACAAACGCGATCCATGCGGCCTTGCCGAAACCGCTCAGGTCTTTTGAGCGGAACACATCGGCCACCACCGAAATCATTACCCAGAACCAGGCTACCATCAGGAATAGCCAGAAAATCGACCACACTATGTCGAAAAACCCGATGCCATTTTCCATGTCTCTTCCAACCCTTTGCCAATATAAGATTATTTCAGGAATTCAGTAACTACGTCAGTGTAGCAGACAGTTTCCTCTTTGGCTGCGGATAATTTTCGATTGAAAGTTCGCGTGTGTCAGGGTGGGAAGTGGGTGGCCAGAAAGTACAGAACAGCACCCTGCAGACCGAGCACCAGATAGAGGTAAATCGAAAACCGTCGCTTGCGGGTTTTGTGTTGGAAAATCCAGCGTCCCAAAACCGCGCCCGGTGCCCCGCCGATCACGGCGAGCCATCGCAGTTTGGCCTCGGGCACGCGGGTTTTGCGACGTTTGGCGCGCAGTTTGTCCCATCCAAATGTCAGCAGGGTCAGCAGGTTAATGACCCAAAGATACGCAACTGCAATCCACATATCCGACGAATAAACAATCCCCGTCAGACACCCAAGTGAAAAAATGCTTGGAAATTTCACCGACTCAGGTCATCGTGAAAAAGTCACTAAAATTTTCACGAACAACCGGAGCACCACGTGAACAGCCAAGCCCCAAACAGGTCGACTCTTGGCGCGGATATCCGGGCATTGCGCAAAGCGCGGGGTCTGACCCTGACCGAGATCGCGGCGCGTCTGGAGCGTTCGGTTGGATGGCTCAGCCAGGTCGAAAGGGACAAGTCCGAGCCGTCGATCTCGGACCTGCGCCAGATCGCCGAGTGTCTTGGTGTGCCGATGTCCATGTTGTTCGCACATTCAGCCGCACCGGCGGACGAACAGGGGTATATTGTGCGCGCTGGTTCACGCCGTCCTATGGGATCGGGTGAGGAAGGTTTGATCGAGGAATTGCTGTCACCTGATCTGACCGATGATTTCGAAATGGTGCATTCCACGTTCGAACCCCGATCACAAATGCAGACCCCCGCTGATCGTCCCACGCAAGAGGTCGGCTATATGGTGTCCGGCCGTTTGGACCTGACGATCGGAGGACGGCAGTTCTCGGTCGGGCCGGGGGACAGTTTCCGCATCAAACATGAGCCCTATCAATGGGCCAACCCTTATGATGAGCCCGCCGTGACCGTCTGGGTCATCGCGCCACCGGTGTATTGAATGAGCTTCGAAGCCTGGACCATATTCGCGCTGTTTTGGGTGGTGTTCGTGACTACTCCGGGGCCAAACGCGGTGAATTGTATCTCGAACGGGATGAGCCTGCCGTTTCCCAAGGCAATGCTGGGGGTGTTGGCGATCCTGACGCAGGCCAGCGCGTTTCTGATCCTTTCGGCGCTGGGCATAACGGCGCTGATTGCGGCCTCTCCCACAGGGTTTTTCATCGCCAAGCTGATCGGCGCGGGGTTCCTGATCTGGATGGGCATCCGCGGTTGGATCAATGCCAGCAAACCCGCGCCTGCGTCCGAGCGGCCAGCGCGCCATGTCTATCTGCATGCGTTGGCGGTGGCGACGATCAACCCCAAAAGCGTGGCCGGGTATCTGGCAGCGTTTTCTCAGTTCGTGCAGCCGGACGTGCCAGTCTGGCAGCAGATGGGGGTGATCATGCCGACCGCACTGATCATCACAACACTCAGCTATACCGGGTTCACCCTGTTGGGTGCGCTGATGGGCAAAGCGGCCTTGGGGGCTGTGTTCAACATCTGGGTCCGCCGCGTAATGGCGACCTGTTTCATCATTTACGGCGTGCTGCTGGGCACCAGCTCAACGCCAGCACCAAGGGGGTAAAGACATGCACACCGGTTCCTGCCTTTGCGGCAAGGTTGCGTTCAAAATTGTCGGAGATCTCACGCCGCCAAATGCCTGCCACTGCGGTCAATGCCGCAGGCAGTCGGGGCATCTTTGGGCCTCAACCGTCACGCATCAGGACAACCTCAGCTTTACCGCCAGCGATACACTGGGTTGGTATCGCGCCTCCGATATCGCCAAGCGCGGCTTTTGCAGCGCCTGTGGCTCGTTCCTGTTCTGGCAGCACAATGACGAGGATACGATTGCGGTTTCAATGGGGTCTCTGGACGAGCCCACTGGCTTGAAACTCGTTCGGCACATCTTTGTCGCTGACAAGGGCGATTATTACGACATCCAAGACGATCTGCCCCAGCGGGCACACTGACAGAGGATCAAGACCATGAGTGATTTTCCAACCAAGGCCCGTGTGGTCGTTATCGGCGGTGGCGTTGTCGGCTGTTCGGCGCTGTATCATCTGGCCAAGAAGGGCTGGACCGACTGCGTTCTGCTGGAAAAGAATGAGCTGACGGCGGGCTCGACTTGGCACGCGGCGGGGAACGTGCCGACCTTTTCAACCTCGTGGGCGATCATGAACATGCAGCGCTATTCGACCGAGCTGTATTCGCGGCTGGCGGACGAGGTCGACTATCCAATGAACTACCACGTCTCGGGCTCAATCCGTCTGGCGCATAGCAAAGAACGGATGCAGGAGTTCGAGCGTGCCATGTCCATGGGTCGCTATCAGGGCATCCCGATGGAGATGTGGACCGCGGAAGAGGCCAAAGAGCGCTATCCTTTCCTTGAAACCCATGATCTTGAGGGTGTGCTGTACGACCCCACCGACGGCGACATCGACCCGGCGCAGCTGACGCAGGCGCTGGCTAAAGGCGCGCGGGATTTGGGACAAAAGATCATCCGCTTCTGTCCAGCGACTGGCGTGACTCAGCACGACGACGGCACGTGGACCGTTCACACCGACAAGGGCGATATTGCCTGTGATTACGTGGTCAATGCCGCCGGATACTATGCGCAGCGCGTGGGCGAATGGTTCAAACCCTTTGGCGGGCGCACCGTGCCTGCCATGGTCATGAGCCATCAGTACCTGCTGACCGACGAAATCCCGGAAATCGAGGCGTGGTCGAAGGAAAACGGCGGCAAGCTGCCGCTGCTGCGCGACGTGGATATCTCGTACTATCTGCGGCAGGAAAAGAACGGCTTCAACCTTGGCCCCTATGAGCCGAACTGCAAGGGCCACTGGATGACCGAAGACGATCCGATGCCCGAGGATTTCAGTTTTCAGCTGTGGAACGACGACCTAGACCGGATCGAGGACATCGTCACCGACGCGATGGAGCGGGTGCCGTTGATGGCGACCTCGGGCGTGGGTCGCGTGATCAACGGCCCGATCCCCTATGCGCCCGACGGGCTGCCGCTGATCGGGCCGATGCCCGGTGTTCGAAATGCGTTCGAGGCGCACACATTCACCTTCGGTATCGCGCAGGGTGGTGGCGCTGGCAAGGTGCTGGCCGAATGGATCGTCGATGGCGCGACCGAATGGGATATGTGGGCCGTCGATCCGCGTCGTTACACCGACTACACCGATCAGGACTACTGCAACCAGAAGGGTATGGAGGTCTACGGCAACGAATACGCCATGCATTTCCCGCATCACGAATGGCCTGCGGCGCGCGACAAGAAGCTGTCTCCGGTTCATGACAAGATCAAGGAACTGGGCGGGGTTATGGGTGCCTATAACGGCTGGGAACGCGCCAATTGGTTCGCCAAGCCGGGCGACGACACCTCGCTGGACGCGACGCATACATGGGGCCGATCCGGCCCGTGGGAGCAGCGGATCAAAGAAGAATGCGAGGCCGTCCGCGACCATTGCGGCGTGCTGGACTTGCCGGGTTTCTCGCGCTTCATGGTCAAAGGCGAAGGCGCGGCCGAGGCGCTGCGCGGGCTGGTAACGGGTGGTCTGCCTAAGGTGGGCCGGATTAATTTGGTCTATATCGCCGACGACCGGGGGCGTATCCTGACCGAGATGTCCTGCTTGCGCTTGGGTGAAGATGAGTTCGTCATGATCACAGCCGCCACCGCGCAATGGCATGACCGGGACATTCTGGTGAATGCGATGCCCTCTGGTATCAGTGTCGAGGATGTCACCACGACACGCGACACGCTGATCGTCACCGGGCCGAAATCGCGGGACATACTGTCGGGTCTGACCGATGCTGACCTGTCGCTGGGCTGGTTGACCCATCAGGCTGCCACGGTGGCCGGAAAACCTGCCTATCTGATCCGCGTATCCTTCGCGGGCGAACTGGGGTGGGAGATTCACGCCCTGAACGACGACATGCCCGCGATCTATGATGCGATCCTTGAGGCTGGAGCGACGCCGTTTGGCATGTATGCGCTGAACTCGCTGCGGATCGAAAAAGGCTACCGCGCATGGAAGGGCGATCTGTCGACCGATTACTCGCTGCTGGAAGGCGGGTTGGGGCGCTTCGTCAAACTGGACAAGCCGCAGGATTTCCCCGGCAAGGCCGCGATCCTGAACGAAAAGCAGCAGGGGGTGAAGAAGTCATTTGTGACTCTGACGGTCGAGGCCGGTGACTGCGACGCGCCCTACATGTCCTGCATCTGGCAAGGCGATCAGATCGTGGGTGAGACAACGTCCGGCGCATGGGGTTACCGCGTGGGCAAGTCTATCGCACTGGGCATGATCAAGTCGGAACTGGCAAATCCGGGCACGGCGCTGGAGGTTGAAATCTACGGTCGAAAATACCCCGCCGTGGTACAAGAGGACCAACCGCTTTGGGATCCAGCCAACGAACGGCTTCGGGCCTGATGGCTGTGCCAAACGTCATGCAAGGCGTCTATCTGACCCACCATGGTGGACCAGAGGCGCTCGAATGGCGCGCGGATATCCCGGTGCCACAACCCGGACCCGGTCAAGTGCTGGTTCGGGTTGCCGCCGCCGGAGTGAACAACACCGATATCAACACGCGCGTCGGTTGGTATTCCTCGGATGTGACCGGTGCGACAGATGCGGTGGATCAGGAGGTCGACGCGGGCGGCTGGGGAGGCGCGCTGCACTTCCCACGCATTCAGGGCGGCGATCTGTGCGGCATAGTTGAACAGGCCGCGCCGGGCACGGGTTTCACCAAAGGCCAGCGCGTAACCTGCCCGATCAACCTACCGCGCCCACGCCCCGGCAACCCGACTGGCTTCATCGCTTTGGGGTCCGAGATTGACGGGGCCTTCGCGCAATATTGTCTGGTCGAGGCGTTTGATCTGTACGATGTGTCGGCCTCACCCCTGTCAGATGTCGAAATCGCTGCCGTCCCCTGTGCTTTTGGCACGGCGGAAAACCTGCTGACCCGCGCAGGTGTGACTGCCGGGCACAAGGTTCTGATCACCGGAGCCTCGGGCGGGGTTGGTCTGGCCGCCGTACAACTGGCCCGGCTGCGCGGGGCGACCGTGTGGGGCGTCACCAGTCCTCCCAAGGCCGAGGTGGTGAGGGATCAAGGCGCGATTGATACGTTCGACCGAGGCGCGCCTTTGCCGAAAGACATGTTCGATGTGGTGATTGACGTGGTCGGCGGTCCCGCATGGCCCGATCTGATCCTGTCACTGAAGCCCGGCGGGCAGTATGCCGTCTCGGGAGCTATCGCCGGACCTATCGTTCAGGCCGACCTGCGCGATATCTATTTGCGCGACATCGCCATTCACGGCTGCACCCATCAGGCGTTCGAGGTTTTCGGCCGATTGGTCGAACTGATGAACGCCGGCCGGGTAAAACCATTGATCTCGAAAACCTATCCGCTAAGAGACATTGCCAAAGCGCAAGCGGACTTTCAGTCCAAGGCGTTTGCGGGAAAACTGGTTCTCATTCCCTGAGGAAAGGTAAGGACATGGCGGATATCACTCTGTTGGACGGCTCGATTGGGCAGGAGTTGGTCAAACGTGGCGGCGAAAAGCCTACACCTTTGTGGTCGACGCGGGTGATGATGGATCAGCCCGAATTAGTGGGGCAGGTCCATGCAGATTACTTTCGACGCGGCGCGACCGTGGCGACTACGAACACCTACGCTATCCACCGCTCGCGTCTGGTACGCGAAGGGATCGAGGATCAACTGCCCGCCCTGATCGACACGGCGTTGACGCAGGCGGAAGGCGCGCGACCTGCGTCGCGTGGGCGGATCGCCGGGGCGCTGGGGCCTCTGCTGGCCTCGTACCGGCCCGACCTGAAACCCGATGTTGAAGAGGCGGCGCTGAAATATGCCGAGCTGGTCGGTCTGATGAACGATCGGGTGGACCTGTTCCTGCACGAAACCGTGTCTTCGCTGCAAGAGGCCGAAGGCGCGCTGCGCGGCACGGAAAGCGCGACTAAACCCGTCTGGCTGGCGCTGTCGGTGATGGACACTGACGGCACCCGCCTGCGCTCGGGCGAGCATCTGGCGCAGGTCGCGCCGCTGGTGGATCGCTGTAAGCCGCAAGCGGTGCTGATCAACTGCACCCGCCCGGAATCAGTGATGCCCGCGCTGACGATCCTTGAAACGATGGGCCGCCCGTATGGGGCCTATGCCAATGGCTTCACCGGCATCACGCAAGAATTTCTGGAGGACGCCCCCACCGTTGATGCGCTGGAAGAACGTCATGACCTGACCCCCGAAGCCTATGCCGATTTCGCAATGTCTTGGGTCGAGCACGGGGCCACCATTGTCGGCGGCTGCTGCGAGGTCGGCCCCGATCATATCGAGGCATTGGCCCACGCGCTGCACGCCGCCCGACACAGGATCGTGTAGGGCGATGGCGACACAGCAGCATTTCGATATCCTCGTCGCCCCCGGCTATGTGCTGCTGGAACTGGCGTCGCTGGTCGAGGTGCTGCGTCTGGCCAACCGTGTCTGTCCACATCCGCCTTTTACCTATGCGTATAAATCCCTGAAGGGCGGCCCGATCCATTCCAGCAGCGACGCGATGATCCAGACCGAGGCCGTCAGTGCCCAACCCAAGGCGGATTACTTGTTTGTCATTGGCAATACCGATCCCGATCACCCTGACCTGTCGTTGGGTCGCGTGGTGTCCGACTATACCTATCGCGGCGCGCAGGTGTTTCTGCTGGCCGAAGCCGCCAGTCGTTACATCGACGAACACGGAACCGAGGATATGGCGACCCATTGGGAGAACGCTTCGTTCCTGCGCGAACGCGGCGCCCGGTTCGAAGCCAAGCTGTCCATCGCCACCCAGCAAGGCGCTGTAGTGACGTGTGCGGGGATGGAGGCGACGACCGATGTGGCTTTGTCGGTGATCGGCCGTCACATCTCGGGGCCCGCCAAGATGACCGTGGCTGATATCATGTTGCACGAGAACATCCGCGATTTTTCCTCGATGCAGCCGTTTTCCGGCGCGCGCCTGACCGCCACCGGGGATGCCAAGCTGGACCTGTGCATCAAGCTGATGCAGGCCAATATCGAAGACCCCTTGCCGATCCATCAGATCGTCGAAGAACTGCACCTGTCCAACCGTTCGCTTGAGCGCAAGTTCAAGACTTTCTTCGGCACCACCCCAAACGGATTCTACCGCGAGATGCGGTTGGCCAAGGCCAATAACCTTCTTCTCAACACTACTATGAGCGTGCGCGAAATCGGCCTGGCTTGTGGATTTCCGAACGGATTTTCGTCTGTCTACAAAAGCTTTTTCGGCGTCACGCCGTTTGTTCTGCGCCGCGAAAAGCGCGTAGCACATCGGTGAAAATTACCGATATTGTGACGCTTTTAGCGCATTTATTGTCGATCTTCCATGCCAATTTGGCCCAAACCTGACAGTGCGGAGATTTCAGGATGGTTGATCTTCCCAACAAGGCCCGTGTGGTCATCATCGGCGGCGGCGTCATCGGATGCTCGGTCGCGTATCACCTGACCAAAAAGGGCTGGAACGATGTTGTCCTGCTGGAGCGCAAGCAACTGACCAGCGGCACAACATGGCACGCGGCAGGCCTGATCGGGCAGTTGCGCGCAACGTCGAACATGACCAAATTGGCGCGCTATTCGGCCGAGTTGTATCTGGGGCTCGAAGAAGAAACCGGCGTGGCAACGGGGATGCGTCAAGTCGGGTCGGTCTCGGTCGCGCTGACCGACGAACGTCTGGAAGAGCTTTACAGGAACGCCGCAATGGCCCGCGCCTTTGGCGTCCCGGTCGAAGAGCTGTCTCCGACCGAGGTGAAAGAGCGCTACGGGCATATCAATCTTGATGGTGTGACCGGGGGGGTCTGGTTGCCGACCGATGGCCAGGCCGATCCCGCCAATATTGCGCTGGCACTGGCCAAGGGTGCGCGTCAACGTGGGGCGATTGTTCAGGAACGGGTAAGAGTTTCCGGCATTTCTCGGCAGGGGAGGCGGGTCAATTCTGTGGAATGGGTCAGCGATGATGGCATGACGCAAGGCCATATCGAATGCGATATGGTCGTGAACTGCGCGGGTATGTGGGGGCATCAGGTCGGCCGCATGGCAGGCGTAAACGTGCCGCTGCACGCCTGTGAGCACTTCTACATCGTCACCGAAGGCATCGACGGTCTGACCCAACTGCCGGTACTGCGCGTGCCGGATGAATGCGCCTATTACAAGGAAGACGCGGGTAAAATCCTGCTGGGGGCCTTTGAACCTAACGCAAAGCCCTGGGCGATGAATGGAATCCCCGATAGTTTCGAATTTGACCAACTGCCCGAGGATTTCGACCACTTTGAACCGATCCTAGAGGCGGCGGTAAACCGGATGCCGATGCTGGCCGAGGCGGGAATTCATACGTTCTTCAACGGGCCGGAATCTTTCACGCCCGACGACGCCTATCATCTGGGTCTCGCGCCCGAGATGGACAATGTTTGGGTCGCTGCTGGGTTCAACTCGATCGGTATCCAATCCGCCGGTGGTGCGGGTATGGCACTGGCCGAGTGGATGGACAGCGGAGAAAAACCCTTTGACCTGGGCGATGTAGATATTGGCCGGATGCAGCCGTTTCAGGGCAACAAACAGTATCTGTTTGAACGCTCCAAGGAAACGCTGGGCCTGCTCTATGCCGACCACTTCCCCTATCGCCAGAAGGCCACCGCACGCGGGGTACGGCGCACGCCCTTCCACCATCACCTGCTGGAGCAGGGTGCTGTCATGGGTGAACTCGCCGGGTGGGAACGGGCCAACTGGTTCGCCAACGCAGGTCAGGAACGCGAATACCACTACAGCTGGAAACGTCAGAACTGGTTCGAAAACGCGGCTGCCGAACACCGCGCGGTGCGCGAGAATGTGGGCATGTATGATATGTCCTCCTTCGGCAAAATCCGCGTTGAAGGCCCCGATGCCGAGGCGTTCATGAACTATGTCGGCGGCGGCGACTACGCGGTACCCAATGGCAAGATCGTCTACACTCAATTCCTAAATCGCACAGGTGGGATCGAGGCGGACGTGACCGTCACCCGCCTGTCCGAGACCACCTATCTGGTCGTCACACCTGCCGCCACACGCTTGGCCGATCAGACATGGATGCAGCGCCACGCGGGTGCGTTCAACGTGGTCATCACGGATGTCACCGCAGGCGAAGGTGTGCTGGCCGTCATGGGCCCCAATGCGCGCACGCTGTTGCAAAAGGTTTCGCCTGCTGATTTCTCGAACGCGGCAAATCCGTTTGGCACCGCGCAAGAGATCGAGATCGGCATGGGCCTCGCCCGTGCGCATCGCGTCACCTATGTGGGTGAACTGGGGTGGGAGATTTATGTTTCCTCAGACATGGCAGGCCATGTTTTCGAAACCCTGTTTGAGGCCGGGCAGGATATGGACCTGAAACTCTGTGGGATGCACATGATGGACTCGTGCCGGATCGAAAAAGGCTTCCGCCATTTCGGCCACGACATCACCTGTGAAGATCACGTGGTCGATGCCGGGCTGGGCTTTGCTGTGAAAACCGACAAGGGCTGCGACTTCATCGGGCGCGAGGCAGTGATCGCACGAAAGGAAACCGGACCACAAAGCCGATTGGTTCAGTTCAAACTCACTGACCCCGAACCGCTGCTGTTCCACAACGAACCCATCCTGCGGGACGGTGAATATGTGGGTTATCTGAGTTCGGGCAACTATGGACACACGCTGGGTGGTGCCATCGGTCTGGGCTATGTGCCCTGCGCGGGTGAAAAGGCTGCCGATGTATTGGCCTCAAGCTATGAGATCGACGTCTGCGGGGTGAAGGTCACAGCAGAAGCATCGCTGAAACCGATGTATGACCCAAAATCGGAACGCGTAAAAGTCTGATGCGCGGCAAAAGGGGCTCTGCCCCCGCCGCGGCAAGCCGCGACTCCCCCGGGATATTTGGGGCCAGATGAAGCAGGAGATCCACTCTTCATCTGGCTAAAAATATCCCGGAGCGCGAGGCAGAGCCTCGCAAAGTGAGCCGTCGCAATTGGCGAGACATATCAGATTCCATGATGGTGTCCGTCACAGATTTTGCGGATTTCTTTTTTCTGAGTTTGTCTTACAGAGCTTCAAGATCAATCGGAGACTCACCATGGCAGAGACCCCAGTCCCGTTGAACAATGGCGACACGCCTAAAGGGTTGGCGCTGGCGGTCACGGCCTATGTTTTGTGGGGGTTTCTTCCACTTTACATGAAGGCGTTGGTGCATATCGGCCCGGTTGAGATCGTGGCGCATCGGGTCATTTGGTCGGTACCTGTGGCAGGTGCGTTGTTGATCGCGCTTGGGCGAACCGCTGATCTGAAAGCGGCGTTGCAAAACCCCAAAATGTTGGGCATGGCCTGTTTGACTGCGGCGCTGATATCTGTGAACTGGGCGATTTACATCTGGGCCATTGCCAGCGGAAATGCGCTGGATGCCGCGCTTGGGTATTATATCAACCCGCTGTTCAGCATAACTTTGGGCGCGGTTCTACTGCGGGAGCCACTTAACAAAACGCAATTGATTGCCGTTGGTCTTGCTGCGGCCGGCGTACTGGTCTTAGTTCTTCAGGCTGGCAGTTTGCCTTGGGCGGCCCTGGGCCTGATGGTCAGTTGGGGGTTCTACGCATTCTTCAAGCGATCTTTGCCTATCGGCCCAAATCAGGGGTTCCTGCTTGAGGTTCTGATCCTATTGATTCCGGCATTGGTTTACGTAACGTGGCTTGGTGCCAAAGGGACTGGGCATTTTGGGGCAACGGGTTCGGATACCCTGTTGTTGGCCGCTGCGGGGGTGGTGACGGCCGTTCCTCTGCTGGTTTATGCAAACGGGGCAAAGCTGGTGCGCCTGTCGACGATGGGCATATTGCAGTACATCGCACCGACCATGATCTTCATCACCGCGATCACTGTTTTCGGCGAGCAGATCGACAGGGGGCGCATGATTGCGTTTCCGCTGATTTGGGCTGCGTTGGTTGTGTACTCGATTCCAATGATCCGGCAGATGCGCGCTCAGGCCTGACGCAGGAGTGTCGCGGCTTCGGATGCCCAGATGGCATAAGTTTTTGGGCTGGGATGATAGCCGTCTGGCGCGGCCAATGCGGGATCGTCAGGCAAGTTGAGCGTTAGATGGCGCGCCTGAGAAAACCCGGCGGTGACTTCTTGCAAAGCCTGATCCAACCGGGCGGCCTGCTGACCCAGAACCCAGGCCAATGGCTGCGGCAGCGCTGGAAACCGGGCCATTTGGGGGACGCCTGTCGCGACAATGCGACGAACGCCAAACTGCCGGACAAGAAGGTTCATCAATAGCGTCTGTCGGTCGGCGAACTTCTTACGTGTGACGCCATGCGTGACATCATTCACTCCCAGCGCTGTGACTGCCATGTCAAATTGGCCGACCAAAACCTGCAGGCGGTTAAGTGTATCCTGCGTGGTGTGGCCGGTCATGGCTTCAAGCTGCCATTCGACGGTGTAGTGCCGGGACAATTCCCGAACCAGATGCCCTGAAAGCGCCTGTGCCTGCGTGCCGGCGCCTACACCGGCGGCCGAGCTGTCTCCGGCGATCAAAAGGCGCAGTCGGGGCCCCCGACCATTTCGGCCGCTGCGGGGGCCTATGGGTTCGGGCAAAAGTTGCGCGCTCCGTCGGACAGACAGGCCCTGTGCGGCCAGAACTGGCAGCAGCGGCACCCGCAACAACTGGTCTGGGGCTACTGGAATCATCAGCTCAGTGCGTTTTTGTATTCCAGAAAACGCGGATCGGTCATGACGCGGGCCATCATCGCCTCGCGCAGGGCGCCAATCGTTTTGTAGGGGCGCATGACGACTTCGAACTCCTGTATCAGACCATCGTCATCCAACGTGATCAGATCGACGCCGACCGCATCCAAATCGCCGACCTTGCACTGAAATTCCAACGCCCAATCCTTGCCGTCGCCCATGACCCGGCGATAGTGAAAATCCGTGAACACCTGCCCCACGTGACCCAGTACCGCCGCGACCGGGGCGCGCCCTGTCCATGTGCTGAAATAGGTTGGGGGTGAAAACCGCACATCCTCGGCCAGCAGTTCTAGAATCTGGGATTCGTCACCTTTGGCAACAACCTCTTGCATGCGCTCGATTGTGGGGTGCATGAATTTTCCTCCGCTTTAGGGGCAGAGTTGCGGAACTATGCGGCGCAAGCAAGGACGACGTTGCGGGAGGCAGCGGGCTGCGGTAGGCAGACGCGCATGAGCGAACCCTACGATCCACCCCAAACACCTCTGGACGTGTTGCACGAAGATGCGCAACTGATCGTGGTGAATAAACCATCGGGCCTGTTGTCGGTTCCAGGGCGCGGAGAGCATCTTGCCGATTGCCTGCTGACACGGGTGCAGGCAGCCTTTCCGCAAGCCTTGTTGGTGCATCGGCTCGATCGGGATACGTCGGGGGTGATGGTGTTCGCGCAGACCCCGCACGCCCAACGACATCTGAGCATGCAGTTCGAGAAGCGCCAGACGCGCAAAACCTATGTCGCGCGTGTGTTTGGTCGGGTTGAACCCAAAACCGGCACCATTGATCTGCCGCTGATTGTGGATTGGCCCAATCGCCCGCGTCAGAAGGTGTGTCATGAGACTGGTAAACCTGCTGTCACGGATTGGCGGGTCGTTAAACACGAAGGCGACACGACCCGTGTGCGCCTGTTTCCGAAAACCGGGCGGTCCCATCAGTTGCGGGTCCACATGCAGGCTTTGGGTCACCCGATTTTGGGCGACCCGTTTTATGCGGACGGCGCGGCGCGCGACTATCCGCGCCTTATGCTGCATTCCGAAGAACTGCGCCTGAAAAACCCCGAGGGCGGCGTTTCAATGAAATTCCGCGCCGCGGCCGATTTCTGACGTTAGATTACGTTGGTCCAGTGCAGCTTGAGATTGCCCAGAGAAAACCGCCTTGCGCGGCGTCTGGCGGTGCAGCGTTGACGGTTTGCTGCGACTTCGCGTTCTATTTCAAAGGCGCGCAGGTTGTGCTTATTGGACCATTGACCCAGTTTGAGGGTCATCAGAACATGATTGTCTCGGCTTGGCATGGAGGGCATCCTTTTTTGTGTTGGTCCAGCCTTGCCGATCACTGCTGACACCACCTTGTCAGGGGGCTGTGTTAGAGTGTCAGCAGTTCAGCCGGAGATTTTCATGCGCCGTTCGACCCGTTTGTTTGAGATCATCCAAATTCTGCGCGCCTCAAACGCGCCCGTCACCGCCGAGATGCTTGCCGAAAAGCTCGAGGTTTCCGTTCGGACGGTGTATCGCGATATTGCCGCGTTGCAGGCGCAGCGCACCCCGATCGAAGGTGAGGCGGGCATCGGGTATCTGATGCGCCGTGGTTATGATCTGCCGCCACTGAACTTTGACGCGGAAGAGGTCGAAGCCTTGTGGGTTGGTCTGTCCATGCTGGCGCGCACCGGCGACAGCACGCTGCAACAGGCCGCCGATCGGGTGTGTCGCAAAATCGACGCTCTGCGCGCGCCTGCGGATTGGCTGCAAGTGGCCCCGTGGGGGGCGCCCGCAGACGACCCCGAAAAGGGATGCGTTCAGGTTGTGAACTACCGTGAGGCGATCCGGTCCGAGCGCAAGATCCGTATTACCTATGTCAATTCTGCTGGTGTCCGGACGGAACGGACCGTGCGCCCGGTTGCGTTGGTCTATCATATTGAGTGCACGATGCTTGCTGCATGGTGCGAGTTAAGAAACGGGTTTCGACATTTTCGGACCGACCGCATCTGGTCCTGTGATCTGATCGATGATCACTATTGCGGTCAGGGCGCGCCGCTTCGCGCGATATGGCAAGAGCAAAATCGCTGGGACGCTGTCACACAACAATGACTGGCGGGTAACTGCCGATATCACCGGATTGTTGCTTGAGCCTGCTCGGCGTCGGCGCGATATACTGCGCTGAACAAGATGGTCCCGGCAAACGGGTACCAGAGCAGAAGGTGATTTCATGACCATTTCCAAGTTTGTTGTTTCCGCCGGGCTGTGCTCGGCAATGTTTTTGGGCGCGTGCACGGACCCCGGTACGCTGAATTTGCCAGCCGACCCAAACCAGAACACAAAACAGGGTGCGATTCTGGGTGGATTGGTTGGTGCGGGTGTCGGAGCGATCGCGAATGGCTCTGATCCGCTTCTTGGTGCGTTGGCTGGTGGTGCGATTGGTGCGGCCGGCGGTGGCCTGATCGGTAACCAACTGGACCAGCAGGCCGCAGAACTGCGCCAGCAATTGGCCAATCAGGGGATTACCGTAACCAATGCCGGTGACCGGCTGATTGTCACCGTGCCGAACGACATCACCTTTGACACCGACAGTTCGACCGTGCGCCCGGCGCTGCGGTCCGATTTGGTGCGGGTGGGGCAAAACCTGGTGAATTACCCCAACTCAACCGTGCAGGTCATTGGCCATACGGACAGTGACGGTGAGGCGTCGTACAATCAGGCCCTGTCAGAACGTCGGGCGCGCTCTGTCGCCGATATTTTGCAGGCCAATGGCGTCAACAGTGCAAGGATCAGCACGATTGGACTGGGTGAGAACCGCCCAGCGGCCTCGAACCTGACGCCTGAGGGTAAAGCCCTTAATCGACGGGTCGATATCGAGATCATTCCAAACGGGCGCACCTGAATTTAACAGGGCATAATTAGGTGCTCTGGCTTTTTCGCACATTGACTGCGCGTCATGGGGGCTATGGCGCGCAGAGGTGTCGCGCTAATTAGTGAAAGACACTATCACGGAGCCCTACCATGTCTGAACCGATCCTGCTTGGCCTGTCCGGATCGCTGCGCCAGAGCGCAACCAACCGTAAGTTGCTGCGCGAAGCCGCGCGGCTGTTTGACCCCGGGACATATGTCGAGGCAGACCTGAACCTGCCGCTTTATGACGGTGATCTGGAGGACGGCGAAGGTATCCCCGAGCCGGTTCAATTGCTGGCGGACCAGATCGCACAGGCGCACGCCGTGATCATCTCGACCCCTGAATACAACAAGGGTCCATCCGGAGTGTTGAAGAACGCGTTGGATTGGGTAAGCCGAACCAAGGGCAAGCCATGGGCCGACAAACCCGTTGCGGTGATGTCCGCCGCCGCGGGTCGCGCAGGCGGAGAGCGGGCCCAAATGGTGCTGCGCGGCTATATGGTGCCGTTCCAGCCACGTATTTTGCAGGGGCCGGAAATTCATCTGGCCAGCAGTTCCAGTGAATTCGATGAGCAAGGGAAGCTGACCAGCGAAAGATACGAAAGCGCTCTGCAAACTTTGATGCAGAAGCTGCGCGCCGAGGCTGGTTTCCAATAACCACAGGTCGCTTGTCGGTGCCGGTTCCGCTGTCTAGTGTTTTGCCATGAAGGTAGAGACACGGACAGATGTTCTGGACCCGGCCCGCGCCGCCGCGCTTCAGATCGCGTTGGGGCAGGGCGGGACCATTAGGGCAGGCACACCCTTGCCTGCCTTTTTCCACCAGCTTTATTTCTGGACACCGCAGCCACCCGACGGCCTTGGCCGGGACGGTCACCCAAAGGTTGGAAGTGGCCTGATCCCCGATTTGGGTTTGCCTCGCCGGATGTGGGCAGGCGGTCGGCTAGAGTTTCATGCGTCCCTTTTTGCGGGCAGGGTAGCCGAACGGCGCTCGATTCGGGAAAGTCTTCTGCGCAAAACAGGGCGAACCGGGCCGCTGGCCTTTGTCACGCTGCGCCACGAGATATGGCAGGATGAAACGCATTGCCTGACCGAGTGGCAGGACCTCGTTTACCGCAACGATCCATCTGGCGATGAACCACGCCCTGTGCCGCCGGTCGCACGGACCGACGAGACCGCTCGGCGCGAGGTAACTTTCGACTCGACTTTGTTGTTTCGATACTCGGCGCTGACGTTCAACGGTCACCGTATCCATTATGACCTGGACTATGCGCGTCAGGTCGAAGGGTATGATGGTCTGGTCGTGCATGGGCCGTTGCTGGCCCAGTTGTTGATGTTGTTTGCCGAGGATGTGATGGGTCCGCTTGCACGGTTTTCGTTCCGCGCGACTTCGCCGTTGATGCATACCGAAACTGCGACCCTGTGCCGGGACGGTCAGAGCATGTGGGTGCGCGGCCCCGACGGGCGGCAATGCATGATTGCCGATGCCGCCGCGCGGTCACAGTGACGCTTGGGGCCGGAAATCGTCTGGGATCGTATCGCGGTCGTCCAGTATCAGATCGGCCATGACTGCGGCCACCTTCGGGGCCATTCCAAAGCCGATCTTGAACCCGCCATTGGCGATGAACTGTCCCTTGTGCAAGGGATGCGCGCCCAGCATAGGGGCACGGCTTTTGCTGCGGGGACGAACCCCGGCCCAGCGTTCGATCACCTCGGCCCCGTGCAGAACAGGGACTGCGCGCGTGGCACGCTCCAGCACCTCCTCAAGCGCGGCATCTGTGCTGGTCGGATCGTCATACTCCCGCTCGGAGGTTGAGCCGATGGCCAGCGTGCCATCCGCATGCGGGACAATATGGACCGTATCGGCAAAAAGCTGGGGAACCTCACCGGCGTCAAACCGCAACAATGCGGCCTGTCCTTTGACGCCATTGCCGACAACTTTCCCCAATGCGTCGTTGAGTTCCTGAAGTCCAGCCAACCCGGTGGCGTGAACGACTTGCCCCCTGTCCGGTGCCTCAGCCACGACATCAACACCCATGACGGCCAACGCTGATACCAGCGCGGCACAGGCGCGCCGCGGGTGCATCCGGGCGCTGAGCGTGTCGTGGATTGCGTATCCAGTTGGACTGGGTGGGCACCACGATCCCAGTTGTTCGGTTTCAACGACACGCCATTCGGCCTTGCCCTGCCACAGTTCAGCCGCCGTGTCCGCGCGGGCGTGAGCCAGTTCCAAGGTTCTGGGGTCAGGTACAGGTTGAAGCCGCCCCAGCCTTGCGTAACCCGCTGAAACCCCGCCGATTTCCTCAACGCCTTTCCAAAATGGTTCGGCCATGATCAGGCTGTCGAACTGAAAGGCTTTCTTAGCGTTCCAGTTCTCGGGGACATGGGGGGCAAGGGCACCAACCAATCCGCCACTTGATCCTGAACCTGCGCCAAAAGGATCAACGACCTGAACTTTTGCACCGCGTCGGGCACAGGTCCAGGCGATGGACAGGCCAAAGATACCCGCGCCGCGTACCGTCACATCGACCATTGCCAAACCCCTTTTCCTTGTTCAGTGTCGCGCCGCTTAGCTACAGGATTCCCCGATGGCAGACCAGCGTGCCGAACTGACTTGGACCGACGATCAAATACCCGTTTCAGACCGGTTCGACGACCCGTATTACTCGTTGCAAAACGGGCTGGCTGAGACGCGTCATGTCTTTCTTGACGGCAACGACCTGCCCGCGCGCTTCGCGCCGGGATTTCGTATTGCTGAACTTGGGTTTGGCACTGGCCTGAACATGCTGACCGCGTGGTCAGAGTGGGAGAAGTCCGGACAAACAACACCTTTGAGCTTTACCAGTTTCGAAGCCTACCCAATGGACCCTGCGGATATGTCCCGCGCATTGGAGGCTTTTCCCGAAATCACCCCCTGGAGCACGCGTTTTCTGCAGCACTGGCGCGGAGGGTCGTGCGATCTGGGTACGCTGCGGCTTGAGGTTATCGAAGGGGATGCGCGCGAAACGCTGCCCAAATGGGCCGCATCCGCGGATGCGTGGTTTCTGGATGGGTTCTCTCCGGCCAAGAACCAGGAAATGTGGGGGGCTGAGTTGATGCAGCATGTGGCTGACCATACGACCCCCGGCGGTACTGCCGCGACCTACACAGCTGCAGGTTTCGTTCGCCGCGGATTGGAGGATGCGGGCTTTTCTGTCACTCGCGTCCCCGGATATGGCCGCAAACGCCATATGACGCGGGCGGTCAGATCATGACGCAGCAAAACAATACACGCGCAGGGATTGCCCTGATGATCGCGGCAACCGTTGTGTTCGCGTTGCAGGACGGCATGTCCCGCCACCTTGCCGGAACCTACAACACCTACATGGTCGTTATGATCCGGTATTGGTTCTTTGCTGCGTTCGTTCTGGCCCTGGCCCTTCGCGCCCCGGGTGGCATCGGAGTGACGGCGCGGACTAGCCAATTGGGATGGCAGATATTGCGCGGTGTACTGCTTGCCGGCGAGATTTGCGTGGCCGTTTATGCCTTTACCGTACTGGGTCTGATTGAAAGTCAGGCCGTGTTCATCTGCTATCCGCTATTGGTGGCGGCGCTTAGCGGTCCGGTATTGGGGGAAAAGGTGGGCTGGCGGCGATGGACGGCAATTGGCGTCGGCTGCATGGGCGTGCTGATTATCCTTCAACCCGGTATGGGTGTGTTCAACCCGCTGGCAGTGATCCCCCTGATCTCGGCTCTGATGTTCGCGGTCTATGGGTTGCTGACCCGGTATGTCGCCCGACAGGACAGCACTGCAACCAGCTTTTTCTGGACCGGTATCGCCGGAGCGGTCGCCATGACTGCGGTCGGCATGTGGTTCTGGGAACCTATGGAAAGCCGCGATTGGTTCTGGATGGGGTTGCTGTGTCTCAGCGGGGTGCTGGGACATTGGCTGCTGATCAAATGCTATGAAATGGCCGAAGCCAGCGCCGTTCAGCCCTTTGCCTATTTCCACCTGATGTGGAGCGCGATTCTGGGAATCTCGGTTTTTGGCGAAACCCTGCGGCCCGCGGTTGTCATCGGCGCCGGACTGGTCATCGCCGCTGGCCTGTTCACCTTATGGCGCGAACGCCGCCAGAGTTGAGCCAATCAGCTCTTGCGAAAACGGGATCGGCAGGGCCGGTTGACCCAGACGGGCGCGGTAGACCGGCAGGCTTTCGGCGACGCGCATCACGTAGTTGCGGGTCTCGCTGAACGGGATCGTCTCAATCCAGTCGACAACGTCAATCTCACCTGCGCGCGGGTCACCATACCGACCCATCCAAGAGATCGGTCTGCGCGGCCCGGCATTATATCCGGCGGCCATCATCACTACGTTGCCGTTGAAATCCGCCGCCAGCCCAGACAGGTAATTCGCACCTAGCTTGGCATTGTATTTCCAGTCAGACGTCAGCTTGCCCGTCTTATGACCACTGAGGATGCCCATGTTTTTGGCAACCAGTTGCGCGGTCGCAGGCATGACCTGCATCAAACCTCGGGCACCTGCCCCACTGACGACAATGGGGTCGAACTCACTTTCGCGGCGCGCAATGGCCAACGTCATCTCCTTGGCCATCGGCAGGCCCAGATCGGCCACCGGATGCACCGGGTAATAGGCAGCAGGCAGGACAACACCGGTTTTGGCCGCGCGCTTGGCAATCATTACGGCCAGATGAGGCTCTTTCAATTCGATAACCATATCACCCAGTTGGGTTGCCTCGACCGAGTCCAGGTCCTCCACCAGATGTGTCAGGAACCGTTCCGACAGGTTTGCTTCGCCAGCTTGCAGCAGCAACAACCCCGCCTCCAGCACGCTGGACTCGGCGAATTCGGCCTGTTTCCAATGTGGCGCGCGTCTGGGGTTTGCCAATTCACCATCGAACGGGCGGCCAATCTGCTCAGCCGCCAGCAATCCGTAGAACGAGGTCTGATGGTCCGCTCCCATGGCATAGGCTTCGTAGGCCTTGTCCGCATTGCCCTGTGCCGCGTAAGCCCGCCCAAGCCAATATCCGGCCCGCCCTTTCGAGATAGGCGACTGAACGGCGTCCGAGAAATTCTGGAAATGACGCACGGCTGTTGCCGGGTCGTTCAGTTTGCGCAGGGCAAGGAACCCTGACAGCCATTCAAGATCGGCATACCCATAGCCCATTTCAGGCGTCATGTGATGGTTGGCCGCGATGTCATAGGCGCGATTGATATCGCCGCCGCGCATCTCCAGCCGCGCCAGGCGGCGTCGGCCTTCTGCCCATTTGTCCGGCTCGCCCAAAGCCTCGGGGCCGGTGGACCGCGCCAGCATCAGGTCAATGGCGCTGTCGTCCAGTTCCTTTTTGTCCCGCCAGACAAACCGGTCAAACGCCAGCCCCGGGGCCTCTGCCAACGATTTGGGAACGGCAGCAACTTTACCATCCACACCAGGCAGGCGCTTTTGCAGCGCGATCCGGGCTTCGGCCAGCTTACGATGATCAGACCCGACCAAAGGCAGCATCTGTCCAGCGCTGACAAGGTGGTTATCCCACAGCATCCGATCCAGCCGGGCCTCATGGTGGGGCTTGAGGAGCTTCCCGAAGTTTTCAAGGTAATCCTTCTGCAGGCCTTTACCCATCGGCATGGTCCGCCACGCCGCAACGATATCTGCCTCGGCATCCCCTGGGCGCCCCTTGGCCTTGAGCGCCACCGCATAGTTCAATGCGCCCTCTGCCGTTTGCGGCGGTACATCGGCATAGAACTTCAATACACGGTCAGGATCTGCCCCGGTAAACGCCGGTTCGCTTTTGCGGCGCAGCCATGTCAGGCCCGGCCAATCAGGGCGACGGTCCAAAAAGACCAGTACGTCACCAGAGCTGCCAAAACCTTCGCGAAGCCAATGCCAGACGATTATGTCGCGTGATACCGATCCCCGCGCGCCTGCCTCACGCAAAGCGGCATTCCAGTCGCCTTTGCGCATTTCATCCAGCCCGGCGCGCAGATCGCTTGCTGCGTCGGCATGCGCCTGCCCGAATGATCCCAGAATCATTGCCATCAATAGCGTCAGAACGCGTGTCATGCCTTGCATTTCCTAACCAACCAAGGATAGAGCCATTCAGGATAAACCTTGCGCCGCCGGGATCAACTCACATCACTCAGATTGTGATCGCTGGCGTCACAATAATTGCCAACTGCACTCTGAGGAGCGTGTCATGTTCAAAGGCTCGATGCCAGCCCTGGTCACCCCGTTCACTAACGGCGAGTTGGACCTGGATATGCTCAAACGGTTGGTCGAATGGCAGATTCAGGAAGGGTCAACCGGTCTGGTTCCCGTTGGCACCACCGGCGAAAGCCCCACCCTCAGCCATGATGAACACGAAACCGTCGTAGCAGAGGTTGTGAAGGCGTCGGCCGGGCGTGTACCAGTGATCGCGGGTGCGGGATCGAACAATACGGTCGAAGCTATCCGTTTTGTGCGATTCGCTCAGAAGGTTGGCGCTGACGCCGCGCTGGTTGTGACCCCGTATTACAACAAGCCGACGCAAAAAGGACTGGTCGCACATTTCCGGGCGCTGCACGACTGCGCAGATATTCCGATCATCATCTACAATATACCAGGCCGCTCGGTCGTCGACATGACGCCTGAAACGATGGGAGAGTTGGCGGAACTGCCGCGCATTGTGGGCGTTAAGGATGCCACCGGCGATCTGGCGCGTGTCAGCCAGCAGCGCGCCACCTGCGGCGCAGATTTCTGTCAATTGTCAGGCGAAGACGCAACTGCACTTGGCTTCAATGCGCATGGGGGCGTGGGCTGCATTTCGGTAACAGCAAACGTGGCGCCGAAACTCTGCGCCGAGTTCCAGCAAGCGACGCTTCAGGGTGATTACGCCAAGGCGTTGGAATATCAGGACCGGCTGATGCCTTTGCACGAGGCGATCTTTATTGAACCGGGTCTTGTGGGCGCGAAATACGCCCTCAGTAAACTCGGCCTCTGCAGCACCGAAGTCCGTTCGCCTCTGACTGAACTGGAAGAAGGTACCAAATCTGCGATTGATGCGGCATTGGTCCACGCCGGTCTCCTATAGCCCGGCTGACACTCTGCGGGATCCGTCCTTCATCTGGCTGAAAATATCCCGGGGGATGAATTGGTCTGAAAGACCAAGAAGGGGGCTGGCCCCCTTCTTTATCTCCTTCCGTAATACAATCCGACCACGTGCTCGGCCTGCGCGAAAAACAACCAGCGTGACACGGCGACACCCGCCAGATGCGAGACCACCGCGATCAGCGCAAAAAAGTGGTTGAACGGCAAAAACAGCAGAACGACTGGTACGAAGAAAGCCAACAGAAACGAAATGATCCGCAGCTTCTCGGCATGTTTGCGTCCCACGACATGCACGAACTCGCGCAGCAGATAGTTTGTCCCGGTATGCGGAGGTTCAAACGCCCGAACTGCCCCGCGCGACCCCAGACCCGTTGCCGTGCCTAGGTTGGTTCCAGATTTGGCGAACGCTTTGTCGCCCTGCCACCAATAAAGGGCTTGAATGGTCGCGGCGATAAGTAACAAAGGTACGGCAAGCCGGGTTTGACCTGCAAGCAGAGCCCCACCAGCCAGACCGAAACTCAGAAACAGAGCCGGTGTCAGCTTCATGTTCCAGCGAGGGATGGTCTTGAGTTGGGTATAGATCATGGACGTCGTGAAAACAGTCGCCAACGAAAACACTGACCCGATGACCCCAAGCACGCTCCACTTTTGTCCCAGAAAGACCGCTCCAATCGCGTAAAAGCCCATGACGGTCAGCGCGATGACAGCGCACCAACCTTCACGACTAAGCCAACTGGACCTCCATTGTGTGAAGGCCTTCCAGGCGCGTTCAGGGTGCCCAAGGTGGAAGGTCGACGCCATAAGTCCGCCAACAGACAGGCCATAGGCGATAATAAAGAAGACGAACGCAACCCAGCCGGTGACGTCCGGCATCCCCAGACCCAGAAAGAAGAGAAGACCGAAACCCAGACCGGACAGGGTGGTGAAGATGATGACGGAAGGCGCTGGATGCATCAGAGCTTCTCCAGAGCTTTGTCGAGCCAGCCGATAAAGCCCTTGGGTTCTTCGGCGACCGGAGCCAGCAGGGGCGCGAGAATATCAATCTGGTCTTCCACCTGATCTTTGAGGCGCGGTGGCAGGTACTTGTTCACGGGTTTTGTGCCCATCTCGGGCATCAGGTCCATTCCTTCGCGTTCGGCCACCAATTTACTGACATCGCTTTCGGGGTCTCCCAGATCACCGAAATGCCGTGCCCCTGCGGGGCAGGTGCGAACACAGGATGGAACTCGGTCCACCTCGGGCAGGTTTTCATTGTAGATACGGTCAACGCACAATGTGCATTTCTTCATTACACCTTCCGCAACATCCATCTCACGCGCGCCGTAAGGGCAGGACCACGCGCAGAGCCCACATCCGATGCAGTCACTTTCATTGACCAGCACGATGCCATCCTCGACCCGTTTGTAACTGGCCCCGGTTGGGCAAACGGTGACGCATGGGGCGTCCTCGCAATGCAGGCAGGACTTTGGAAAGTGGATCAGTTGGGCCGGGCCTTGATTGGGTTGCACTTCGTAGGAATGAACTCGGTTCAGGAACGTGCCTGAGGGGTTGCTGCCATAGGCATCCTGATCCGAAAGGGGAGCGCCATAGTTTTCCGTGTTCCAACCTTTGCACGATATTACGCAGGCATGGCACCCGACACAGGTGTCAAGATCGATCACCAGCCCCATTTTACGCTCGGTGGATTGTGGGAGCTGGGTCATGGTTGCCTTGCCTCTGCGTTTGGGGTGACGGCGGGCTGGGGCTCTGCCCCAGACCCCGGGATATTTTGGGCCAGATGAAGAGCGGATCGGGTCATTTGCCAACCTTCCAAGCGAGGTCTTTGGGCCCGGTCCCCACAGGCGACTTGATCGGGCTAAATTCCGGTTGGCTTTCCGCATCCTCAGGCGGCGCGGCCTTTTCGATTTTGACCCTCAGGTCGAACCACGCGGCCTGTCCGGTAACCGGGTCGGAATTGGTCCAGCGCATTCCATCGCCTTTGTGTGGGAGGAGTTCGTGGATCAGGTGGTTCAGCAGGAAGCCTTTGGTGGCTTCGGGGGCGTCTTCTTGCAGGGCCCAGGCACCTTTGCGCTTACCAATGGCGTTCCATGTCCACACGGTATTTTCGTTCAGTGCAGCCATTTCCATGACTGGGACTGTGATTTCCCCATGCGGTGAACTGACTTTGGCCCAGTCACCGTCTTGCAGATCGTGTCTGCGCATCAGCTTTGTGGGCACGTAAAGCGGGTTGCGCCCGTGCAATTGGCGGAGCCATGCGTTTTGGGTGCCCCAGCTGTGATACATCGCCATGGGGCGTTGGGTTAGGGCGTTGACGGTGAAGCCTTCGTTGCCCTGCTGGTCGGTTTCGTACCAGATGGGCAGCGGGTCCATCGTGTCTTTGAGGCGCTGGCGCAGGTGCTCGGGGGGCTGGCGGTCACCATGCCCTTCGGCGGCCAGTTGGAATTTGCGCATCGGTTCGGAATAGAGCTGGAACAAGTAGGGTTGCGGGCTGTCATAGAGGCCCATGTCAACGGCCCAATCCTGATAGGCGGTGTTCCACGGTTTGTAGTAATCCGCGCCTTCGGGGATGTGGGCCACGTAGAAGCCGCCGTTTTCGATGTACCGGTTTAACTGGTCCGGGTTGACCTCACCACGCCCTTCCTTGTCGCCGTCCTCACCCCGGAACCCGGCAAGCGGGCCGACGCCCGGTTTGCGTTCGTGGTTGACGATATAGTCAGCGTAATCCTTCCATTTTGGTGTGCCGTCTTCGTTTGTGAAGCCCGGCAGGCTCATGCGGTTGGCCAGTTCAATGAGCACCGACTGGAACCCGCGCACGTCGCGGTCGGGTTCGATCACGGGCCAGCGGATCGCGTCGGCGGCGGCGTCGGCCTCGCAGATTGGGCGGTCCAGAAGTGAGATGCAGTCGTGTCGCTCCAGATAGGTGGTGTCGGGCAGGATCAGGTCGGCATAGGCGACCATTTCCGAGGAATAGGCATCCGAGTAGATAATCTTGGGGATGACGTATTTGCCGTCTTCGGTCTTGGCCGACAGCATCTCCATCACGCCCTTGGTGTTCATGGAGGAGTTCCACGACATGTTCGCCATATACATGAACAGCGTGTCGATCTTGTAAGGATCACCGGCGGCGGCGTTCGAGATCACCATATGCATCAGCCCATGCGCCGACATTGGGTTTTCCCATGTGAACGCCTTGTCGATGCGCTGGGCATTTCCGTTTTCGTCCAGCAGCAGGTCTTCGGGGCCGCGCGGGAAGCCAAGATGGGGGCCTTCCAGCGGGCGACCCGGGCGGCGGTCGCCGTGCGGGGTGGGGTGGGCCTCGACCGGTTTGGGGTAGGGCGGTTTGAAGCGGAAGCCGCCGGGGACCTCGACTGTGCCCAGCAGGATTTGCAGCACATGCAGCGCGCGGCAGGTTTGGAAGCCGTTGGCATGGGCCGAAATCCCGCGCATGGCATGGAAGCTGACCGGGCGGCCCGTCATTTTCGAGTGCTTCTCGCCTCGGAAGTCGGTCCATTCGTGGTCCAGCTCGATCGCTTCGTCAAAGGCGACGCGGGCGATTTCCGCAGCGATGGCGCGGATGCGCTTGGCCGGTATGCCGCAGCGTTCGGCCACGGCCTCGGGCGCGTGGTCGTCGGACAGGTATTTCTCGGCCATCAGGTGAAAAACCGGGCGGTGCGTGACGCCGTCCTTGTCGTATGTGGCCGACAGGTCCGGGCGGACGCCGGGTTTGTCAAAGGCGGTGGGCTCGCCTGTCACGCGGTCGATCACCAGTGGTTTACCTTCGGCGTCGCGCAGGAACAGGCCCTTTTCCGGGCCCTCGGCAGCGTTCACCAGAACCGGCGCATTGGTGTAGCGGCTGAGGTAGTTGAGGTCGATCTTTCCTGCCTTCATCAGTACATGGATCAGCGACAGGATAAACAGTCCATCGGTGCCGGGCGTGATCCCGACCCAATCGTCAGCGACGGCGTTATAGCCCGAGCGGATCGGGTTCACACCGATCACCCGCGCGCCGCGTGCCTTGATCTTGCCGATCCCCATCTTGATCGGGTTGCTGTCATGATCCTCGGCCACACCGAATAGCATAAACAGCTTGGTGTGCTCCCAGTCGGGTTGGCCGAATTCCCAGAACGCGCCGCCCATGGTGTAGATCCCACCCGCCGCCATGTTGACCGAGCAGAATCCGCCATGGGCCGCATAGTTTGGCGTGCCGAAATGCTGCGCCCAGAAACTGGTAAAGCTCTGGCTTTGGTCGCGCCCGGTGAAGAAGGCCAGTTTCTGTGGGGCGGTTTCGTGCAGTTCGTTCAGCCAGCCGACAGCGGTGCTGATCGCCTCGTCCCATTCGATTTCGCGGAATTCGCCCGAGCCACGCGGGCCGACCCGGCGCAGCGGTTTACAAAGGCGCGAGGGTGCGTTGACCTGCATGATCCCGGCGCTGCCCTTGGCGCACAGAACGCCCTTGTTCACGGGGTGGTCGCGGTTGCCCTCGATATAGGCAACTTTGCCGTCCTTCATGTGGACATTGATACCGCAGCGGCAGGCGCACATGTAGCAGGTGGTCTTGCGGACCTCGTCTGAAACCTTGGGCGAGGTGTCGATCACTGGCTGGTTCAAAAGCGCCCCCCTTAAAGACTGCGATCCGACCTTTCTCATAAAATGAGGTAAATCGGAATAATGTTTTCGTTTTTTCTTGTGAGGACGACTTACGTCCCGGAATCGTTGTGTTGCGCCTGAACGGCGGTGACGGCGATCATGTGCAGGATGTCCTCGGATGAACAGCCGCGTGACAGGTCGTTGGCGGGTTTCGCCAATCCTTGCAACACGGGGCCGATCGCCTCGACCCCGCCGATGCGCTGCGCGATTTTATAACCCAGATTGCCCGCGTTCAGGCTGGGGAAGACAAAGACATTTGCTTCACCTTTGAGTGGTGAGTCCGTGGCCTTGGTGGCGGCGATTTCAGGCACGAAGGCGGCGTCGAACTGTAGCTCTCCGTCGATCAGCAGGCTTGGGTCTTTGGCGCGGGCGATCTGCGTCGCTTCGACCACTTTCGAAACCTTAGGGTGTTCTGCGCTGCCCGAGGTGGAAAAGGATAGCATCGCCACCCGCGCAACCTCGCCGGTCAGGGTCGTGTAGGAGTCAGCCGAGGCGCGGGCGATCTCTGCCATCTCTTGTGCGTCGGGGTCCACAATCAGCCCGCAATCGGCGAAGATACGTGCGCCTTTGACCTCGTGATGGTCCTGGCAGAACAACATCAGGAAAAAGCTGGATACCATCGCGGCTTCGGGCGCGGTGCCGATGATCTGTAACGCGGCGCGTACAGTGTCAGAGGTTGTCTCGACCGCGCCGCCGACCGTGCCGTCGGCGATGTCCTGTCGCACCAGCATTGCGGCATAGATCAGACGGCTGGTGATCTGCTGGCGCGCGTTTTCCAACGTCATGCCCTTGTGCTTGCGCCGTTCGTATAGCGCTTGCGCAAGGCCGGGCGTCAGGTCCGACGTGGCCGGATCGTGGATGTCGATCCGGTCTGAATCATACCCGTCATGGGTTTCAAGCAGGGCCGAAACTTCGGCCCTGTCTCCGATCAGGATGATCCGCGCGACATTCTCTTTTACGGCTTTCACCGCGCCTTCGACAACGCGGGGATCGTCGCCCTCGGACAGGGCGATGATTTTGTCCGACGCGCTTGCCGTCCCGAGAATGGCGCGCAGAGGCTTCACGGGGGTTACGCCCCGGCCTGTGGGGCCATGTCATCGGCGCTGATGCCCGCAACCGCCACCGGCTTTTTCATCGCGTCGCGGCGGAAGGGTTCGCCCAGTTCCTGATTGATCATGGCTTCGATCAGGGTGGTGATGCCGTTCTTCTGGTCTTCGATGGCCTGATTCAGGGCGGCCGTCAGCTCGTCCATCGTGCGCGCCACGACGCCTTTCAGACCGCAAGCTTGTGCAATTCCGGCGTAAGACACTTTGGTGTCCAACTCGGTGCCAACGAAATTGTCGTCAAACCACAGGGTCGAGTTTCGCTTTTCGGCCCCCCACTGATAGTTGCGGAAGACGATCTGGGTGATCGCGGGCCATTCCTCGCGCCCGATAGCGGTCAGTTCGTTGACCGCGATACCAAAGGCTCCGTCGCCCGAGAACCCGACAACCGGCACGTCCGGGTTGCCGATCTTGGCGCCCACAACCGACGGCAGGCCATAGCCACACGGGCCGAACAGGCCGGGCGCCAGATACTTGCGACCATCCTCGAAAGATGGGTAGGCATTGCCGATGGCGCAGTTGTTGCCGATATCGGACGAGATGATCGCCTCTTTGGGTAGGGCGGACTGGATCGCGCGCCACGCCATGCGGGGGCTCATCCAGTCAGGCTTGGCGGCGCGGGCGCGCTGGTTCCATGTGGTGCCCGGATCGTCATCTTCGTGATCCATGCTGGAGAGTTGCTGCGCCCATGCGGATTTTTTCTGGGCGATGCGCGACTTGCGCTCAATCCGGCCTGCATCGCCTGCGGTATCGCTTAGCTGTGCTAGAATACCCTTGGCCACCTTGGCCGCGTCACCGATGATGCCCACCGAAACCGTCTTGGTCAGGCCGATCCGGTCGGGGTTGATGTCGACCTGAATGATCTTGGCGTCCGTCGGCCAGTATTCCATGCCATAGCCGGGCAGGGTCGAGAACGGGTTCAGGCGGGTGCCGAGGCACAAAACCACATCAGCCTCGCTGATCAGCTCCATCCCTGCTTTTGAACCGTTATAGCCCAGCGGACCGGCAAACAGCGGGTGCGAACCGGGGAAGGCATCGTTGTGTTGATAGCCGACACATACCGGCGCATCCAGACGCTCGGCCAGATCTTTAGACGCCTCGATCCCGCCTTCGGACAGAACCACGCCCGCGCCGTTCAGGATCACCGGGTTCTTGGCATTCGACAGCAGATCGGCCGCCTGCGCCACGGCGCTTTCGCCGCCCGAAGGGCGCTCGAACTCAACAACTGCGGGTAGGTCCACGTCGATGACCTGAGTCCACATGTCACGCGGGATGTTCAACTGCGCAGGTGCACTGGCGCGTTTGGCCTGCATGATCACGCGGTTCAGAACCTCGCACACGCGGGACGGGTCGCGGACCTCTTCCTGATAGGCGACCATGTCTTCGAACAGTTTCATCTGCTCGACTTCCTGAAAACCACCCTGACCGATGGTCTTGTTCGCGGCCTGCGGGGTGACCAGCAGCAGCGGGGTGTGGTTCCAATAGGCGGTTTTAACAGCGGTGACAAAGTTGGTGATGCCGGGGCCGTTCTGCGCGATCATCATCGACATCTTGCCGGTGGCGCGGGTATAGCCGTCGGCCATCATTCCGGCGCTGCCTTCATGCGCGCAGTCCCAGAACATGATCCCCGCCTTAGGGAACAGGTCCGAGATTGGCATCATGGCCGAGCCGATAATCCCGAACGCATGTTCGATTCCGTGCATTTGCAGAACCTTAACAAAGGCCTCTTCCGTGGTCATTTTCATCTGAATGATCTCCGCGCATATGTGGAATGGCTGGGTCTTTCGCCCCGCCTTTAGATATGGTTTTGACGGATGGGGAAGAGTGACGTTAGGGCCAGAATGCGCAGCGGAATAGGTCCAGTATTCCGCTAATAGTCGCGGATCGCCTCGGCGATGCGTTTTACGCCCGGTGCGATGCGATCCGGCGCGATTGAGGAATATCCCAGACGGTAGAAATTCTGGGGCCGGTCGGGTTCGGAAAAGAAGGGCGCGCCGGGTTCGATGTGGACGCTTTGGCCTTGCAGGGCCTTAGCCAGCCGGGTTGTGTCCACATGATCCGGTGCCGACATCCAGATTGATGAACCGCCCAGAACGCCGCGCCCGGCGACAGTCAGGCCATTCTGTTCGACGGCCTGATCTAGCGCCGTGCGCCGTTGGGCCAGCGCCTTGGACATCCGCCTGATCTGCGCGTCATAGTGGCCAAGCGACAGGAAATAAGCGGCCGTGCGCTGGATATGTCCTGGCGGGTGGCGCAAGACCAGTGATCGCAGGGCGCGGGCCTCGCGGATAAAAGGCTCGGACCCTACCATGTAGCCAAGGCGCAAGCCGGGAAAGAGCGATTTCGAGAAGCTGCCCACATAGATAACCCGCCCGTCCCGGTCCATCGACTTGAGCGCGGGCGAGGGCGCACCCAGAAAGGCCATCTCGAATTCATAGTCATCCTCGACCACCATCGCGTCCAATTCGCGGGCATGGGCCAGCAGAGCGGTACGCCTGTCCACAGGCATGGTCGCGGTGGTCGGGCTTTGGTGGCTGGGGGTGGTAAAAATCACATCGGTCTGGTCGGGCAATGCCTCGGGTGGCAAGCCGTCGCGGTCCACGGCGACCGGGGCCACTTTGCAATCGGAATGGTTCAGCAGGTCGCGAAGGGCATAGTAGCACGGGTCTTCGATCACCGCCGTCCGGTTGCGGTTCAACAGAATGCGCGAGGCCAGCCAAAGCGCGTTTTGCGCGCCCATTGTAATCAGAATCTCTTCGGGTCGGGCTGCGATGCCGCGGCGGGGCAGGGTGTGGCGGGCGATGAACTCGACCAGCAGGGGGTCGTCCTGATCCACGTAATCCCCGGTCAGGGAATCGAAATCCTTATGTCCCAGCGCCCTGACTGCGCAAAGCCGCCAGTTGGCGTGGTCAAACAGCGACCGGTCGGCCTGACCATAGATGAACGGATAGCGGTAATCGCGCCAATCTGCGGGTTTGGTCAGGGTATCCCCGTCCGAAAAACGCCGGGCCAGCGCCGTGTTCCAATCGACCGTTTCATTCCCACGGGGGGTGGGCGTGTATTTCGGCGGCACCGGCGCATTTTCCGACACATAATACCCCGACCGCCCTTTGGAGGTGAGGTAGTCATTGGCCAGCAACTCCGTATAGGCCAGCGTTACCGTGATCCGGCTGACCCCCAGATGTGCGGCCAGTTTGCGGGATGACGGCAGTTTCTCACTCACGTGGAAACGGCCCGACAGGATACCCTCGGCAATCATCTGCTGGATCTGTGCCTGCAGCGTGCCCTGACCGTTGAGTTCCAGAAAGAAAGTGTCGACCGAAATGCCCATAGGGCTTTATAGGGTGGACTTATGGGGTGAGCAATCTGGACTTACTGGTTTTTGACCATTTTCATTGACACCAGAAATCGACTCGCCTAAATAACTAGAAATATAGTTTAATGGAGCGCACGAAATGTGGGAAACCGCCGCTGCGGGATTTTCGGCCATGGGTTCCGAGGCCCGGTTGAAGGTTCTGAAAACTCTGGTCCGTGCAGGTGAAGCCGGGCTGACCGTTGGGGAAATACAGGAACGCACGGGTATCGCGCCTTCTACGCTGGCCCATCACCTGCGGTTTCTGGCAGCCGGAGGCGTGGTGCAGCAGGAAAAGATCGGGCGCACCACGATCAACCGCGCCAGCTATGACGAGTTGCGAAACCTGGCGCAGTTCATCCTGTCCGAGTGCTGCGCGGACGAAGTAGGAAAGGCCGCGAACGATGGCTGAACTGACACAGAACCCGAAGATTTCGGGAAAAGCCGCGCTGGACGTGATAAAAACGCCTTGGGCTGTGATCGTTGCGATCTTGATTGCCGTGGCGGTTCTAGACCCCGGAAACTGGGCAGAGGTTGTCACTTTCGCAGGCAAGGCCCTTGCCCACACCGGTCAATATATCCTGTTTGCTGTTCTGCTATTGTCTTACCTCAAGGCGACCGGGGCCGAGGTCATGGTTGCGCGCGCGTTTGAAGGGCGCGAGACACGGATGATTTTCCTCGCCGCTCTGTTTGGTGGGTTGGCACCATTTTGTTCCTGCGAGGTGATCCCGTTTATCGCCGGTCTGCTGGCGCTGGGTGCGCCCTTGTCGGCGGTGATGGCATTCTGGCTCAGTTCGCCTTTGATCGACCCGCCCACATTGCTGATCACCGCAGGTGCGTTGGGCTGGCCGTTCGCGATCGGTAAAGCCGTAGCCGCCGTTGCCTTGGGATTGTTCGGTGGTTTTGTCGTGCGCGGTCTGATGCGCAGCGGCGCATTCGCGCAGCCGTTACGGGAATACAAACCCGCTGGATGCTGCGGGTGCGGCCCAAAGCAAGACGACAAACCCGTCTGGCGGTTCTGGCAGCAGCCCGAGCGTCGTCAGCGCTTTCGCACCGAGTTTGTTCACAACGGTCTGTTCCTGCTGAAATGGCTGGCCCTTGCCTATGTCCTTGAGGCGCTGCTGGTCAGCTATGTGCCCGCCGATCTGATTGCCCGCGTGGTTGGTGGTGAGGGTGTCGTGCCCATCGTTATCGCAGCCCTGGTTGGAATGCCGGCCTACCTGAACTCATACGTCGCACCGCCGCTGCTGGCCGGTCTGACTGAACAAGGGATGAGCGTCGGTGCAGCTATGTCCTTCATGGTTGCAGGTGCGGTCAGTTCGATCCCGGCCATGGCAGCCGTCTGGTCGCTGGTCAAGCCGAAGGTGTTTGCGACCTATCTGGGGCTGGGCATAACCGGCGCCATTATCGCAGGGATCATCTTTCAGATGGTTTAGTGCGATTTGGGTGCCAAGCTGAACCCCAGACGCGTAAAAGGAAAAACCGCCCGGTGTTTTCTCACCGGACGGTTTTGCGTGATCAGCTTGCGTCGCAGTAGCGTGGCAGCTTGAAGCGGTATCGCGGTTCACCACTTTCGACATATACGCGTTTTTCTATGCAGGCGCTGTCGCCAACGGTCTGGGAAATCGGTGCTTCTGTCGACGAGATCGACGTTGCAGACCCGTCCGGCAACCGTACCGAGGCAATGACCCCATTCTTGAGATCTCCGTTGATCGGCGTGGCAGACAGGACCGGAACCGTCATGAATGCTTCGTGTTCGTGGCGCCCGTCATCGTTGAGAAGCAAGAGGGCCGCTGCAACGGCAACGACTCCGACACCTCCGAGCACAGCCAGGCCCTTGGTCTTCATAAAAGCATAGATCGACACGGCACGGTGTGGACCAAATACGGCAGACAATACATTCAGCATGGGGGCACCGTCAAAAAAGCCCCGGCCTGTTCAGGCTGGGGCTGACTGTAGATTAGGGGCGCAGATCGTCTTCGTCTTCATCCTCGGCCCCGCCCTTGGGCAGGTTGAAGAAGCTATCCGCGTCGATGACCGGCTCATCGTCTTTTTCTTCGACCGGCTCGTCAGACAGCGAGAATGTCTCGAGGCCCTCGATGGCGGTCGGGATTTTTGGCGCGGCGTCCATTTCCAGCGACTGCTCGGTCGAAACCAGCTTGCGGCGTTCGTCATCGCTCATGACGCCACCTTCGGCGGCTTTCTTGGCGGCCGCCTTCTGCACGATCGCATCCAGTTCGGACTGTTTGCACAGGCCCAGGGCAACCGGGTCGATGGGTTGCATGTTGGCGATGTTCCAGTGGGTGCGCTCGCGGATCGACTGGATGGTGGGCTTAGTGGTGCCGACCAGCTTGGCGATCTGGCCGTCGCTCAGTTCAGGGTGGAACTTGACCAGCCACAGGATCGAGTTCGGACGGTCCTGACGCTTGGACAGCGGGGTGTAACGCGGGCCACGGCGCTTTTCCTCGCCTGCCGCAGCAGCGTTGAACTTAAGCTTGAGCTTGTGCAGCGGGTTGTTCTGCGCGACGTCGATCTCGTCCTGGGTTAGTTGGTTATTGGCGATGGGGTCAAAGCCTTTGACGCCAGCGGCCACGTCGCCGTCGGCGATGCCCTGCACCTCAAGCTCGTGCATACCTACGAAATCCGCGATCTGCTTGAAGCTGATCGTGGTGTTGTCCACCAGCCATACGGCTGTTGCCTTGGCCATAAGCGGTTTTGCCATCAGCCCGTCTCCTTTAAATACATCTGTCCCGTCGCCGGAATTCGGCGGCCCCGTGGTCTTGGGGCAGGTTTCCGTTGTCGGGGAACTTGGCCCGTATATAGTCGCGCAAGGTCAAGAAGGGAAGAGGCGAATGCGCCAAGGGATTCTGGGGCTGTTATTATGCGTTCTGAGTGCGGCGACGGCGCTGGCCGAGGGCGAAAAGGCTGGGGAGTTCGACTATTATGTTCTGTCCCTAAGCTGGTCGCCCAACTGGTGCGCGCGCGAAGGGGATGCGCGTAGCTCGGATCAATGCGATGCGCGTCACGATCATGGTTGGATCCTGCACGGGTTGTGGCCTCAGTTTCATCAGGGCTGGCCGTCCTATTGCCGAACCGCCGTGGCGCCACCCACCCGTCGTATGACGCGGGAAATGGCGGATATTCAGGGCACGTCCGGTTTGGCGTGGCACCAGTGGAAGAAACACGGAACCTGCTCGGGCCTGTCCGCGCCGGACTATTTCGCGCTGTCGCGCCAAGCATATCAGCAAGTCGCGCGGCCCGAGGTCTTTCGCAAGCTGGAAGAGGCCGTCAAACTGCCGGCTTCGGTGGTTGAGGAGGCGTTTCTGAAAGCTAATCCGGGACTAAAACCGGATATGATCACCATCACCTGCAAACAAGGCTACATTGAAGAAGCCCGTTTGTGCCTGTCGCGCGATCTTAAACCCGTTCCTTGCGGCCGGGACGTGATCCGCGATTGTGCAGCCAAGGATGCTCTGTTCGATCCGATTCGCTAGAGTTTCTTGTTCTGACAGTCGCGCGCGTATTCCAGCGCCTTGGCCGTGCCCTTCAGGTCTATGGCCATGACAGTTTCCCCTGCCGGATTGTAAACGGTCATCGTGCGGTTCTGAGCGATCGCATTCACAAAGTTCCGGTCGGTGAAAAACACGGTCGCACCCGGCACGCGGTCCAATTTGAACCCCGTGGCCGTGGCATCAAAACTTTTGCCATCCAGTTCGAACCGGATGGGATAGCTTTGGCCCTGTTCGATGTCGCCCCACGCTTTGTTGAAAACCGTAAAATACCCGCGATTGTTCAGCGCGTCGTAACCGATCCTAACCACCGAGAGGTCCTCATACACCGTCTGGATCAAGCACCCGTTGCCAAGCGCAGGGTCCATCATGATGTTCCAACCCTCGGCAAAGCCTTTGTCGACGAGTTCCTGCGACCAGGCGACGGTTGCTGTGAAGGCGGCGAGGGTGAGGGCGAGAAGGCGGGTCACTAAACAACTCTATAGCTAATTTGGTACTGTTGACGTTAGTGACTTTTTGTTGAACTACAAAGGCATAATTTCTCTGTATGGAATTGGGTAATTTGGTTCATTGAAACTGCTGCTAACTATTTTTTGCAGTGTTTTTGCATACACCGCAATGGCGCTTATCCTGTTCGGAAATATTCTTCAGCCAATTGCATTTGTTACGTTTTGGAGCGGTCGATTGGGCGCCCCTTTTTGGCCGGTTTTCGTGTTTTTTGGCGGATTTTTTGGTTTGTTGTTCAGTGCGTTCTTAAGCAGGCTAAAATTCAAATCTCATATAACCCTGCCAGTATTCATTGTCTTGGCCATGAGCCTATCAAGCGTCTTTGTCGGATCTTATGCAAGCGTCCTGCGCGCTAGATCGATCAACGTTTTTGATGCGGATGCGGAGTTCAGAAACTCATTCTTTCAGACGCTTCGAAATGCGCCAAGAGAGTTTCAGTTCTATTTGCATGCGGCTGCGCTTAAGGACTGCGTTCCTTATGCTTGGAGCTACCGAACCATGTCGTTTTACCAACTGCCAAACAACATCGCAGTCAATGTTTTGCCGCACGAATGGGTGGTACAATGTGGAATCACAAGAGACTAGCCGGAGCATTTGTCACCCGGAACTTTTGATAAGATCAAAGTTCTTTCCGCGCCCTCAGCGCCGCTGTAATCGTCCCGTCATCCAGATAATCCAGCTCTCCGCCAATCGGCACGCCCTGCGCCAGAGAGGTCAGGCGGACCTGCCCCTCTAGCTGATCGGCGATGTAATGCGCTGTGGTCTGGCCATCGACTGTGGCGTTCAGGGCGAGGATGACCTCGGAAACTCCTTCGGCGACCACCCGGTCCTTGAGGCGCGGAATGCGCAGCTCGTCCGGGCCGACGCCGTCCAGTGCCGACAATGTGCCGCCCAGCACGTGATAGCGGCCTTTGAACACGCCCGCGCGCTCCATCGCCCAAAGGTCGGCAACGTCTTCGACCACGCAAAGCTCACCAGTCGCGCGGGCCTCGCTGTCGCAGATATCGCAGATATCGGTGGTGCCGACGTTGCCACAGTTCAGGCATTCGCGGGCGGTGATAGCGACCTGTTGCATGGCGTCTGACAGGGGCGTCAGCAGCAGGGCACGCTTGCGGATCAGGTGCAGCACTGCGCGGCGGGCCGAGCGCGGACCCAGACCCGGCAGCTTGGCCAACAGGTCGATCAGGTTGTCGATGTCGCTGTTCGAACTCACTGCGCGCGCTCCTGCAAATGGGCCGGGCATGCGCGCCCGGCCTGTGTTTCGTCAGGAGTGTCTATCAGAACGGCAGCTTGATGTCTGCGGGCAGGCCCATGCTTTCGGTGAGCTTTGCCATTTCTTCCTGCGACCGCTCTGCGGCTTTGGTCTGTGCGTCCTTGATGGCAGCAAGGATCAGGTCCTCGACCACTTCCTTGTCGTCGCCATTGAAGATCGACGGGTCGATGTCCAGACCTTTCAGCTCGCCTTTTGCAGTTGCGGTGGCCTTGACCAGCCCGGCACCAGATTCGCCGACAACCATGATGGTGTTCAGTTCTTCCTGCATGTCGGTCATCTTGGTCTGCAAATCCTGTGCGGATTTCATCATCTTGGCCATGTCGCCCAGACCGCCGAGTCCTTTGAGCATCGTGTTTCTCCTGTAAGTCCGTTTGAAGCCTAAATACGGGCGGCACCCGCGGGGCACAAGGGCCGTAGGTCTCCCGCCTGACGTCAAGGTCTTTGGCAAGACCTTTTCTCCCGTTGGGCCCGGCAGCGCGGGCCTTGCCCGCGCTGCCGGGCCCAAGTCCGCTCAGGGCCGTCGGCGTCAGCCGATGGTCCGTGGCGGGTGCGGGAGTATTTCGGGTGTTTTTCGCGAAGGGTTCAGTCCTCTTCGAACGGGTCCCATTCGTCTTCGACTTCGGGCAAGGCTTCGGTTTCGACCTTTGCGGCGCGTTCCTCGGGCGTTTCGATCCTTTTGATCCGAGCCTTGGGGAATTGTTTCAGCACCGCCTGAACCAGCGGATGCTGCTCGGCCTCAGCGCGCAGGGCGAGGTCTGCCGCGTCCCTGACTTCGGCAATTGTCGCCATGTCGCCGTCCGATACGACCGATACCGCCCAACGATTTCCGGTCCAGCGTTGCAACGCTGACCCCAGTCGTTGCGCCAAATCCGTCGGAGCGTTGTCGGCCGGAGTAAATTCGATCCGCCCCGGCTGGTACGAAACCAGACGCACGCCGTTTTCAACCTCGACCAGCAGTTTCACATCCCGGTTTGTGCGGATCAGTTCAACCACATGTTCGAATGTCGGATACCGGGCCAGAGCGGTCTGTGTGTCCCGCGCCAAAGCCGCGCTGGGTGCGCCCGCGCCACCACCCGCTGGCGCCGCGTAGGATTGTGCCGCTGGCGCATGTGCCTGAACGGTGCCCTGTGTCGGCGCTGACATTCCACCGCCGGGCCCGCCGTTCGGGGCAGGGGGCGGGGCGTCCTGAAGACGTCTGATCAGCTCTTCCGGGGTGGGCAGGTCGGCGACATGGGTCAGCCGGATGATAGCCATTTCTGCGGACATCATGGCATTGGGCGCTGCCGAAACTTCTTCGAGTGCTTTCAGCAACATCTGCCACATCCGGGTCAGAATGCGCATGGGAAGGGCCTCGGCCATCTGGACGCCCCGGGCGCGTTCGTCAGGCGAGACTGTCGGATCTTCGGCTGCGTCCGGCGTAATCTTGACCACCGAGACCCAATGCGTGATCTCGGCCAGATCGCGCAGTACGGCCAGCGGGTCGGCACCTTCGGCATATTGACCGCCAAGCTCCGTCAACGCTCCGGCGGTATCGCCGCGCAGGATCATGTCCATCAGGTCCAGCACCCGCCCGCGATCAGCCAACCCCAGCATGGCCCGCACCTGATCCGCGCTGGTTTCCCCGGCACCATGCGAAATGGCTTGATCCAGCAGCGAGGTCGCATCCCGGGCCGAACCTTCCGCCGCACGAGTGATCAGCGCCAAGGCGTCCTCGGCAATCTGAGCGTTCTCGGCAGTTGCGATTTTTTTCAGCAGGCCGATCATGTCTTCGGGTTCGATCCGGCGCAGGTCGAAGCGTTGACACCGCGACAGGACCGTCACCGGAACCTTGCGGATTTCGGTTGTGGCAAAGATGAACTTCACATGCTCTGGCGGTTCTTCAAGGGTTTTGAGCAAAGCGTTGAACGCGCTGTTCGACAGCATGTGAACTTCGTCGATGATGTATATCTTGTAGCGCGCACTGGCGGCACGATAGCGGACGCTTTCGATGATCTCGCGAATGTCGTTCACACCGGTGCGGCTTGCGGCGTCCATCTCCATTACGTCGACATGGCGGCCCTCCATGATGGCCACGCAGTGTTCGCACTGGCCGCAGGGTTCGATTGTCGCTTTGCCTTCACCGTCTGGTCCGATGCAGTTCATGCCCTTGGCAATGATCCGCGCGGTGGTGGTTTTGCCGGTACCGCGAATGCCGGTCATGACAAAGGCCTGCGCTATCCGGTCGGCCTCGAACGCGTTTTTCAGGGTGCGTACCATGGCGTCCTGGCCCACGAGGTCGGCAAAAGTTTCAGGACGGTATTTGCGGGCGAGCACCTGATAGGCGGGGCTTGGTGTTTCGGTCATGTCTGCTCTGTCGGATTCGTATCAGCTTTGCAGCGTAGTGACCCCTGCCGCTCACGTCCACCGCAGGGAGCGATGAAATTCGATTTGGATTACTGCGGCGCATTGGATACAGGTTCGGGTGGGCGTGTATCGGCTTGCCCAGCCATTTCCTTCGGGCAGAGTGCGCACCTTGGACAGGTTTGAAATTTACTCAATGCCGGTTCGGTCCGGTCTGTTGGGCTTGGCGCAAATGCCAGGTCGGCTCGGCGACTTTGCCGGGGATCTTGAGCGGATCATGCAATGGCGCCCAGTCATGGTGATTTCGATGACAACCTCCGGTGAGTTGGAAGCCGCAGGAGCGCACAACCTCTGGCGCGACCTGCAGAGCCGCGCAATCACTTGGGTTCATCTTCCGGTGCAGGATTTTGGCGCACCGTCATCGAACGTAAGGTGTGATTGGCCAAACGCCAGCACCGATGCACACCGCGTCCTGTCTGCGGGTGGACGGGTCTTGGTTCATTGCCGGGGCGGATGCGGGCGGTCCGGCATGATTGTGTTGCGCTTGCTGGTCGAAGGCGGTGAAGCCCCGGATAAGGCGCTGCGCCGGTTGCGCGCTGTCCGGCCGTGCGCCGTCGAAACCGACGCGCAGATGGCTTGGGCCACGGCACCGGCATCAACCGGGCTTTGACGTCACGCCATGGCTGGTTGTGGGTCACCAGCCGCGGGACGCAGTCCCAAGGTTGTAACCTCGAGCATTGCGCAGGGCATATCGGACAGCGTTCCGGTTGGCATGGCCGACAGGCTGGTCCCGAACATCATGTCGGCGTAATCGTCCAACTTTGTTGTCGGGGTTTCCAGGGCCGTTCCACAATATACCCTGATCAGATCTGAATGGGCGCGAAACCGTGCTGTGCACCCTTCTGCGCAATGCGAAAGCTCTCCGCTGCCTTCGACCTCGAACTCTTTGGTTGTGACAGGCTGCGCTGTTGCTATCGCGTCCGCCATGGCACGTGCCATCCTTGCCAAGGCCGGACACGGTTTGCCGGTTTTCTGACAAATTGTTGCAGAAAACTCGTGCGTTTTTGTCTTCCAGATCATTGTACGCCCTCCGCGCGATGGACGGGGGGCGTGGGTCAGGTCGCTTTGTGCGGCTTTGACCTGCCCGGACACCCCGCCCGAGTTTCGGTTTCAGTCAGATGGCAGGTCTCCTGACTTGCGGGTCATCGCTTTGCCGACCTTCCCAGCCGTTGGGCCAGTGGTGTCTCGGCATTGCTCACCGCTTACAGTTGCGGGGGCAGTCGCGGCATTGGTCCGTTTCGGCATCGCCGGGGTAGGACCGCACCGTGTTCCCTTTTCATCCCTTCCCGGTAAGCCGGGTCGAGAACCATCAAGTCATCGCTATCCGGTGAAATCGGTCCGAGTCAAGCGGGCTTTGTCACCGCTTTAGACGCAGGGTTGTCTTCCCGATAGGGCGGCGGGCTTGTTCATGCCGGATCGCGGAATAGCCTTAAGCATGTGGGGGGAAGTGAGAGGTTGGACATCGACCCAAGCGGGGCTCGTTGTGGCTGCTTCCTTCCGGACCTGACCAGGTTGGCGAGGCGCTCGCCCGCGCCAACCTCTCAGGGGTGGATATATGCATTTCGTTTGCGGATGACAACCCGTCACAGCGTAAGCCGGATTAGTAAAAAACCATCGTCATCGCGCCCAATGACTGACGGGTTATACGTCTGCAATTCAGCTAAATGGTGCTGCGCCTTGGGACTGGTTCTGAGAATCGCAAACGCCCCGGATAGCGGTCTGAGTGTGAATGGCCGCGGCGCATCCGCCAACGGATCCGCGGGAAGGCGGCCCGCGACATAATCCCGAACAATGCATTGGATCGACAAAACTGGTAACGGAATCTGCCTTGCGGTGTCTACGAAGGGGAAATGCCCACCTCCGCTGGCCCGGTAGTTGTTGAGGGCAACAACAAAGGATTGCTGATCGTCGATAGGGTGCTCGGCAAGGCGAATATTCTTGACGCGGTTATGCGATGAATTCGTCAAATTGCCGCCCGCGTCGAACCGCGCGGGCATACCAAGGTCGATCTGGTGGCTAAGGCCGTGCAGGATATCAAAATTGTAACCGGCGCGAGCGGAATTCCGCAGTTCGATTTGTTGACCTGCGTGCATTTGATTGAGCACGCCAGCCGACATCTCAAGCCAGTCTCTAATCTGCGCGCCCGAAACCACGACGGCCTGCATTTCGTTTGGAAAGATGTTCAGGTCGTTGACATGGCGAAGCCGGATTTGACCCGCCGGAACGTCGGTAAAGGATCGTGGCCCTGCGCGCCCTCCGAATTTCGAAGGCGATACGGCTGACAGAACCGGTAGGCCCTCGTGCGTTGTTCCTTTTAGGAAGGGGCGCAACGCGGCGGCTTGCGCTGCCGCGACCAGCGCAAGCCCCCCTGTCCGGCGCACAGAAGCTGAAATAACTGTGCAAATTCTGACGCGTTTCGCCGACAGGCTTGGCCGAGTGCAACCGTGTCTCTTTATGTGCTTGTGCGAACAGACGCTTCAGATCAGTGTCCTCTTCCGTCGGGGCCGCGGGCGTCGCTGGTGAAACAGAATGCAGTTCCACATGTTGGTTCCCAATCGACCACCCGCCCGCGTCTTTTTGGTGCAACGTCAGGTCAATGATGCCCAGATGCGAACCGGCCGCGCCCGGCATCACAACCGGTTTTCCGTGAACAAGACCGTGTTGTGGGTCTACATGCTTCAGACCCTGATGAGCAGAGCCGGGCAGGGTCAAGTGGGAATGCCCAGCAATAATCGCATCAATTCCGGGCACCGCTGCCAGGGGGATAGCCGCATTCTCAAGGTTGGGCGCGGGTGCAGCGGCGCCAAGCCCTGTATGGGCAAGTGCCACAATCAGATCGCATCCCCCGGATCGCAATTCCCGCGTTTTTCGATGGGCGCACGTCAGGATGTCCTCTACCGAAACGGCACCTTTCAGGCGGTGCGCTTCCCACTTGGCCGTCTGCGGTGGGAGGACAGAGAACACACCGATTTTCAAAACCAGATCTTGCCCCTGCATTTTGATGTTCCGGTCAAGAATCGTATGCGCCTGCCAGCTTGCCGGGCGGTCGGCTCTGGTGGTATTGCTGCAAATGACCGGGCACGTGGCTTGGGCGACTATGCGGTCCAGTACCTCAAGCCCGAACCCAAAGTCATGGTTTCCCAATCCAACGGCGTCATAACCAAGGTCATCAAAGGCTTGCATCAGGATGTGACGGCTGTCGGTCTGCGCCACGGCCCATTCACCAATGGGCGCACCTTGAAGGGCGTCACCATTGTCGAACAGCAAGACAAGGCGCCCTTGAGACTGGGCCTGCGTTCGGGCCGCTTTGATCAGACTTGCGGTTCTGCTCAGGCCGATCGAAGGGTCAGTAGTGTCCGCATAATAGTCGAATCCGGTCAAATTCATGTGCAGATCGGTTGTCGCCAATATCCGGATCTGCGCTGTCATTAAGGAAGAGGGAGGTTTCACTACTCTACTTTTGGCAGTTTTTTATTAATCAATTTCAACAAAAAGCGTATCAGGTGCAAATTTCAAGGTCAGGCTAAGGCTTTTCAGCGGCACTGGAACTTTTTCATAAGAAGCTGAAAAGCCATTGCAACGTCGTGGCTGCCATGGCAGCCCTGTGCGGAAAATCCGAAGGAACTGCAATGAAAAACGCGGAACATGTGACGTTTGGTGGCTCTGGCCTGGATCGTGCAGCGCATATTCGCGCAGACGCAGATGAGATCGCGCTGGCGCGCGCGAATCCCGAGGCACGGTGCATTTTGCTGTGGCGTGGCAAGCTGTTGGTTCAGGGGGAGGCGCTGGATCGGCTGGGTTTCATCCCAATGACGCATCAACTGGTGAACAACGGACCCGGCGGTATCACGGAGGAGCCGATATTTTTGGGCTTGTCCGACGACGCGCCCGTGTTTGCCGTCGATATTTCGAACTGGGCCGCCTATGATCTGGATATCTCGCAGGTCGGCGGTTTCTTTGACAGGTCCGAGCAGCAGCATCCCGGTCTGCCCAATGGGTTCGTCTTTGCCGAACTGCGCCGCATTATGACCCGCCTGTCCCCGCGTGACGCAGAATTGGCGGCCTCGGCCAAGGCTGTGATTGGCTGGCACGAAACGCATCGGTTTTGTGCCCGGTGCGGTGCGGCCAGCGAAATGACGCAGGCCGGATGGCAGCGTAGCTGCCCCAGTTGCGGTGGGCACCATTTTCCACGCACAGATCCGGTTGTCATCATGCTGATCACACACGGAGAAACGGTTCTGGTCGGTCGATCACCGGGCTGGCCCGAGGGGATGTATTCGCTGCTTGCCGGGTTTGTCGAACCGGGTGAGACACTGGAAGCCGCCGTCAGGCGCGAAGTCATGGAAGAGGCGGGCGTGCCTGTTGGCCGGGTCTCTTACCTGTCCAGCCAGCCTTGGCCCTTTCCCGCTTCGCTGATGTTTGGCTGCGCGGGTGAGGCGCTGTCCAAAGAGATCAAAATTGATCCGGTTGAGATTGAAGACGCGATGTGGGTCAGCAAGTCAGAGATGATGCAGGCCTTCGCGGGCGAACACCCAAACCTTCTGCCTGCGCGTAAAGGTGCCATTGCACATTTCCTTTTGCAAAACTGGCTTGCGGACACGCTGGACTGACAAAATACTGGGCTGACAAGTAAGAGAGCCGCGAACTGAAATGCAATTCACTGCGCGTGAAGATATCCAAGCCCCGATCAACGCCGTGTTCGAGATGGTCACTGATTTTGAGCGTTTTGAACGAATGGCGATGCGCCGGGGAATCGAAGTGCGGCGCCTGACCGGCCATATGGGCGTGGTCCCCGGAACAACCTGGACAACGGAATTCAGGCTGCGTGGCAAACCGCGGCAGGTCGAGATCGTGATGGCCGAATGCGATCCGCCATCACAGATGCGGTTCGAGGCGACGGGAAAAGGACTGAACGGCACGACGACCGTCGAGTTTATGGCCTTGTCGCAGCGCCGCACTCGCCTGGAAGTGGACATGTCACTCGCGGCCAAGTCGCTGCCTGCCCGGCTTTTCCTGCAATCCCTCCGGCTGGGTCAAAACCGGTTCCGGCGTCGGTTTCAGGCGCGCCTAAGCGAATTCGCCAGAGAGATGGAAGAACGACATCATCATGGCATCGGACCGGATTTGGCAGGCGCCGCAGGAAAAAGCTGCTAGCCGCGCGGCTGGGCAGCCGGGTAGACGCCCAGAATCTCGACGTTGGTGGTAAAGTGCTCCAGCTCTTCCATCGCCAGTTTTACATTCCGGTCTTCCGGGTGTCCGACGATGTCCGCGTAGAATTGCGTGGCGGTGAATGATCCATCCACCATGTAACTTTCCAGCTTGGTCATGTTGATGCCATTGGTCGCGAATCCGCCCATCGCCTTGTACAGCGCCGCAGGAATATTGCGCACCTGAAAGACAAAGCTGGTGATCATGCCGTGTTCGCCACGCCGGGACATATCCGCCTGATGCGACATGACCAGAAACCGGGTGGTGTTGTTGTCGCGATCTTCAATGTGTCGGGCCATGACGTTCAGGCCGTAAATTTCGCCAGCCAGTTCACTGGCCAGCGCCGCCGAATGCAGATCGCCCTGCTCTGAAACTTCGCGGGCGGCGCGGGCATTGTCCGGGCTGACACGGCCTTTGATTCCGTGCTTCTTCAGGAACTCTGCACATTGCGGCAGCAAAACCAGATGAGAGTGCGCCTCGGTAATATCTTCAAGCTTGGCGCCCGGAACGGTCAGTAGATTGATGTGAACCCGGACAAATGCCTCGTCAATGATGTGCAGGCCGCTATGGGGCAGTAGACGGTGTATGTCGGCGACGCGGCCATAGGTCGTGTTTTCCACCGGCAGCATCGCCAGATCAGCTTCACCCGATCGGACCGATTCGATCACATCCTCGAATGTGCGGCAGGGCAGGGCCTCCATGTCGGGGCGGGCATTGCGGCAGGCCTCGTGACTATAGGCGCCGGGTTCTCCCTGAAATGCGATACGTTTGGTCATTTGGTCGATTCCGTGCAACAAGTTCTTGAATTGGGCGTTTAGTCGCGGTGTCTATACCTTGCCTCTTGCTAGGGGAAGCCTTAGACACCCCGCAGACAGCTGAAATGGACTCGCGATCAATGTTCGACACGATGACAGTTACCAAGGCCGCCGCAGGCCTGTTTGGCACCTTTCTGGTGCTGCTTCTGGCCAAATGGGGTGCCGAAGCTCTTTACCACGCCGATGGGCATGGCGAGACAGCCGCATATATCATCGAAACCGAAAGCGCGGGTGAAAGCGCTGACGGCGAAGAGGTGGTTTTCGAAGATATGCTGGCCGCCGCTGACCCCGAAAAAGGCGCCAGAGTTTTCCGCAAGTGCACCGCATGTCACAAGCTGGAAGACGGCGCGAACGGCACCGGCCCCTACCTGTACGGTGTAGTTGACCGCCCGGTCGCCTCGGCAAACGGTTTCACAGGCTACTCAGCTGCCATGCAGGCCCATGGCGGAAACTGGACACCCGAAGCGCTGGATGCCTTCCTGGAGCGCCCAAGCGCGTATATCTCGGGCACTTCCATGAGCTTTGCCGGCCTGAAAAAGCCGCAAGAGCGCGCCGACCTGATTGCTTATCTGCAGACAATCGGCAACTGATCCGATACTCGGTTTTCCCGATTTTCAAAGCCGCTGCTTCCCGCAGCGGCTTTATTTTTGTTTAAGAAGAACTTCACAAAGCGTTCACGCATTCTAAACTTGCATATGACAGCGCTGGTCTTTTAGCTGGCGCTTACAAGGTTAAAGAAGTCAACGAACCAGAGGATGAGCATATGAAACCCCTGCCGCCTGCACCGCGCGTAACGACTGTTCGGCCTTGGGCAGCCTTTATGGGAATTGCCGCGGCGCTCATGCTTGGGGTTGGTGACAAAGCTGTTGCCGCCGAGGAAAACGTCACCCGCAGCCACGGCTATTCCTACTTTGGAAACCTCGACTATCCCGCTGACTATCCGCACCTGAACTATGTGAACCCCGATGCCCCAAAGGGCGGAGAGTTGTCGCTTGCTGGATCAGGTACATTCGATTCTCTGAACCCGTACTCGCGCAAAGGCCGGGCCGGGGCGCTTACGACGCTGCAATACGACTCGTTGATCGACAGTACTTCGGACAGCGTCGGGCAATATTACGGTTTGCTCGCGGAAAGCATGGAATACGACGAAGGCCGCAATTATGTGATTTTCCACATGCGCCCCGAGGCGACGTTTTGGGACGGAACGCCGGTCACGGCCGAGGATGTGGTCTATAGCCATCGCCTGTTTATCGAACAGGGTCTGCCATCCTATGCGCAGGCGGTTGGGCGGATGGTTACCGGGGCTGAGGCGCTGGATGACCACACAGTCAAGTTCACCTTCAGCCCCGACGTGACAAGACGGGGGTTGATTGAAACTGTCGGATCAACGCCAGTTTTCTCAAAAGCGTGGTTCGAAGCGGACGAGAGCAGGCGTCTGGATGAACCCCGGCTTGAGGTGGCGGTGGGCTCGGGGCCGTACAAACTTGACAGCTACGACATCAATCGCCGCATCGTTTACAAGCTTCGGGACGATTATTGGGCGAAAGATCTGCCGATCAATGTGGGCCGCAACAATTATGGCACCATACGGGTCGAGTATTTCGCCGACCAGACCGCCGCCTTCGAAGGGTTCAAGGCGGGTGAGTATACCATGCGTATCGAAAGTGACCCAAAACTCTGGGCCTCTAGCTACGACTTTCCAAAACTAAGCGCAGGCTCGGTCGTGCGGGATGAAATCACCGATGGCAGCCCACCGACACCATCGGGCTTTGTCTTCAACCTCGGCAAGCCCCAATTCGCGGATAAAAACGTGCGCAAGGCTTTGGCGCTGGCGTTCAATTTCGAATGGGCCAATGAATCACTGATGTTCGGGTTAAATACTCCCCGGAACTCTTTTGTTCAGGGCACGCATCTAGAAGCCACCGGCGCGCCGGAAGGTGCTGAACTGGCGTTTCTGGAGTCGCTGGGTGATGTGGTCCCAGCAGATGTTCTGAGCGAACCGGCCCTGTTGACGCACGAGTCCAACCCGGCGCGGTTGAACGATCGCCGCAACCTGCGCAAGGCGTCGAAACTTCTGGATGAGGCCGGGTGGCCGGTGGGCGATGGAAATCTGCGTCGCAATGCGGCAGGTGAAACCCTGAAGGTGAACATTCCCTATGCGTCCAGTATTCCAACCTCGACCGCGACGATGATCGAAACCTTTGTGCAGAACCTGCAGTCGATCGGCGTTGACGCTTCGGCGGAAAAGGTGGACCCGTCTCAGTTCACCTTGCGCAGGCGCGAGCGGGATTACGATATGGTGTATTCCAATCGGTATGGATCATTCCTGTCGACCGGTGGCGGTTTGAGCCAGATGTATGGTTCGGAAGAGGCAGCGTTCAGCCTGTTCAACCCCGCCGGACTTGCCAGCCCGCTGGTGGATGCCGTGATCGAAGCCTCTTTTGACACCACAAATCAGGCGGAACAGGACGCGGCGCTTATGGCGCTGGATCGTGTGTTGCGGTACGAGTTCTTCATCATCCCCGATGGATATGTGGCGGACTACTGGACGGCCTATTACGACATGTATGAGTACCCCGAAAACCTGCCGCCATTTACGCTTGGCTATCTCGATCTTTGGTGGGTCAACCCCGAGAAAGAGGCTGCATTAAAGGCGAAGGGCGCGCTGCGGTAACATGGGCGCATATATACTAAGACGTCTGTTGCTGGTTATTCCCACGCTTCTGGGCATTATGATCGTCAACTTCACACTGGTTCAGTTTGTACCGGGTGGACCGATCGAACAGATTATCGCGCAGATCGAAGGCCAAGGCGACGTTTTTGCGGGCTTCGCCGGTGCCGGAGATGCCGGTGCCGCCGCCGAACCCGCCGGAGGCTCGTTTGACGACAAATACGTCGGCGCCCGAGGATTGCCGCCGGAATTCATTGCAGAGCTGGAAAAAGAGTTCGGGTTCGACAAGCCGCCGCTGGAACGGTTCCTGTCCATGATGGGCAACTACCTGACACTGGACTTTGGCGAGAGCTATTTCCGGTCGATCAGCGTTATTGATCTGGTCCTCGAAAAAATGCCTGTCTCGATCTCGCTGGGTCTGTGGTCGACGCTGATTGCTTATCTGGTGTCGATCCCGCTGGGCATTCGCAAGGCGATCAAGGATGGTTCGACCTTTGACACCTGGACAAGCGGCACGATCATCGTGGCTTATGCCATTCCCGGTTTCCTGTTCGCAATCCTGTTGCTGGTGCTGTTTGCTGGTGGGTCATATTGGCAGATTTTCCCGTTGCGGGGGCTGACATCGGACAATTGGGACAGCCTTAGCCTGATGGGAAAAATTGCGGACTATTTCTGGCACATCACTTTGCCGATTATCGCGCTGACCATCTCGGCCTTTGCGACCCTGACGCTGCTGACCAAGAACTCGTTCCTGGACGAGATTAAGAAACAGTACGTGATGACAGCCCGCGCCAAAGGTTTGAGCGAAGGCAAGGTGCTGTACGGTCACGTGTTTCGCAACGCCATGCTGATCGTGATCGCCGGGTTCCCTGCTGTGTTCATCGGCGTGTTCTTTGGCGGGTCGATCATTATCGAAACTATCTTCTCGCTGGATGGGTTGGGCCGATTGGGGTTCGAGGCCGCCGTTGCTCGCGATTACCCGGTGATCTTTGGCACGCTGTTTATCTTTGGCCTGATGGGTCTGGTTGTCGGCATCATCAGTGATCTGATGTATGTGCTGGTCGACCCGCGCATCGATTTCGAAAAGCGGGAGGGGTAGATGGCGCTTTCTCCGCTGAACCAACGTCGCTGGCGCAATTTTCGGCGCAATGGCCGCGCATTCTGGTCGCTGATCATTTTTTCGATCCTGTTCGGCCTGTCGCTCTTTGCCGAATTCATCGCCAATGACAAACCGATCCTCGTGAAATACCGGGGCGAGTTTTACACGCCCGTTTTCAACTTCTATGCCGAAACCGAATTTGGGGGCGATTTCCAGACCGAAGCGATCTATCGCGATCCTGAGGTGCGCTGCCTGATCGACAGCGGCGGGTTGGAGCAATGTTTTGACGACCCCGAGGGCATTATCGAGCAGATCGACGCCGGTACGTTCCAAGCCGAAGGGTTCGAGCGCGGATGGGCCATCTGGCCCCTGATCCCCTATTCCTTCAACACCAGCGTTGACCGGCCGGGTGCCGCGCCGCTGCCGCCAAATGGCCAGAACCTTCTGGGCACGGACGACACCAAGCGCGATGTGCTGGCGCGGGTGATTTACGGATTCCGGCTGTCGATCCTGTTCACCCTGATGGTTACCGGCGTTGCCAGCCTGATCGGGATTTTCGCCGGAGCCATTCAGGGGTTCTTTGGCGGATGGCTGGACCTGATCTTCCAGCGGATCATCGAGATATGGTCCGCGACCCCCTCGCTTTACGTGATCATCATCATGTTTGCCATTCTGGGCCGAAGTTTCTGGTTGCTGGTTGCGTTGATGATCCTGTTTAGCTGGACAGGGCTGGTTGGGGTTGTCCGGGCCGAATTCCTGCGGGCCCGGAACCTTGAATATGTGCGCGCGGCGCGGGCGCTGGGCGTGGGCAACATGACCATCATGTTCCGGCACATGCTGCCGAATGCGATGGTCGCGACGCTGACCTTCATGCCGTTTATCGTCACGGGAACCATTGGCGGTCTGGCTTCATTGGATTTCCTTGGCTTTGGCCTGCCATCCTCGGCCCCCTCGCTGGGTGAACTGACCTTGCAGGCGAAACAGAACCTGCAGGCACCGTGGCTGGCCTTCACTGCCTTTTTCACCTTTGCCATCATGCTGTCGTTGCTGGTCTTCATTTTTGAAGGCGTGCGCGATGCGTTTGATCCCAGAAAGACCTTCTCATGAGCCTTTTGGATGTGAACAACCTCAAGGTCTCGTTCAAACAGGACGGGCAGGTCAGCGCGGCGGTGAAAGGGGTGTCGTTCACCGTCGATCGTGGTGAAACGGTAGCTCTGGTAGGTGAGTCCGGGTCGGGAAAATCCGTTACGGCCTTGTCGACAGTGTCGCTGCTGGGCGACAGCGCGATCGTCGAAGGCTCGGTTCGCTATGACGGGAATGAGATGATCGGCGCGTCCGAGGACAGGTTGATGGATGTGCGCGGCAACGACATCAGCTTTATCTTCCAAGAGCCGATGACCTCGCTCAACCCGCTGCACACGATCCAGAAACAGATGGCTGAGTCTCTGGCCCTGCATCAGGGCTTGACCGGTGATGCGGCGCGTGACCGAATTGTCGAGCTGCTGACAAAGGTTGGTATTCGCGACCCGCAGGATCGACTGGACAGCTATCCGCACCAGTTGTCGGGCGGGCAGCGCCAACGCGTGATGATCGCGATGGCGCTGGCCAACAAGCCCGACATTCTGATCGCGGATGAACCGACAACGGCGCTGGACGTCACTATTCAGGCACAGATCCTGGAACTGCTGGCCGAGTTGCAGAAATCCGAAAATATGGGAATGCTGTTCATTACCCATGACCTTGGCATTGTACGCCGGATTGCGGACCGTGTGTGCGTGATGAAGGATGGTGAAATCGTCGAAACCGGCCCGACAGTCGCGATTTTCGACAACCCACAACACCCTTATACGCGCAAGCTGCTGGCGGCCGAGCCGTCCGGTCACCCGCAAGCGGTGGCCGCAGACGCAGAAGAGGTCGCGCGAACAGATCACCTTAAGGTCTGGTTTCCAATCCAGCGCGGGTTCCTGAAGCGGACGGTGGGACACGTCAAGGCGGTCAACGACGCCACGCTTAGCGTGCGGGCGGGTGAGACGTTGGGAATTGTGGGCGAAAGTGGTTCGGGCAAGACAACGCTGGCTTTGGCGATCATGCGCCTGATTGCGTCCGAGGGTGGCATCACCTTCCGCGATCAGGATGTCCGGCGTTGGTCCACGCGAGAACTGCGGCGCCTGCGCAAGGACATGCAGATCGTGTTTCAGGACCCGTTCGGTAGCCTGAGCCCGCGTATGACGTGCCAGCAGATCATTGCCGAAGGTTTGGCAATTCACAAAGTCGACCCGCACCGCGCCCCGCGTGAACTGGTGACTGAGGTGATGACGGAAGTGGGGCTGGATCCGGCTGCAATGGACCGGTACCCGCACGAGTTTTCAGGCGGTCAGCGTCAGCGGATCGCCATCGCGCGTGCGATGGTGTTGCGGCCCAAGTTGCTGGTTCTGGATGAACCGACCAGTGCGCTGGACATGACGGTGCAGGTTCAAATCGTCGACTTGCTGCGTGACCTGCAGAAGAAATACGGTTTGGCCTACCTGTTCATTAGCCACGATCTGAAGGTCGTGCGCGCCATGTCCCATAACGTTATCGTTATGCGAAACGGTGATGTGGTTGAAATGGGCACCGCCGAGGATTTGTTTGAGAACGCCCAGACAGACTACACCCGTGAATTGATCGCAGCGGCAGGCTGAAGCCCGCCCTACAATTTGCTCAGGCGCTGGCTTTTTCCTTAGCCACCGGTTTTGGCACCGGGCCGCGCAGTTCTTCATAGTGATCAAAGCTCAGCTTGACCCAGCCGGTGCCGCGTGTCGCGCTGGCCAGACTGCGGTGCAGTTCATCCTCGGCTACTGCCGGTAGCTGCGCGTTGAAAATCTCCCAGCCTGAGGCGTTGGGATTGCCCTCAAAGCCCAGAACCTGACCCTGAAGCGAGCTGATCGTGGGAACAAGGTCGCCCACGAAATCCGAAGGCAGGTGAATCTCGGCATTTAGGATCGGCTGCAGCACCACGGGCTTGGCCTGTGGCAGCGCTTCTCGCACGGCGTTTTTTCCGGCGGTGCGGAAGGCATAATCCGAGCTGTCCACATTGTGATGCTTGCCGTCGCTCAGCGTGATTTTCACATCGACAACCGGGAACCCCTCGGGACCCTGTTCAAGCGCGTCTTTGGCCCCATGTTCGACCGAGGGGATATAGTTGCGCGGCACTGCGCCGCCCTTGACCACCTCTTCGAACTGGAACCCCGATCCGCGTGGCATGGGCGCAACCGAGATGACGACATCGGCGAATTGCCCGGCCCCGCCGGACTGTTTGCGATGGCGATGGCGATGTTCAATCGGTGTGCGAATGGTTTCCCGATACGCGGTTTCAACCGGATCGGCGACGATCTCGATCCCGAAGTCTTCGGCCAGTTTCGCGCTGACACGGCGCATATGCTGCGGACCCTGCGATCCCAGAACTGAATGACCGCTAAGTTCGTCCTGTTCCATGTGTAGGCCCGGGTCAATCTCAACCAGCCGGGTCAGGGCATTGGACAAACGCACATCGTCGCGTTCATGCGCGGGTGAGACCACCTGACGGTGAGCCGCCGGATGGGATAAGGCCCACTCGGGCAACGGCGTGGCCTCTTTGCTGTCATAGAGATTGCCGGGGTTCAGGTGATCAGATTTGACCGCCAACCCGATTTGACCCGCGCCCAGCTTGTCGATCTGGGTTTTTGCATCCAGTCCCGTCAGATTGCCAACGGTTTCACCTCCCAGCGGCTCATGGGCTTTTACGCCGTCGCCCAGTCCGCGTAGGACAATGATCTTGCCGATATGTTTTTTCACATCGGCAAACCCGGCGATCGCGCGGGCGTTTTCGGCGGCTTCGTCGCGTCCGGCTGCGATGTCAAACTCGGGCGCTTCATGCCGCAGGGCTTTCATCAGGCGTGTCAGGCCGTTTCCATGGCTGGCGGACCCCAGACAGGCCGGGATAAGCTGATGGTTCTGCAGCACCTGCGCGGCAAGGTCATAAATCTCGGCGCTGGGGGGCTGTTTGTCTTCGATCAGTTGCTCGAGCAGGTTGTCATCAAAGTCGGACAGAGTTTCCAAAAGTTCGGTTCGGGCTTCTTGTTCACGGTCTTCCACAGATTGGGGCAACTCGATCAGGTTGGAAGGTTTCCCCTCCTGGTATTTCCAGGCCCGTTCCGAAATCAGATCGACCGCGCCAACGATGGAGTCTCCGTCACGGATGGGCACTTGCCGCAACGCGATGTGATGAACGCAATAGGTCTGTAGTGCCGCGATGATATCCCTAATGCGTCCATTCGGGCTGTCCATCCGGTTGATGAAAAGGAAGCAGGGAATCCCGGCCTCTTCCACCAACCTCAGATAAGGGGCGCACAGAACGGCTGCGTCCGGGTCCGGGGGCACAACCACAACAGCCGCGTCGGAAATGGCCATCGCCGGGCCGACATAGCCCAGGTTATCCCCGCCGCCATCCACGTCAACGGCGCACCATTGCTCGCCCAAATAAGAAAAACCGTGCAAATGCACGGTTCCGGACACGTCGAATGTGGTGGGTCGACCGTCGAGGCGGCTGATGGCCTCGACCAGGGTTGTCTTGCCCGACTGACTGGGGCCGAGGACGGTGAAAACGCGCATGAGTGCTGTCCCTCTTTCAGGTTGCAGTAATACCTGCACGAACAGGGTCGTCCCACGCGGATGCGTCGGCAAGAACTGTCTGCGAATTCACCTGCCTCAGGGTGCGGATCGCACCCCCCAAGTGTGGAGAAAATCGGATACCTGCGTCAAGCCCCTGCACGAATGTCACGGTGACAGGCCGCAGAGCCTGCCCAAATGCAAGACGTCAGATCGCCGAGCTGTGGCCAGCTTTGCTCAGGTCATAGGCGTCGAAACTGCGAGCAATCATCCGGGTCAGGGCGCGGGCCTCGGGCGGAATAAACAGCCCTTCGTCGGTGACGCGCAACAGGTTGTCGAACGCGGCATTGGCCGTTTGGAACATCTGATTCAGTTCAGTGGCCGATACTTCGTGATCGCGCAGGATCTCCGCCGAATTGATCTGAAAGTCGCACATCAGCGCTTCGATCAAACGCGCTCGCAGAACATCCTGCCCTTTGAACATATGCCCGCGAGACGTCGAGAAACGCCCTTCGCGGATTGCTTTTGTGTGGGCCGACGTCGCGGGTGCGTTCTGGGCATAGCCTTGTGGAAAGCGTGAGATCGAACTGGCCCCGACTCCGATCAACACTTCGGCCTGATCGTCAGTATATCCCTGGAAATTTCGCTTGAGCCGCCCTGCTTTCAAGGCATGGGTCAGACCGTCATCCTGCGTGGCGAAGTGGTCGATTCCGATTTCCGCGTAGTTGTCCCACATGAAAAGGCGGCGAGCCGTGTCGAAAAGATCCAGCCGCTGTTCCGGCGTGGGCAGGGCATCTGACGGGATCAGCTGCTGTCGCTTGGCCATCCATGGCACATGGGCGTATCCATAAAGCGCCACCCGGTCCGGGTTAAGAGACAGAAGCTTCTGCACGCTTTCGGTCATTCGTGTTTTGGTCTGATGCGGCAAGCCATACAGGATGTCTGCATTCAAGCTGGAAATCCCACGGGCGCGGATCATATCGACCGCGTTGCGCGTGGTGTCATAGCTTTGAATCCGGCCAATGGTTTTCTGGATTTCATCGTCGAAGTCCTGAACCCCGATCGAGGCCCGGTTCATACCCGCCTCGGCCAATGCATCCAGCCGATCTGCGTCAATTTCGTTCGGGTCGATCTCGACCGAGAATTCCGCGTCAGCACCCAAGGGAACCACATCCAGAATATGAGCCGCGAGATTTCTCATCAGATCCGGGTTCAGCAAGGTGGGCGTACCGCCGCCCCAATGCAGGCGCGACAGTGTCACCCCTTGGGGCAGGCGTTCGGCCAGCAGATCCAGCTCGGCCTTCAACACGTCCACATAGGCAATGACCGGATTGTCGGTCTGGGTTCCTTGCGTGCGGCAGGCACAGAACCAGCAAAGCCTGCGGCAGAACGGAACATGGATGTACAAAGAGATGGCGCTGCCGGGCTTAATCTTGGAAATCCAGTCGCCATAACGATTTTCCCCCACGCCATTGTTGAAGTGGGGGGCGGTTGGATAGCTTGTGTAACGCGGTACTTTCGCGTCAAATAGTCCAAGCTGTGCCAGTTGTGGTTTAACAATCATGGCGATACCGTTAGAGGACGGCTCGCAAATAAACCTTGATAGAGATCAAGTGGAAACCCGCATGACACCGATGTTCAAGATCGACCATACCAATTGTGCCGACTGCCCCATTCGACATCGGGCGGTGTGCGCGCATTGCGATGCCAATGAGTTGGAAAAGCTTGAAGGCATTAAGTATTACCGCAGTTTCGAGGCTGGTCAGACAATCCTGTGGTCTGGGGATCAGATGAATTTCGTGGGTTCGGTCGTGTCGGGCATCGCGTCTTTGACGCAAACGATGGAAGACGGCCGTACTCAGATGGTCGGTCTATTGCTGCCCAGCGATTTTGTGGGGCGCCCCGGTCGCGAGTCGGCGCCCTACGACGTGCAGGCTACGACAGATCTGGTGATGTGCTGCTTTCGCAAGAAGCCCTTCGAAGAGATGATGAACGAAACCCCGCATATCGCTCATCGCCTGCTGCAGATGACGTTGGATGAACTGGATGCAGCACGTGAATGGATGTTGGTGCTAGGGCGTAAGACCGCCCGTGAAAAGATTGCCAGCCTGTTGTCCATCATCGCCCGTCGGGATGCTTCGATCAGCCACGAGGGGAACGCCGGCCCGATCGTCTTTGATTTGCCTCTGACCCGCGAGGCGATGGCGGACTACCTTGGTTTGACTTTGGAGACGGTCAGCCGCCAGATTTCGGCGCTGAAACGGGACGGCGTCATTACCCTTGAGGGCAAGCGTCACGTGACCATCCCCGATATGGGACGTCTGATGGAAGAAGCTGGTGACGATTCAGACGGTGGTTTTCTGGTCTGACGTGACCTGACGCAGTAGTCGTGGTTTAGTGGCCTGAGTGCAGTCAATTCAGGAGCAAACCATGGAATTCAGTAGCCTTCTCGCCATGATCTTCATTGGCGCCATTGCCGGTTGGCTTTCCGGCAAGATCATGGAAGGCCGGGGCTTCGGTCTGTTTGGAAACATTATTGTCGGAGTCGTTGGCGCGTTTCTGGCGGGGACGGTCTTTCCGGCGCTTGGCTTTTCGGTCGGGGGCGGCCTGTTCTCGTCAATATTCTTTGCCACGATCGGCGCAGTCATTCTGCTGTTCCTGATCGGCCTTGTAAGACGAGGGTAAAAAACCGCCCTTATTAGGGGCGGTTTTACTAACTTACCGGCTTTAATGCGCCAGAAATACGGGAACCGGGGATTGTTCCAGCATGTTCCGAGTGGCGCCGCCCAGAATGGCTTCGCGGAATCTCGAATGCCCGTAGGCGCCCATGACAATCATGTCAGCTTCAGTGTCCGAGGCGTGGCGATTCAGGATGTCTGACACGCGTGTCATCGTTTTGCTGAGAACGTCGATTTCGCACTTTACTCCGTGCCGTGCCAGCATTTGCGACAGCATCCCCCCTGGGTCGGACCGATCCGGCCCGTGGCGGGGTGGGTCGATCACGACGATCCGCACAAGTTCGGCCTGTTGCAGGAAGGGCAGGGCGCGGCGTATGGCGCGCATGGCCTCAACGCTTTCGTTCCAGCCGATCAGAATCGTCCCCGGTCGTTCGAACGGCTTTGCGTTCTCCGGGGTGATAAGCACGGGCGCGTGTCCCTCGAACATCGCGGCTTCGACTATGGGTTCGCATTCTGCGCCCCGATCTTCGCCATAGGGCTGGGGCAGAACAACCAGATCCGAAAACCGCGCGCGATGGGCGACATGACGTCCAATATCGGCGATCTGAGCCACGCCACTTTCGGCAGACCACCGAACACCGGATTTCCCCAGAAACGCGTTGGCATATTCCAGCACTTCTTCTGCTTCGGCGTTGGCGCGGCTTAGTGTTTCCTGCAGGATCAACGCATTTGCGCCGGCATAGTAATACCCTGTCTGACTACGATCCACGCCCAGACACAGCGCCTCGGCATGGGCATCCTGTGCCAAAGCAAGTGCCGCCATCTGCGCAAGGGCCGCATTCGATTGCGTGGAATCTGTCATCACAGTGAGAAGAGATTTGTAAGCCATTTTTGACCTCTTACCTTCGAACCGTTGTAAGCTGCGACTTTCCAGCCCAGTCGTTTCTTTAGGATTGTCATAGTATTCAGCGTCCTGTCTTGACACAGATCAAAGCAGTTAAAGCGGCTGTCCGAAAAAAGAACAGCCAGTCAAAAAGGTTCTGCGATATAAGAGAATCGCGCAGAGCATGGCAAAGGGACGCAATATGTCAAATTACATCAAGCTGATCGTGCTTGGTCTGATCGTGGTTTTTGCCGCGATCGGGACAAATTATGCACGCGATTTGGCGTATCAGGTGCATGCAATTCTGGTGATGCTGATCGCCGGCGGATTGTTCATCTGGACGCTTAGAAACACCGATGAGCCAGATATCCTCGTGGACCACTCGGCCGAGTATATGGACGGCGTGATCCGCTATGGCGTTATCGCGACTGCCTTCTGGGGCGTGATCGGGTTCATCGCCGGAACATTCATCGCCTTTCAATTGGCCTTTCCCGCGCTGAACTTTGAATGGGCGCAGGGCTATCTGAACTTTGGTCGGTTGCGTCCACTGCATACATCTGCGGTGATTTTCGCCTTTGGCGGCAACGCGTTGATTGCGACCTCGTTCTACGTGGTACAGCGCACCAGCGCTGCGCGTCTTTGGGGCGGCAATTTGGCGTGGTTCGTGTTCTGGGGTTATCAGCTGTTCATCGTGCTGGCGGCGACCGGCTATGTTTTGGGTGGCACGCAATCCAAGGAATATGCCGAACCCGAATGGTATGTTGACCTGTGGTTGACTATCGTCTGGGTCGCGTATCTGGCCGTTTTCCTGGGCACAGTCATTAAACGGAAAGAGCCGCATATCTATGTGGCCAACTGGTTTTACCTAGCCTTTATCGTCACCGTTGCGATGCTGCACGTGGTCAACAACCTGACCATCCCGGTCAGCATCTGGGGGTCTAAATCCGTCATCGTCTGGTCGGGCGTGCAAGACGCTATGATCCAGTGGTGGTACGGCCACAACGCCGTGGGCTTCTTCCTGACTGCGGGTTTCCTGGGCATGATGTATTACTTCATCCCGAAACAGGCGGAACGTCCGGTATTCTCGTACAAGCTGTCGATCATCCACTTCTGGGCCCTGATCTTCCTGTATATCTGGGCCGGTCCGCACCACCTGCACTATACCGCGCTGCCTGACTGGGCTTCGACGCTGGGTATGGTGTTCTCGGTCGTGCTGTGGATGCCTTCGTGGGGTGGTATGATCAACGGTCTGATGACCCTTTCGGGCGCATGGGACAAACTGCGCACTGACCCGATCATTCGCATGATGGTCATCTCGGTCGGTTTCTATGGCATGTCCACCTTCGAAGGTCCGATGATGTCGATTCGTGCCGTGAACAGCCTGTCTCACTATACTGACTGGACCATTGGTCACGTACACTCGGGCGCGTTGGGCTGGAACGGTATGATCACCTTTGGCGCGCTGTACTACTTGGTGCCTGTCCTGTGGAAGCGTGAGCGTTTGTACTCGCTGCAAATGGTTAGCTGGCACTTCTGGCTCGCTACGATCGGCATCGTTCTCTATGCCGCGTCGATGTGGGTCACCGGTATCATGGAGGGCCTGATGTGGCGCGAAGTGGATGCCAACGGCTTTTTGGTGAACTCGTTCGCTGACACCGTGGCTGCCAAGTTCCCCATGTATGTGGTGCGTGCCTTGGGTGGCGTGATGTTCGTCGCTGGTGCCGTGATCATGTGCTACAACCTGTGGATGACTGTGCGGAAAGCGCCGGCCAAAGAGGCCAGCCTGTCCGTCGCGGTCCCGGCTGAATAAGGAGGGCCGGAGCAATGGCAATTCTCGACAAACATAAGATCCTCGAGACCAACGCGACCCTCCTGCTGGTGTTCAGCTTTCTGGTCGTGACCATCGGTGGCATCGTGCAGATCACCCCGCTGTTCTATCTTGAGAACACCATCGAGAAGGTGGAGGGGATGCGCCCCTACACCCCCCTCGAAATGGCAGGGCGTGAAATCTACATCCGCGAAGGCTGCTATGTCTGCCACAGCCAGATGATCCGCCCCATGCGGGACGAGGTCGAACGGTACGGGCACTATTCGCTGGCGGCCGAGTCGATGTATGACCACCCGTTCCAGTGGGGGTCGAAACGCACCGGGCCTGATTTGGCCCGTGTGGGTGGCCGTTACTCGGACCAGTGGCATGTGGACCACCTGCGTGATCCGCAGTCGGTTGTGCCGGAATCGGTGATGCCGAAATACGGTTTCCTCGAGCATCGCAAGTTGGACGGCAAGTATATCGGTGACATCATGAAGGCGAACGCCCTTGTCGGCACGCCCTACACCGAAGAAATGCTGGCCAATGCCGAGGCCGACTTCCGTGCGCAGGCTGATCCCGACAGCGACTATGACGGGCTGCTGGAGCGCTATGGCGACAAGGTCAGCGTGCGCAACTTCGACGGTCAGCCCGAGCTGACCGAAGCGGACGCGATGGTGGCTTATCTTCAGATGCTGGGAACGCTGGTCGACTTCTCGACCTTCACCCCGGACCCAAGCCGCTAAAGGAGGGTGTGATGGAAGAGTATACACTCCTCAGGCAGTTCGCGGATAGCTGGATGTTGTTGCTGTTGTTCGCATTCTTCGTTGGCATCGTGATCTGGGTTTTCCGCCCCGGTGCCAGCAAGGAATACAAGGACACCGCCAATATCCCCTTCCGGCATGCAGACGCACCAGCGCCCCTGCAGGGCGACGATAAACCCGCCACACCCAAGGAGGCGCGGCCATGAGCAAGACATCTGATAAACTGCCGGGTGATCCGAACACCACGGGTCACAGCTGGGACGGTATCGAAGAGTTTGACAACCCGATGCCCCGCTGGTGGCTGTGGACCTTCTACGTCACGATTATCTGGGGCGTGATCTACACGATCATGTATCCGGCGTGGCCGTTGGTTCAGTCAGCGACCGCTGGTGTTCTTGGCTGGTCGTCTCGTGAGCTGGTGCAGGAAGAGATGGTTGCCTTCCAGGAGGCCAACGCACCTTGGAATGCCAAGCTGGTGGAAACGTCTCTTGAGGACATCTCGAAAGACCCTGAGCTGCAGCAATTCGCGGTAAACTCGGGCGGCGCGGTATTCCGTACCTGGTGTGCGCAGTGCCACGGTTCAGGCGCGCAGGGTGCACCCGGCTTCCCGAACCTGCTGGATGATGCGTGGCTGTGGGGCGGAACGCTCGAAGATATCGAGTTCACCATTGCCCACGGTATTCGGAACGAAGAAAGCGACGACGCGCGCTATTCCGAGATGCCGGCCTTTGGAGAGCTTCTTGAGAAAGAAGAGATCACGCAGGTCGTTCAGTACGTCATGTCCCTGACCAACGCGCAGACCGATGACGCCGCAGCGCAAGCGGGCAAGGTTGTTTTCGAAGACAACTGTGCCGCTTGTCATGGCGAAGACGGCACGGGCGATGTGTTCCAGGGTGCGCCGAACCTGACCGATGCGATCTGGCTCTATGGTGGCAGCGAAGAAGCTCTGACCCAGACAGTCACTTACAGTCGCTTCGGCGTGATGCCCGCTTGGGAAAACCGCCTGACTGAGGCGCAAATCCGCGCTGTGACTGCCTATGTCCACCAGTTGGGTGGTGGTCAGTAAGGTTTGAAGAATACCTTCGGACGGTTCGCCGCCCGAAGGTTGAGGCACCGGCTGTTCCATCTGTTCGCGCGTTTCCTGAACAGCCGGTGCTAATTTCACAGATTACTGATCCCGAATGATGAGGTCCAGATGCACCTTTTCGTGCGCTGGACCTTTTCCTTTCCAATGATCATGTGCTGGCCAGTGTTTTGGCCGCGACCCCAGGCGGGGCTTGCCGGTACGTTCATCGCGATCTCTGGTGTGAGTGGCGATCATGAAGCTTTTTGCAAGGATTGAGAGCATTTTGCCTCTCCATTCTTTAAACTGAGAATGCAGAAAAGATTGAACTTCTGACTGAAAAATGCGACTCAATTCCAATTCTCTTGTGTAAGTAAGGCTTACAAATGGATTGGATGAAAATGCCACCTCTGGCCTCGCTTCGGGCATTTTCTGCCTTCGCCGAGGCCGAGAATATTGTGCAGGCAGGTGCGGCGTTGAACGTCAGTCACGCAGCCATCAGTCAGCAATTGCGGGTTTTGGAAAAGCACCTGGGCGTATCGCTGTTGGACCGATCAGGGAAATCCATGACCCTGACCCCCGAGGGGGAAAAGCTGGCGCGCGCAACTCATCTGGGATTTGGCACAATCGGGGCCGCGGTCGCAGCCCTGATGCAAACGGATCAGGACCGCCCTGTCCACGTCTCTCTGACCCCCTCGTTCGCAGCGTCCTGGCTGATGCCGCGCTTGCCTGCCTTTCAAGCAGAATTCCCAGATATTCCCTTGGCTTTGGACCCGACGCCGAAACTGGTCAACCCGAGCCCCGGAGGTGTGGATGTTGCGATCCGCTATGGCGGCGGTGATTGGTCTGGCATCGCCTCGGACCTGTTGTTGAGCAGCCCCATCGTGATTGTCGCGGCGCGGACCCTTTTGGGCGGTCGGTCCGATTGGACGCCGCAGGAATTGAGCCAGCTCCCGTGGCTGGAAGAGTTGGGGACGACCGAAGCCACAACATGGCTGGCGCGGCACGGCGTCGAACACGGTCCACGCGCGGGTCGGATCGCCTTGCCTGGAAACCTCTTGCTGGACGCGTTGCGCGCCGGGCAGGGCGTAACCGTCACGGCGCGGCATTTTGTCGAAGCCGACATTGCGTTGGGGCAGCTTGTCGAACTGTTTTGCGAGCCACAAAATAGCGGGTATCATATTGTAACGGGTGATTTTCCACTTCGCCCTGCTACCAAGATCTTTGTCCGTTGGCTTCGGTCGCAGTCCGGGGCGCTGTGACAAAAGGTGTCTGTACGATGCTCTTTTGACCCATGTCAAAGAGACTACCTTTGTGATCTGGAACAAGACGCGAAAAACATAGCTACATCTGGAGCCATCCCGTGAGCGATTCCGACCCCGCCCCCAGCCTTTACGCCGCAAGGGAGCCTATCTTTCCCCGGCGCGTATCCGGGCCATTTCGTAACCTGAAATGGATCATTATGGCTGTCACGCTGGGCATTTATTACGTGACGCCATGGATCAGATGGGACCGCGGGCCCAGCCTGCCGGATCAGGCGGTGCTGTTGGATTTGGCGAATCGTCGTTTCTATTTCTTTTGGATCGAGATTTGGCCGCATGAGTTCTACTTTGTCGCAGGTCTATTGATCATGGCCGGGTTGGGGTTGTTCCTGTTCACTTCGGCATTGGGTCGCGTCTGGTGTGGTTATGCCTGCCCGCAGACCGTGTGGACGGATCTGTATATTCTGGTTGAACGCTGGATTGAGGGCGACCGAAACGCGCGCTTGCGCCTGCATCGGCAGGAAAAGCTGGATTTCCGCAAGGCGCGGTTGCGCGTGACGAAGTGGACCGTCTGGTTGCTGATCGGTCTGGCCACTGGTGGGGCGTGGGTGTTTTACTTTGCCGACGCGCCGACGCTTTTGCGTGATCTGGTGACGGGCAACGCCCACCCCGTGGCCTATACCACGATGTTGATCCTGACCGGCACGACTTTCCTGTTCGGTGGGTTCGCGCGCGAACAAATCTGTATCTATGCCTGCCCTTGGCCACGTATTCAGGCGGCGATGATGGACGAGGATACTCTGGTCGTTGGCTACCGCGAATGGCGGGGTGAGCCGCGCGGCAAAGGCAAGCGTACTGCAGATTCCGAATTGGGGGATTGCATCGACTGTATGGCCTGCGTGAATGTCTGCCCCGTCGGGATCGACATCCGCGACGGGCAACAACTTGAATGCATCACATGCGCGCTGTGCATCGACGCCTGCGATGACATGATGGCCAAGATCGGCAAGCCGCGCGGTCTGATCGACTATATGGCGCTGAGCGATGAAACGCGCGAGCGTGCGGGTGAGCCGCCTCGGAACGTCTGGAAACACATTCTGCGTCCCCGGACGATCATGTATACAGGGATGTGGGCTGCGGTTGGCTTTGCGTTGTTGTTTGCGCTGTTCATCCGATCCGATATTGATCTGACCGTGGCACCCGTTCGGAACCCGACTTTCGTGACCCTGTCCGATGGCACGATCCGCAACACCTATGACGTGCGCCTGCGCAACAAACACGGTGAGGAACGGCCGTTCAAGCTGACGCTTGCGGGGGATTCGGCCATGCAGGTACAGATCGAAGGCAATGACGGTGACACTGTCATTGTCGCTGCGGATACGGCACAATTGACGCGCGTCTATATCGTGGCCTCCGGTGGCACCGGCCCGGCGTCAACTGACGTTACTCCGGTGCGCATCTGGGTCGAAGACCTGCAAAGCGGAGAGCGTGCCTACAAGGACACCACCTTTAACGGGCAAGGGAAGTGAACATGGCCGAACGCAAATTCACCGGCAAACATGCACTGGCCGTCTTCGTGGCCGCATTTGGTGTGATCATCGCGGTAAATCTTGTGCTGGCCTACAGCGCGGTGAAAACTTTTCCGGGGCTCGAGGTCAAAAACTCTTACGTCGCCAGCCAAGAGTTCAACGAGCGTTTGCAGGAACAACAGGCGTTGGGATGGGATATCCGTGCTGAATTGTCTGGGGGGCTGTTGATTCTGCATATTACAGACCAGACCGGCACCCCTGTCGAAGTGGCCGAGTTGCAGGCTGTCGTTGGACGGGCCACGCATGTCAAAGAAGATTTCACACCGGATTTCATTTTTGATGGTACCGCTTACGCCACGCCCGCGTCACTGGGCAAGGGAAACTGGAATATCCGTTTGATCGCAAAGGATCATAGCGGGGCAGAGTTCGCTCAGCGCGTGCCGCTGTACGTAAAGGGATAGGGAATGACGGCGCAGCTTACATCAGGCACGGCCGCCTGCCCGGGCTGCATTGCAAGCCCGGCGGAGCCCGCGCGCCCAATCCCAGAAGATGTGCAGATTGCGCTGTCACTGCCGGGCATCCATTGCTCGGCCTGTATCGCCACCGTCGAGCGGGAGCTTAACGCCCATCCCGGCGTGGAAGACGCGCGGGTCAACCTGACTCTGAAACGAGCAATGATCAAAGCCGCGCCAGAATTGCGCGCTGCTGACCTGATTTCGGTACTGGAGCGCGTGGGCTATGAGGCGCATGAGCTTGATCCCGGTGCCCTATCCGCCACACAGTCCGACAAGGCGGGGCGCGACCTGTTGATGCGTCTAGCGGTGGCCGGATTTGCCTCAATGAACGTGATGCTCTTGTCGGTTTCGGTCTGGGCTGGCGCCACAGACGCGACGCGGGACATGTTCCACTGGATTTCGGCCGCGATCGCGCTGCCTGCGATTGGCTTCGCGGCGCAGCCCTTCTTTTCGAATGCGTGGTCGGCTTTGCGGGTTCGCCGCCTGAACATGGATGTGCCGATCGTGCTGGCTATCCTTTTGGCGCTGGTTACGTCGCTTTGGGAAACCGCGCTCAGCGGCAAGCATGCCTATTTCGACGCCGCCCTTACGCTGACCTTCTTTCTGCTGGCTGGTCGCTACCTGGACTATCGCACGCGTGCTGCTGCCCGATCCGCGGCAGAAGAGCTGACCGCGCTCGAAGTCCCCCGGGCTATCCGCTTGGTGGATGGGGCCGAAGAAGAGGTTGCTGTTGCCACGCTGAACGTCGGCGATCTGATCCTTGTCCGCCCCGGTGGACGAATGCCGGTGGATGGAGAGATTGTCTCGGGCCAGTCGGAACTCGACCGGTCCTTGCTGACCGGAGAAACCCTGCCGGTGTTCGCCGAGGCGGGAGTGACGGTCAGCGCCGGTGAGGTGAACCTGACCGGCCCCCTGACCATCCGCGCGACGGCAGTGGGTGAAGACACCTCGTTACATCGTATGGCCGATCTGGTGGCCATCGCGGAATCGGGGCGCTCGCGCTATACCTCGCTGGCCGACAAGGCGGCCAAGCTTTATGCGCCCGGTGTGCATATCCTGTCGGCGCTCAGCTTTCTGGGGTGGTATATCTATTCCGGCGACGTGCGAACAGCGCTGAATATCGCCGCCGCCGTGCTGATCATCACCTGCCCTTGCGCGCTGGGTCTGGCCGTGCCAGCGGTGACCACTGCGGCCTCGGGGCGGTTGTTCCGCAAGGGGATGCTGATCAAACACGCCACCGCGCTGGAACGTCTGGCCGAGGTAGATACGGTCGTTTTCGATAAGACCGGTACGCTGACTTCAGGTACGCCCGAGTTGACCAATCTGGGCGATCATTCCCGCGCTGATCTTGAGATTGCGCTGGCGCTGGCCGAGGCATCCTCGCACCCTTTGTCAGTTGCTTTGACACAGGCCGCGCGCGAGGCCGGGATCAAACCCGCCACCCTGGACGACATCACCGAGGTTCCCGGATTCGGCACCGAAGGCACTTCCCAAGGCCAGCGTGTCCGCCTTGGGCGGGCTGTGTGGGTCGGCGCGGAAGAGGGCGACCAGACCGCCGCGTGGCTCTCTGTTGAAGGGCAGGCACCTGAGGCCTTCCTGTTCTCGGACAGCCTGCGAACCGGTGCTGCCGAGGCGGTGCAAGCGTTCCGCGACGCGGGTAAAGAGGTCATCCTGATTTCGGGCGATACGCAGGGCGCGGTTCAGGCGCTGGCGGATAAGCTGGGCATCCAGAACTGGATCGCGCAGGCTCTGCCGCAGGACAAGGCCAAGCATGTCGAGGCGCTGCGCGATCAGGGTCACCACGTGCTGATGGTGGGCGACGGTCTGAACGACACGGCAGCACTCGGGGCGGCGCATGTGTCGATTTCCCCGGCCTCGGCTTTGGATGCGGCGCGGGTGGCCTCGGACATCGTGCTGCTGGGCAATGACCTGTCGCCGATCTCTGACGCCTGTGATACGGCGGTCAAGGCGACGAAACGGATTCGCGAAAACTTTCGCATTGCCACTGTCTATAATATTATCGCGGTGCCGCTGGCAGTGGCCGGCCTGGCCACGCCCCTGATTGCGGCGCTGGCGATGTCGACCTCGTCGATCACCGTATCTTTGAATGCGCTACGGGTACGATAAAGCGATGGAAGTTCTGGCCTATCTGATACCGATTTCCCTGTTTCTGGGCGGGGTTGGGCTGGTGGCATTTGTCTACACGGTGCGATCAAACCAATATGACGATCCCGAAGGCGACGCCCGTCGTATCCTCAACGATGAATGGGACGACAAGCCCAAGCCCTGACAGCCCTTGAAATCGCCGCAATGCCCGGTTATGTCCGGCCTATCCGCTAGCAGAGAGATCCAAGCCAAATGGCCACCACAAACCCGATCCAGTTTATTCAGCAAGTCCGCGCCGAGGTTGCAAAGGTCGTCTGGCCGACGCGCCGTGAGGTTCTGCTGACCACGGTCATGGTGTTCATCATGGCGGCCTTGACCGCCGTGTTCTTTGCGCTGGTCGATCTTGGTATTCGCGGCGGTCTGCAACTGATCTTGGGCGCGTTCGAGTAAACCGGTTAAGGCGCGCGGAAACGCGGCTTGCCCCTTGCACCGCGCGCGATGTCAGAGTAGTGACGCGGGACTATTCGGAATGGGCGTGCGGCGATTCGGGCTGCGCGCCGCTTTTTATTCCGGGTCACGTGATGGAAATTCAATGACGGCTGCGTCTGATTGACTGGATGCGCCGAAAGTAAACAAGGACGACAGGTTCATGGCGAAACGGTGGTACTCGGTCAGCGTTCTTTCGAATTTCGAAAAGAAGATCGCAGAGCAGATCCGCACGTCGGTGGCTGAACAGGGCCTTGAGGACGACATCGACGAAGTACTGGTGCCCACCGAAGAGGTGATCGAAGTGCGCCGGGGCAAGAAAGTCACGACCGAACGCCGCTTTATGCCCGGTTACGTACTGGTGCATATGGAGATGTCGGATCAGGGCTATCACCTTGTGAACTCGATCAACCGCGTGACCGGCTTTCTGGGCCCGCAAGGCCGCCCGATGCCGATGCGCGACGCTGAGGTGAACCAGATCCTCAACCGCGTTCAGGAAGGTGAAGAAGCGCCGAAACTGATGATAAGCTTCGAGGTCGGCGAAAAGGTCAAAGTCAACGACGGCCCGTTCGAGGATTTCGACGGCATGGTCGAAGGCGTGGACGACGAGAACCAGAAGCTGAAAGTTTCGGTTTCGATCTTTGGCCGCGAGACCCCGGTCGAGCTGGACTTCACGCAGGTGACCAAGCAGGCTTAAATTAGCGCTTTGCGAGTATTTTAACACCGCGCCGTCTCAGACGGTGCGGTGTTTTCGTATTCTCTTGCGCCTTGGTGTCGAAACGCCAGCAAAGCAAAGGCGGGCCCCAAACAGGCCCGCTCAGCCTATTAGTTTTTGAAGGGAAGGCTGGTATAGGCGCCGACTTCGTCGTTTCCTGTGCGTTCGTTGAAATCATTGATCATGTCATTTGTGGCTTCGGCCGCGCCGAGGTCGATGCTTTCAAGATCAAATTCAGAGAACGGGAACTCTGCAGCAGAGTCAGGTGGTTGCTTTGCCATCTGAACGGGCGCAGGGAAAGACTCTTCGTTGGGCACACCTTGGCGTGTTCGAATGCTATCCTTTGTTACATTCCAAGTCATAAAGTCGGCTGCCAAATCCAAGGGGCCATCATAGGTTTCCCGGATTGCTGAATAGACGGCCAACGCAATGTCGTGATCGTTTTGGAAGTGATAGCAAACGGCCAGCCGAGGTTCGGTTTCCGACATGATCTTACCGAACGCTTGCGCGGCGGTGTGTCCCTGAGAGCCGACAAATATGGCTTCCGATGGTTCAAAGCCGTATTTTTCGATCATGAATTCTGGTGGGGTGAAACACTCGTGGATGGCAAGATCCACACCGGCGGCATGTTCTCTCCACCAGCGCGTTGGCAGCGTATCGGACGAAAACGCAAATCTGAGGCCATTCCATTCCAACAGAAAACTAACCGATTGTTCACCATGAATCGCGGGCAGAGTCCTAACTTGAACACCGTTTTCATCAAAGATGACGTTGTTTACAGCTTTCCAGTCGAATTCATTTACCTCTAACTGCAACCCACGCGGATCAACTGCCGCGCCCCTGGTTGCTTCTTCCCAGGCCCACATCTTCATCATATGGTCAGCCCAGGCTTTTGTTCCCCATTCGGGCTTGATCCCCTCAGGCCCCCAAAGGCGAACGGGCGTCAGACGGTTGTTTACGGGACCAGTAAAGTAGAAGGCCGGAAAATCGCCTGCGTGATCAAGGTGCAAGTGGCCCAGAAACACTTTGTCTAGCTGATCCAACGGTATCCCAAGCGCCATGATACGCTCATACGAGCCTTCGCCCATGTCAAAGATGAACTTTTCGCCGTTGCCCAGCTCAACAAGAAAACACGCCGCAGCCTGCTTGAGGCGTGGCTGGGGCATTCCGGTTCCACACGCGATGACGCGCATTTCGTCAGGACCCAGAGTTTCCGTTCCGGGATAATAGACGGTCTGGTTCGGGTAAGGTTCAGTTCTGGACCACTCCGAAGGTTCTTTGTTCTGCGCAACGGCAGTCATCGCAGTGGCTGCAACAAGCCCAGCGCCCAGCACAATTGCAGGTGCAATAAGTCTGGAAAGCGTCATAAAAAGTCCTCCCTCAACGATTTCGCCGAAACAGCGCAAAGATTCGCCCCATACAAGGTTCGCAATTTTTGAATGCGTCTGGCAAGGTTGCTTAATCTTTGGCAGATCGGAGCAGTTGCACGAGTTGTGATCGGGGTTAGCTTACTAGGGCGAAAGCTTATCTGTTGGTGGGTTTGCACCCCTTGCCAACCCCCACATTCCGCTGTAAACGCCGCCTCTATCGTCTTCGGGCGAGATTCTCTCGTGGGAGGTTGCTGGGATCGCGATCCCGGATCGGACCACGCAACATAATCTGGGTGAAACGCGTTTCGCCCGAGTTGAAAGGAAAACCAAATGGCCAAGAAGCTTGCTGGTACAATGAAACTGCAGGTTCCTGCAGGTCAGGCAAACCCGTCGCCGCCAGTTGGTCCGGCGCTGGGTCAGCGCGGCATCAACATCATGGAATTCTGCAAGGCGTTCAACGCCAAGACCGCAGACATGGAGCAAGGCGCCCCTTGCCCGACCGTGATTACCTATTATCAGGACAAGTCCTTCACCATGGACATCAAGACGCCGCCCGCGTCTTATTACCTGAAAAAAGCAGCTGGTCTGAAGCCGGTTGGCAAGCGTAACCGCCCCCGTGGCGCGGAAAACCCAGGTCGTGAGACCGTGGCAACCGTGACCACCAAGCAGGTTCGCGAAATCGCCGAAGCCAAAATGAAAGATCTGAACGCCAACGACGTCGAAGGCGCAATGCAGATCATCCTGGGCTCGGCCCGCTCTATGGGCATCGAGGTGAAGTAAGATGGCAAAACTTGGTAAACGTACCCGCGCTGCGCGCGAAGCTGTCGCTGGCAAGGAAAACCTGTCGATCGAAGAAGCTGTTGCTCTGGTAAAAGGCAACGCGACCTCGAAATTCGACGAGACCATCGAAATCGCTCTGAACCTGGGCGTTGACACCCGTCACGCAGACCAGATGGTTCGTGGCGTTGTCGGCCTGCCCAACGGCACCGGCAAAGCGATGCGCGTCGCTGTATTCGCTCGTGGCCCGAAGGCGGACGAAGCGAAAGAAGCAGGCGCGGATATCGTTGGCGCAGAAGACCTGATGGAAACCATTCAGGGCGGCACCATCGAATTTGATCGTTGCATTGCCACCCCGGACATGATGCCGATCGTTGGCCGTCTGGGTAAGGTTCTGGGCCCCCGCAACTTGATGCCGAACCCCAAAGTTGGCACTGTGACCATGGACGTGAAAGCGGCCGTGGAAGCAGCCAAGGGCGGTGAAGTTCAGTTCAAGGCGGAAAAAGGCGGCGTTGTGCACGCTGGCGTTGGCAAAGCGTCGTTCGACGAAGCCAAGCTGGTTGAAAACGTCCGTGCCTTTGTCTCGGCTGTCGCCAAGGCCAAGCCGTCGGGCGCCAAAGGCACCTACATGAAGAAAATCGCGCTGAGCTCGACCATGGGCCCGGGTGTGACTCTGGATGTGGCGGCTGCTGCGGGCGAATAAGCCTTAACGAGAAGCAAAAAGTATTAAGCCCGGGCAGTGCAAACTGTTCGGGCTTTTTCGTTCCACAGTCTAGTTTGCGGCGTCAAAGGCGATATCCAGTCGCATTTCCAGACGCGTGCGCCGAAACTCTTCGAACGCGCTGCAGGTAAAGTCAGTGCACCAATAGTCTAGCCAGTCTTTGAGCAATCGACCACGAATGCAGAAATCGAGGATATCGGTGTCAATCGGCAGGCGGTAGCGGCGCAGGAACATTTGCTTGTTTCGCCGCAGAATACCGCTTTGGTCCACCTCGCTGGCTGGACCATCCCGAAAGATATCAGCCTTGAGAAAGTCGACGATGTCGTAGACGGCCAGTTTTTCGCATACCTCAGTAAAGTCCAGACCGTGAGTTTTGCCTTGTCCGATAATCAGGTTCTGCCCGTGAAAATCACCGTGTGAAAAGACCCTCAGGTCCTCGATCCCCTTAAGGCGTTCGCCGTCGGTCACCATGGCATCAATCATTTTCCGGCTTTTCTGCGCGATGTCATCCGGGACCATCGCTGCAAGATCGCAAATGCTGTCAATCATCCATTTTGGGCGGAACCCATAGTTGACAGGCGCCAGGCGGCTGTGAAAATCACTGAGCCAGGACCCCGCCCGACGATAGACCTGCGCCACTTGGTTATCGTCCTTGCTGTTATAAATCAGATCAACGGCAGTGGGCCTGTCGATGAACTCTGTGACCAGAAAGGCCCCTCCGGGCGATAGGTAGACAGGCTGCACGACACGGGACGAGTCTGTGCGTTCAAAGTATCGGGACAGGTCAACCAATAACTCGAATTCGTCTTTCAGCCGACCGGTAGCCGGAGACTCGGTGTCGATCTTGAGGGCGAAGGATCCCGCTGTCGAGCGCAGAACCAGAACGGCCCGAGACTCTGCGAAGGCGTGCGACCGGTAGATACAGTCATACTGTGTCACTGGGGCGTGCAGGACCGCATTGGAAAACTCGTCAATAAATGCGGTGACCCGGTCATGTTCTTGATCCGAGAGCGGAAGAGAAGTAGCCAACGGGCCATGTCCTTGGTGATGTGCCTTTCACCGGACTGGAACGCAGCGGGATTTGCGTGTCAACGGCAAGAAATAGGTTTTGTTGCCGGTTGGCGGAAAACGCTATGAAATCCGTACAGTTGGATGGGTTCTGGTGGGTTCGAACTGGGGTGCAAAATGGCGTGGCCAAATTCGCAATTTACCCCTTGGAAACCCCATCCAACTGCCCTAATAAGACTTGCGGAGTAAAGCGTGCGATTCGTCGTGCGCTTTATTTCGTTTCGTCCAAGACGGTGGGTGGTGCCATTCGGCCCCTTAATCTCCTGCCTGAGACGGGTAAGACCAAAGAATTCTGAGGGTCGCGATCCTCGGGCGCATTTTGGCCAATCCCGTAACAACGGACCTGAACGCCGGGGTTTCACCCTCGGCAAATATGAGCCGGGATGTCCAACATCCCAAACTTGGAGAGAACTGTGGATAGAGCCCAGAAAGAGAAAGTGGTCGAGGAACTCGGCCAAATCTTCGAAAGCTCTGGCGTCGTAGTGGTAGCCCATTACGCCGGTCTGACAGTTGCCGAGATGCAGGACCTTCGCGCACGTGCTCGTGACGCGGGTGGTGCCGTGCGTGTTGCCAAGAACAGGCTTGCCAAAATCGCCCTCGACGGAAAGCCATGTGAAAGCATTGGTGACCTGCTGACGGGTATGACCGTTCTGACCTATTCCGAGGACCCCGTGGCAGCAGCCAAGGTGGCCGAGGACTTCGCCAAAGAGAACCAAAAGTTCGAAATTCTTGGCGGTGCAATGGGCGAGAACGCTCTGGACCGGGCTGGTGTTACAGCCGTGTCGAAAATGCCGTCGCGTGAAGAGCTTATTGCTACGATCGCTGGTATGCTTGGCGCGCCTGCTTCGAACATCGCCGGTGCAATTGGCGCACCTGCAAGCAACATCGCAAGCATCCTTTCCACCATCGAAGAGAAGGCGGAAGCTGCGTAAGCGGTTGGCACTGAATGATCTGCGTGGGGTGAATACCCTGACGTTGGAACACACACTGTAAAACGGAAAGAGCTAATACAATGGCTGATCTGAAAGCACTGGCAGAAAGCATCGTGGGTCTGACCCTGCTGGAAGCACAAGAACTGAAAACCATCCTCAAAGACGAGTACGGCATCGAGCCCGCAGCTGGCGGCGCCGTAATGGTCGCAGGTGCAGCTGGCGACGCCGGCGGTGCAGCTGCTGAGGAAAAAACCGAATTCGACGTCGTTCTGAAGAACGCCGGCGCTTCGAAAATCAACGTGATCAAAGAAGTTCGCGGCATCACCGGTCTGGGCCTGAAAGAAGCCAAGGAACTGGTCGAAGCTGGCGGCAAGATCAAAGAAGGCGTCGACAAAGCAGAAGCCGAAGAGATCAAAGGCAAGCTGGAAGCAGCTGGCGCCGAGGTCGAACTGGCCTAAGTCAGTCCAATGGCGCATCGCTGATGCGTCGAAAATTTGGCTGGGTCCGGAGAAATCCGGGTCCAGCCGAACCTGTCTTAGAAAGGGCCTCAACTTTGGGGCGTTTTCTAAGACGCGGTTCTTGGATCGGGAGGCTGCCTTCGGGACGGTGGCCATGAATTGATCCGGACGTGTCGTCTCGAATGTGCAAGATGCCGGGGCCCGACGGTGTCTTTGCCCGCTGAGAACATCGAAAGGTGACATCTGACATGGCTCAAACGTTCCTTGGCCAGAAACGTCTTCGTAAATATTACGGCAAAATCCGTGAAGTTTTGGAAATGCCGAACCTCATTGAGGTCCAGAAATCTTCTTATGATCTTTTCCTGCGCTCCGGCGATGCAGAGCAGCCCACTGACGGCGAAGGCATCAAAGGCGTGTTCCAGTCGGTTTTCCCGATCAAGGATTTCAACGAAACCTCTGTTCTGGAGTTCGTGAAATACGATCTGGAAAAACCCAAATATGACGTCGAAGAGTGCATGCAGCGCGACATGACCTACAGCGCGCCGCTGAAGGTGACTCTGCGTCTGATCGTGTTTGATGTCGATGAGGACACCGGCGCGAAATCGGTCAAGGACATCAAGGAACAGGACGTGTTCATGGGCGACATGCCTCTGATGACGCCGAACGGTACGTTCATCGTGAACGGCACCGAGCGTGTGATCGTCAGCCAGATGCACCGTTCGCCCGGTGTTTTCTTTGACCACGACAAGGGCAAGACCCATTCCTCGGGCAAGCTGTTGTTTGCCTGCCGCATCATCCCGTATCGCGGCAGCTGGCTGGACTTTGAGTTCGACGCCAAGGACATCGTGTTCGCCCGTATCGACCGTCGCCGCAAACTGCCTGTGACAACCCTGCTCTATGCGCTGGGTCTGGACCAGGAAGCCATCATGGACGCGTATTACGAGACCGTGTCCTACAAGCTGGACAAGAAGAAGGGATGGGTCACACCGTTCTTCCCCGAGCGCGTGCGTGGTACCCGTCCGACATATGATCTGATCGACGCGAAATCCGGCGAAGTGATTGCCGAAGCGGGCAAGAAAGTCACCCCGCGTGCGGTCAAGAAACTGATCGACGAAGGCACTGTCACCGACCTGTTGGTTCCGTTTGACCACATCGTCGGCAAGTTTGTCGCCAAGGACATCATCAACGAAGAAAACGGGGCGATCTATGTAGAGGCCGGTGATGAGCTGACCCTGGAATATGACAAGGACGGCGATCTTATTGGTGGTTCTGTCAAAGAATTGATGGATGCGGGCATCACCGATATTCCGGTTCTGGACATCGACAACGTCAACGTTGGCCCCTACATGCGTAACACCATGGCTCAGGACAAGAACCTGAACCGTGAAAGTGCTCTGATGGACATCTACCGCGTCATGCGCCCGGGTGAGCCGCCCACCGTCGAAGCGGCCTCGGCCCTGTTCGACACGTTGTTCTTCGACAGCGAGCGTTATGACCTGTCTGCCGTTGGTCGCGTTAAGATGAACATGCGTCTGGCCCTAGACGCGCCGGACACCCTGCGCACCCTGCGCCGCGAAGACATCGTGGCCTGCATCAAGGCGCTGGTTGAACTGCGCGACGGCAAAGGCGACGTGGACGATATCGACCACCTCGGCAACCGTCGTGTGCGTTCGGTCGGCGAACTGATGGAAAACCAGTACCGCGTTGGCCTGCTGCGCATGGAGCGCGCGATCAAAGAGCGTATGTCGTCGGTCGAGATTGACACCGTCATGCCGCAAGACTTGATCAACGCGAAACCGGCTGCGGCTGCCGTCCGCGAATTCTTCGGCTCGTCGCAGCTGTCGCAGTTCATGGACCAGACCAACCCGCTGTCGGAAGTCACCCACAAACGCCGCCTCTCGGCGCTTGGCCCCGGTGGTCTGACGCGTGAGCGTGCGGGCTTTGAGGTGCGTGACGTACACCCGACCCACTACGGCCGGATGTGCCCGATTGAAACGCCTGAAGGTCCGAACATCGGTCTGATCAACTCGCTGGCCACCTTCGCCCGCGTGAACAAGTATGGCTTCATCGAAACACCGTATCGCGTCGTCAAAGACGCCGAGGTGACCGATGAGGTTCACTACATGTCCGCGACCGAGGAAATGCGTCACACTGTGGCGCAGGCGAACGCGACGCTGGATGCTGATGGCAAGTTCATCAACGATCTGGTCTCGACCCGTCAGGCGGGTGACTACACTCTTGCCCCGCGTGAGAATGTTGACCTGATCGACGTGTCGCCGAAACAGCTGGTCTCGGTCGCTGCATCGCTGATCCCGTTCCTTGAAAATGACGACGCCAACCGCGCTCTGATGGGCTCGAACATGCAACGTCAGGCGGTTCCGCTGCTGCGCGCCGAAGCGCCGCTGGTCGGTACCGGCATCGAGGAAAAGGTTGCGATCGACTCGGGCGCTGCAATTCAGGCGAAACGCGCCGGTATCATCGACCAGGTCGATGCCCAGCGTATCGTTATCCGCGCCACCGAAGATCTGGAACTGGGCGACGCTGGCGTAGACATCTATCGTCTGCGCAAGTTCCAGCGTTCGAACCAGAACACCTGCATCAACCAGCGTCCGCTGATCAAGGTGGGTGACACCGTCCAGAAGGGCGAGGTCATTGCCGATGGTCCGTCGACCGATATGGGTGAACTGGCCCTTGGTAAGAACGTGGTCGTCGCGTTCATGCCGTGGAACGGTTACAACTATGAAGACTCGATCCTGATCTCGGAACGTATCGCGCGTGATGACGTCTTCACCTCGGTCCATATCGAGGAATTTGAAGTCGCCGCCCGTGACACCAAGCTGGGCCCGGAAGAGATCACCCGCGACATCCCGAACGTCGGTGAAGAAGCGCTGCGTAACCTCGACGAGGCGGGCATCGTTTACATCGGCGCGGATGTTGAGCCGGGCGATATTCTGGTCGGCAAGATCACTCCGAAGGGCGAAAGCCCGATGACCCCGGAAGAAAAGCTGCTGCGCGCCATCTTTGGTGAGAAAGCATCTGACGTGCGCGACACCTCGCTGCGCGTGAAGCCGGGCGATTACGGTACGGTCGTTGAGGTCCGCGTCTTCAACCGTCACGGCGTCGAGAAAGACGAGCGTGCGTTGCAGATCGAGCGCGAGGAAGTCGAACGTCTGGCCCGTGACCGGGACGACGAGCTGGCGATCCTTGACCGCAACATCTATGCGCGTCTGCAAGGTCTGATCCTTGGTAAAACCGCTGTCAAAGGCCCGAAAGGCGTCAAGGCAGGGTCGGTGATCACCGAGGATCTGCTGGAAACCCTGACCCGTGGTCAGTGGTGGCAGCTGGCGCTGGAAGGCGAGCAGGACGCACAGATCGTCGAGGCCCTGAACGAGCAGTACGAAGTGCAAAAACGTGCTCTTGACGCCCGTTTCGAGGACAAGGTCGAGAAAGTCCGCCGTGGCGACGACCTGCCCCCGGGTGTGATGAAGATGGTCAAAGTCTTCATCGCCGTGAAGCGCAAGCTGCAGCCGGGCGACAAGATGGCCGGTCGTCACGGGAACAAAGGTGTGATCTCCAAGGTTGTTCCGATGGAAGACATGCCGTTCCTGGCCGATGGTACCCCGGTTGACTTCTGTCTGAACCCGCTGGGTGTGCCTTCGCGTATGAACGTAGGTCAGATCCTTGAAACCCACATGGGTTGGGCCGCGCGCGGTCTGGGTTTGAACATCGACGACGCTCTGGGTGAGTACCGCCGGTCCGGCGACCTGACCCCGGTGCGCGAAGCGATGAAGCTGGCCTATGGCGAGAATGTCTACGAAGAAGGCATCACCGGTCTGGACGAGGATGGCCTGATCGAGGCTGCGGGTAACGTGACCCGTGGTGTTCCGATCGCAACCCCGGTCTTTGACGGTGCCAAGGAAGCAGACGTCAACGACGCGCTGGTGCGTGCGGGCTTCTCGGAAAGCGGTCAGTCGGTTCTGTTCGACGGTCGTACCGGTGAGCAATTCGCACGTCCGGTGACCGTGGGCATCAAGTACTTGCTGAAACTGCACCACCTTGTGGACGACAAGATCCACGCGCGTTCGACCGGGCCCTACAGCCTGGTTACTCAGCAGCCGCTGGGTGGTAAGGCGCAGTTCGGTGGTCAGCGCTTTGGTGAGATGGAGGTCTGGGCTCTTGAAGCTTACGGCGCCGCCTACACCCTGCAGGAGATGCTCACCGTGAAATCGGATGACGTCGCCGGCCGGACCAAGGTCTATGAGTCGATCGTCAAGGGCGAGGATAACTTTGAAGCGGGCGTACCGGAATCATTCAACGTTCTGGTTAAAGAAGTCCGTGGCCTCGGCCTGAATATGGAACTCCTGGATGCGGAGGTTGAGGAGTAAGGGCGCTGCCCTTTCTCCCGTCCCCCCTTCCGCAAGATTTGAGGTAACAAATGAACCAGGAAATCACCAACAACCCGTTCAACCCGCTGACGCCCCCGAAGGTCTTTGACGAGATCAAGGTCTCACTGGCGTCGCCCGAGCGGATCCTGTCTTGGTCCTATGGCGAGATCAAGAAGCCCGAAACCATCAACTACCGGACGTTCAAGCCTGAACGTGACGGCCTGTTCTGCGCGCGGATCTTTGGCCCGATCAAAGACTACGAATGTCTGTGCGGCAAATATAAGCGGATGAAGTATCGCGGCGTTGTCTGCGAGAAATGCGGTGTGGAAGTCACCCTGCAGAAAGTCCGCCGCGAGCGTATGGGCCATATCGAACTGGCTGCGCCCGTTGCACATATCTGGTTCCTGAAATCGCTGCCGTCCCGCATCGGTCTGATGCTGGACATGACGCTGCGCGATCTGGAACGCGTTCTGTACTTTGAAAACTACGTCGTCATCGAGCCCGGTTTGACTGACCTGACCTACGGCCAGATGCTGACCGAAGAAGAGTACATGGACGCGCAGGATGCCTATGGCATGGACGCGTTCACCGCGAATATCGGTGCCGAAGCTATCCGTGAGATGCTGGCGCAGATCGATCTGGAAGCCGAAGCCGAGCAGTTGCGCGCTGATCTGGCAGAAGCTACCGGCGAGCTGAAGCCCAAGAAGATCATCAAGCGTTTGAAGGTTGTTGAATCCTTCCTCGAGTCGGGCAACCGGCCCGAATGGATGGTGATGACCGTGATCCCGGTCATTCCGCCGGAACTGCGTCCGCTGGTTCCGCTGGATGGTGGCCGTTTCGCGACTTCGGATCTGAACGATCTGTATCGCCGCGTCATCAACCGGAACAACCGTCTGAAGCGTCTGATCGAACTGCGTGCACCTGACATCATCGTCCGCAACGAAAAGCGGATGCTGCAGGAATCCGTAGATGCTCTGTTCGACAACGGCCGTCGCGGCCGCGTGATCACCGGCGCCAACAAGCGTCCGCTGAAATCGCTGTCGGACATGCTGAAAGGTAAGCAGGGTCGCTTCCGTCAGAACCTTCTGGGTAAGCGCGTCGACTTCTCGGGTCGTTCGGTCATCGTGACCGGTCCCGAGCTGAAGTTGCACCAGTGTGGTCTGCCCAAGAAGATGGCGCTGGAGCTGTTCAAGCCATTTATCTATTCGCGCCTCGAAGCCAAGGGTCTGTCTTCGACCGTGAAACAGGCGAAGAAACTGGTTGAGAAAGAGCGTCCCGAAGTGTGGGATATCCTCGACGAAGTGATCCGCGAACACCCTGTCATGCTGAACCGTGCGCCTACGCTGCACCGTCTTGGCATTCAGGCGTTCGAACCGGTTCTGATCGAAGGCAAAGCCATCCAGTTGCACCCGCTGGTCTGTTCGGCCTTTAACGCCGACTTCGATGGTGACCAGATGGCGGTTCACGTGCCTCTGAGCCTTGAGGCGCAGTTGGAAGCCCGTGTTCTGATGATGTCAACGAACAACGTTCTGTCGCCTGCAAACGGCGCGCCGATCATCGTTCCGTCGCAGGATATGATCCTGGGTCTCTACTATGTGACCCTGGAACGCGAAGGCATGCCGGGTGAAGGCAAGGTCTTTGGTTCGATCGAAGAAGTTCAGCACGCGCTGGACGCCGGTGAAGTGCACCTGCACACCAAGATCACCGCGCGGATCACGCAGATCGACGACGAAGGCAACGAAGTTCAGAAGCGTTACGAGACCACTCCGGGCCGTCTGCGTCTGGGTGCGTTGCTGCCGATGAACAACAAAGCGCCGTTCGAGCTGGTCAACCGCCTGCTGCGGAAGAAAGAAGTGCAGCAGGTGATCGACACCGTCTACCGTTACTGCGGTCAGAAAGAGTCGGTTATCTTCTGTGACCAGATCATGTCGATGGGCTTCAAAGAAGCGTTCAAGGCGGGCATCTCGTTCGGTAAGGACGACATGGTCATTCCGGGCGATAAGTGGGGCATCGTCGATGACACCCGCGATCAGGTGAAAGACTTTGAACAGCAGTACATGGACGGCCTGATCACTCAGGGCGAAAAGTACAACAAAGTTGTCGATGCCTGGTCGAAGTGTAACGACCGGGTGACCGACGCGATGATGAGCACAATCTCATCCTCGGATCGGGCAGAGGATGGGTCTGAACAGGAACCGAACTCGGTCTACATGATGGCACACTCGGGTGCGCGTGGCTCGGTCACTCAGATGAAACAGCTGGGTGGTATGCGCGGCCTGATGGCCAAGCCCAACGGCGACATCATCGAAACGCCGATCATCTCGAACTTTAAAGAAGGTCTGACCGTTCTCGAGTACTTCAACTCGACCCACGGTGCCCGTAAAGGTCTGTCGGATACCGCTCTGAAGACGGCGAACTCGGGTTACCTGACCCGTCGTCTGGTGGACGTGGCGCAAGACTGTATCGTTCGTGAGATCGACTGTGGCACCGAGCGTGCGATCACTGCCGAAGCAGCCGTGAACGATGGTGAGGTTGTCGCCTCGCTGGCCGAACGCGTGCTGGGCCGTGTGGCCGCAGACGATGTTCTGCGTCCGGGCACCGATGAGGTGATCGTGGCAGCCGGGCAGCTGATCGACGAACGTATGGCTGACACCATTGACGAAGCTGGCGTTGCCTCGATGCGCATCCGCTCGCCTCTGACCTGTGAGTCCGAGGAAGGCGTTTGTGCAACCTGCTACGGTCGTGACCTGGCTCGCGGTACCATGGTGAACACGGGTGAAGCTGTTGGCATCATCGCCGCGCAGTCGATCGGTGAACCCGGTACACAGCTGACCATGCGGACCTTCCACATCGGTGGTGTTGCGCAAGGTGGTCAGCAGTCGTTCCAGGAAGCCAACCAGGAAGGCGTTGTCGCGTTCGAAAACCCGCAGATTCTGGTCAATGCCGCAGGCGAAAGCCTGGTCATGGGCCGGAACATGAAGCTGGTGATCAACGACGAACACGGCGAAGAGCGTGCCAGCTTCAAGCTGGGCTATGGCTCCAAGCTGTTCGTCAAGGATGGCGCAACCGTTGCCCGTGGCGACAAGCTGTTCGAGTGGGATCCCTACACCCTGCCGATCATCGCCGAGAAAGCCGGTACTGCGAAATACGTTGACCTTGTTTCGGGCCTTGCTGTCCGCGACGAGACCGACGAAGCAACCGGTATGACCCAGAAGATCGTGATCGACTGGCGCGCTGCCCCTAAAGGCAGCGATCTCAAGCCCGAGATCATTCTGGTCGGTGAAGATGGCGAGCCGGTCCGCAACGACGCGGGCAACCCGGTTCACTATCCGATGTCGGTGGATGCGATCCTGTCAGTTGAAGACGGTCAGCAAATCGAAGCTGGTGACGTTGTCGCGCGTATCCCGCGTGAAGGTGCCAAGACCAAGGACATCACCGGTGGTCTGCCGCGTGTGGCCGAACTGTTCGAAGCCCGCCGTCCGAAAGATCACGCGATCATCGCAGAAGCCGATGGTTACGTACGCTTTGGCCGCGACTACAAGAACAAGCGCCGCATCAGCATCGAACCGGCTGACGAGTCCATGGAGACCATCGAATACATGGTACCCAAGGGCAAGCACATCCCGGTCGCCGAAGGGGATTTCATCCAGAAGGGTGAATACCTGATGGACGGTAATCCGGCTCCGCATGACATCCTGTCCATCATGGGTGTCGAAGCGCTGGCGGATTACATGATCGACGAGGTGCAGGACGTCTATCGCTTGCAGGGCGTGAAGATCAACGACAAGCACATCGAAGTTATCGTGCGCCAGATGCTGCAGAAGTGGGAGATCCTGGATTCAGGCGATACCACCCTGCTGAAAGGCGAACATGTCGACAAGCAAGAGTTCGACGCAGCCAACGAGAAGACCATCGCGCGCGGTGGTCGTCCGGCACAGGGCGAGCCGATCCTTCTGGGGATCACCAAAGCCTCGCTGCAAACGCGTTCGTTCATCTCGGCGGCGTCGTTCCAGGAAACCACCCGTGTGCTGACCGAAGCGTCGGTTCAGGGTAAGAAAGACAAACTGGTTGGCCTGAAAGAAAACGTCATCGTCGGTCGTCTGATCCCCGCCGGTACCGGTGGTGCGACCCAGGCCGTGCGTCAGGTTGCGCAATCGCGTGACAACGTGGTCATCGAAGCCCGCCGGGAAGAGGCCGAAGCCGCCGCTGCCCTTGCCGCTCCGGTCATTGACGACGACATGGTTGGTGATGAGCTGGACGTGGTGGTCGACACTCCGGAAAGCCGCGAATAAGCGAACCTTTAGAACAATGAACAGGCCCTGCGGAAACGTGGGGCCTTTTCTTTTGGTCAAAGCCGTCGCCTTCGCCGGATGATGGGTGCCAAGCGCTGAGGGTTAAGACCAGAAAATCGAGCGCGAATACATTAAACGCACCTTTTGCCGATACGCTATGGATTGGTGGTGATGCGGTTATTGCCTGAAACGTTGAGGGTCTTTCTCGAAAATAGTCTCGGAAAAAATAGTAATCTCAAAAATAATTTTTAATTTCAGTATTTTATACAAAATGACAATTTTGCGTTTCGGGGTCGAGTATTGACTTGTCATGCTTCGTCCGCGCGAATGTGCAGGACGATATTCGAGTTTTGTTTCAATGACCCCAAACATGAAAGGCGCCCTGTTGATGATGGGCAGCATGGCTGCGTTTACCATCAACGATACCTTGGTAAAGGTTGCAGGGGCCGAGGTTCCTTTGTTTCAGATGGTGGCAATGCGGGGTGTTCTGGCGACGGTACTTGTTTTCCTGCTGGTTCGCCATTTTGGGGCCCTGCATCTGAATTTTCCGCGCCATGACAAATGGCTTGTCGCCGCGCGATGCCTGGCCGAACTGTCGGCCACATTCTTCTTTTTGACGGCGCTTCTGCACATGCCGCTGGCGAATGTGACGGCAGTCCTTCAGGCCTTGCCGCTGACTGTAACACTGGGGGCTGCGCTTTTTTTCCGCGAATATATCGGTTGGCGACGGGTCGTTGCGATCGGGATGGGCTTTGTCGGCATGTTGTTGATCGTGCGGCCCGGCCCCGAGGGTTTTAGCGTTTTCTCAATTTATGCGCTGATTGCGGTGGCTTCGGTGACTGCACGGGACTTGATCACACGACGGATGTCCAGCCATGTGCCTTCGCTTGTTGTGACACTCGCAACGACTGTGACGATTACGTTGGCTGCAAGTGTCGCCACGTTTGTAACGGGATGGCAGCCCGTGCCGACCGAGGCGGGTATATTGGTCGCCTCCGCCGCCGTGTTTGTTCTGATGGGATACCTGTTCAGCGTTATGGTGATGCGCGAAGGGGATGTGGGTTTTATCGCACCTTTCCGCTATTCCAGCCTGATCTGGGCACTGGGGCTGGGTTGGGTGGTGTTCGGTGACTGGCCGGACGCAATTACAATGCTGGGCGCAGTGCTTGTCGTTGGCGCGGGTCTGTTTACGCTGTTCCGTGAACGCGCCGGACAGCGTCCTGTTCAATCGCGAAACGCGCGATAAACTCGCCTTCCTGTTCCGGGGTAAGGGGCAGTAACTCGGCGCTGTTTTTGCGGGCGTGGGGTGAGTCGTTGAACTGGTTCAGTGTGCGTACCCACATTGGCGCATCGGGATAGCTGATCACCGGCATGAAATTCCCCATCCGGTAATGAGAGAAATTCATGATCGTCAGGTCACACCCGCCGCGCACATACATGCCCAAACCCACACCGAGCAAAGGCTGAAACTTCGGCGCTGCCAAAATCCCATTGGGACCGAACCGTGCAAGAAATCCGCTGTTGTAGTCGATTGCGACAGTTTTATTCTTTTCAATCAGCCCTTTGCCGTCCTGCAGGGCAATTCGCAGCCGTTCGACGAAATCAACGGATACTGCATCGTCGTCGTCATGACGGAATTGCAGACAAGGCGCATCGGGGTTTTCACGTGCGGCGTTCAGAACTTCTTTCATGACGAGGCGCTGTCGCTTGGGCTCTCGGGCGATGATCCTGATTTGCTTCATACCCGTCGTCAAATCGTGAAGCCGGTCAAAGGCGGGCTTGGGCAGGCAATCACCTATCACGACCAGCAGTTGAAAATCCTCGTCGGTCTGTTCTTTGAAACAGGGCAGGGTGGTTGTTTCGAACAGGCGAAACCGCTCTTCCAGACGAGCGGGGTTATAGAGATAGGCGCGGCGCTCTTCGATCGTTTCATGTTCGATCTGAAAGCCGCCATAAGCAGGGTAAGAAAAGCGGCACAAGCCGATAACTTGCATGTTTCATCCATGAGGCGGGGCGTTGCCGGGGACTATGCCCACACGACCCGAAACTCGCAACGCCTGATGTGCTGGAAGTGCTGGGCAAACTGCGATAATTCAAGGCGAAGCCGTCAGTCGGGCACCAGATCAGGTGTGCTGTTGACACTTGGGCCGACTCCCCCTATTACGCGCGTCATCTCGGTACCGGGGGCCGCCCCATAACCGATTTCAGTAATGAACTGGTCAAGGTCCGGACAATTTTGCCGTTCGCGCCCTCTGATAACCAACCGCGACGTTCACCTCGGAATGGGAACGCTCGCGGGTTTTGCGCTTGTGGACGCATGAGTGCAGCAAAGTTTAACCGCACGCAATGCGCGTGCATGTCATGTGTGTTGCAAAACGGGGAAGAAACCGGAATGCCAACTATTCAACAGCTGATCCGCAAGCCGCGGCAGCCCAAAGTAAAACGCTCGAAGTCCATGCACCTGGAGCAATGCCCGCAGAAACGCGGCGTCTGCACACGTGTGTATACCACCACACCGAAAAAGCCGAACTCGGCTATGCGTAAGGTTGCCAAGGTGCGCCTGACCAACGGGTTCGAGGTCATCTCGTACATCCCCGGTGAAAGCCACAACCTGCAGGAACACTCGGTTGTTCTGATCCGTGGCGGCCGTGTGAAAGACCTTCCCGGTGTGCGTTACCACATCCTACGCGGTGTTCTGGATACTCAGGGCGTCAAAGATCGTAAGCAACGTCGTTCGAAATACGGCGCGAAGCGTCCCAAGTAAGAAGGAGAGGCTGATATGTCACGTCGTCACGCCGCCGAAAAACGCGAAGTCCTGCCTGACGCCAAATTTGGCGACAAGGTTCTGACCAAATTCATGAACAACCTGATGATCGACGGCAAGAAGTCGGTCGCAGAGCGCATCGTTTACAACGCGTTTGACCGCGTCGAGAACAAGGTAAAGCGCGCACCGGTCGAAGTGTTCCACGAAGCGCTCGACAACATCAAACCGTCGGTCGAGGTTCGCTCGCGCCGGGTTGGTGGTGCAACCTATCAGGTTCCGGTCGAAGTCCGCCCCGAACGCCGCGAAGCACTGGCCATCCGTTGGCTGATCACCGCTGCGCGCGGTCGCAACGAAAACACCATGGAAGAACGCCTCGCCGGCGAGCTGCTGGACGCTGTACAGTCCCGCGGTACCGCCGTGAAGAAGCGCGAAGACACCCACAAGATGGCCGAGGCGAACAAAGCCTTCAGCCACTACCGTTGGTAATCCAGAGGCTTATCAAAAATGGCACGCGAATATCCGCTCGAACTATACCGTAACTTCGGTATCATGGCGCACATCGACGCAGGTAAGACCACCTGCTCGGAGCGTATCCTGTATTACACTGGTAAATCCCACAACATCGGTGAGGTGCACGATGGTGCAGCCACCATGGACTGGATGGAGCAGGAGCAGGAACGCGGCATCACCATCACTTCGGCTGCGACTACCACTTTCTGGGAGCGCACCGAAGACGGTAAAACCGCCGATACCCCCAAGCACCGCCTGAACATCATCGACACCCCCGGCCACGTTGACTTCACCATCGAAGTTGAGCGTTCGCTGGCGGTTCTCGACGGTGCCGTCTGCGTTCTGGACGCAAACGCCGGTGTTGAGCCCCAGACCGAAACCGTGTGGCGTCAGGCTGACCGCTATAAGGTTCCGCGTATGGTTTTCGTCAACAAGATGGACAAGATCGGCGCAGACTTCTTCAACTGCGTTCGCATGATCGAAGACCGCACCGGTGCACGTGCTGTTCCGGTTGGCATTCCGATCGGCGCCGAGTCCGAGCTGGAAGGTCTGATCGACCTGGTCACCATGGAAGAATGGCTGTGGCAAGGTGAAGATCTGGGCGCAAGCTGGATCAAAGCTCCGATCCGCGACAGCCTGAAAGACATGGCTGACGAATGGCGCGGCAAGATGATCGAAGCGGCCGTCGAAATGGACGACGACGCGATGATGGAATACCTGGAAGGCAATGAGCCCGACGTTGAGACCCTGCGCGCCCTGCTGCGTAAAGGGACCCTGGACATCGCGTTTGTTCCGGTTCTGGGTGGTTCGGCGTTCAAGAACAAAGGTGTTCAGCCGCTGCTGAACGCTGTGATCGACTATCTGCCCAGCCCGCTGGACGTTGTTGATTACATGGGCTTCGCCCCCGGCGACGAAAACGAAGAGCGTAACATCGCACGTCGTGCAGACGACGACATGGCGTTCTCGGGTCTGGCGTTCAAAATCATGAACGACCCCTTCGTTGGCTCGCTGACCTTCACCCGGATTTACTCGGGCACCATGAACAAGGGTGACTCGATCCTGAACTCGACCAAAGGTAAGAAAGAGCGCATCGGTCGTATGATGATGATGCACTCGAACAACCGGGAAGAGATCGAAGAAGCGTTTGCAGGCGACATCATCGCGCTGGCGGGTCTGAAAGACACCACCACCGGTGACACACTGTGTGACGCGAAAGAGCCGGTGGTACTGGAAACCATGACCTTCCCCGATCCGGTGATCGAAATCGCGGTCGAGCCCAAAACCAAGGGCGACCAAGAGAAGATGTCTCAGGGTCTGGCCCGTCTGGCCGCCGAAGACCCGTCCTTCCGTGTGGAAACTGATCTGGAATCGGGTCAGACCATCATGAAGGGTATGGGCGAACTTCACCTGGACATCCTGGTTGACCGTCTGAAGCGCGAGTTCAAGGTTGAAGCGAACATTGGTGCGCCGCAGGTGGCCTATCGTGAGACCATCTCGATGCCGGTCGAGCACACCTACACCCACAAGAAACAGTCGGGTGGTTCGGGTCAGTTCGGTGAAGTTAAACTGGAAATCCAGCCGACCGAACCGGGCGAAGGTTATTCGTTCGAAAGCCGCATCGTTGGTGGTGCCGTTCCGAAGGAATACATTCCGGGCGTTGAAAAAGGCATCAACTCGGTCATGGACAGCGGCCCGCTGGCTGGCTTCCCCGTGATCGACTTCAAGGTTGCCTTGCTGGACGGTAAGTTCCACGACGTTGACTCGAGCGTTCTGGCGTTCGAAATTGCGGCCCGTATGTGTATGCGTGAAGGCATGCGCAAAGCTGGCGCGAAACTGCTGGAACCGATCATGAAGGTCGAAGTGATCACACCGGAAGAATATACCGGCGGTATCATCGGCGACCTGACCTCGCGTCGCGGCCAGGTGTCTGGTCAGGAACCGCGCGGCAACGCGATCGCGATCGACGCGTTCGTTCCGCTGGCGAACATGTTCGGCTACATCAACACCCTGCGTTCGATGTCGTCGGGCCGTGCCCAGTTCACCATGCAGTTCGACCACTACGATCCGGTTCCGCAGAACATCTCGGACGAGATTCAGGCGAAATACGCATAAGACGGTGCGCCGGGCTAAGGCCCGGCCTACCAAATACCCGTAGGCCGGGCTTTAGCCCGGCACCCGCAAATTAAGGAGGCCATCATGGCAAAGGAAAAGTTTGAGCGTACAAAACCGCACGTCAACATCGGCACGATTGGCCACGTTGACCATGGTAAAACGACGCTGACCGCAGCAATCACCAAGTATTTCGGTGACTTCAAAGCGTATGACCAGATTGACGGAGCGCCGGAAGAAAAAGCGCGCGGCATCACCATCTCGACCGCCCACGTGGAATACGAGACTGACAACCGCCACTATGCGCACGTTGACTGCCCCGGCCACGCCGACTACGTCAAGAACATGATCACCGGTGCTGCCCAGATGGACGGCGCGATCCTGGTTGTGAACGCCGCAGACGGCCCGATGCCGCAAACGCGCGAGCACATCCTGCTGGGCCGCCAGGTTGGCATCCCGAAAATGGTCGTGTTCATGAACAAAGTTGACCAGGTTGACGACGAAGAGCTGCTGGAACTGGTTGAGATGGAAGTTCGCGAACTGCTGTCCAGCTACGACTACCCCGGCGACGATGTTCCGATCATCGCAGGTTCGGCTCTGGCGGCGATGGAAGGCAACAACCCGGAAATCGGCGAAGAGAAGATCAAAGAGCTGATGGCGGCTGTTGACGACTACATCGACACCCCTGAGCGTGAAGTTGACAAGCCGTTCCTGATGCCTGTTGAAGACGTGTTCTCGATCTCGGGTCGTGGTACCGTTGTGACCGGTCGTGTCGAGCGTGGCGTGATCAACGTTGGCGACGAGATCGAAATCGTCGGCATCCGCGACACTCAGAAAACCACCTGTACCGGTGTTGAAATGTTCCGCAAGCTGCTGGATCGCGGTGAAGCGGGCGACAACATCGGCGCCCTGCTGCGCGGTATCGACCGTGACGGCGTTGAGCGTGGCCAGGTTCTGTGTAAGCCGGGTTCGGTTACACCGCACACCAAGTTCGAAGCCGAAGCCTATATCCTGACCAAGGAAGAAGGCGGCCGTCACACGCCGTTCTTCGCGAACTACCGTCCGCAGTTCTACTTCCGTACGACTGACGTGACCGGCACCGTGACCCTGGCGGCTGGCACCGAGATGGTTATGCCCGGCGACAACGTCGGCTTCACCGTCGAGCTGATCGCACCGATCGCGATGGAAGACGGCCTGCGCTTCGCCATCCGTGAAGGCGGCCGTACCGTTGGCGCCGGCGTTGTGTCGAAAATCATCGAATAATCGGTCGGACGGGCTTCAGCCCGGCGCATCGATAAAACTAAAGAAGGCCGCTCCAAACAGGGCGGCCTTTTTCTTTTTTGCCTAAGCTACCTGAGGTGCTAGCTTCATTCTTATTAACAAATTGCAATTAAAAAGAGGTCATAAGATGCTTTTCTCGGCTCGTTCAGTTTGTCTTGTCGCGGCTGTTGCTTGCTTATCTACCTCGGCATCCTCGCAAGAAACCGCGGATAGGATTTATCTCGGGGGACCAATCGTTACGATGAACGACGCGGCTCAGTCAGCCGAAGCTGTCGCTGTCAAAGATGGGCGCATTCTTGCGGTGGGAGCGCTTTCTGATGTGTCGGCCCATCAAGGGAGCGCAACCGAAACCTTCGACTTGGAAGGGCGGGCGATGCTTCCGGGTTTCGTCGACAGCCATGGGCATGTCGTCATGGGGGGCTTGCAGGCTTTGTCTGCGAACCTTCTCGCGCCGCCGGATGGAGAGGTGGTTGATATCGCAAGTCTGCAATCCACGCTTTCAAATTGGGCCGACGAGAATGCGCAGGCTGTCGAACAGGTTAAAATGATCATTGGCTTCGGCTACGACAATGCCCAGCTAAAGGAGCTTCGCCACCCAACACGGCAAGAGCTGGACCAGGTTTCTGAGGAATTTCCTGTCATAATCGTTCATCAATCCGGGCACTTGGGTGTCGCGAATTCAAAAGCCTTGGAACTGGCTGGCATCACTGCCGCTTCCGAGGCTCCTCCGGGCGGTGTAATTCAACGTGACGAGACTGGTGAGCCGAACGGTGTGCTGGAAGAGTACGCATTCTTTTCGGTCCTTGTACCCATGTTGGGAAATCTGGGTGAAGATGGTCTGGCAGAATTTGCCAAAGCGGGCACACAGCTTTGGGCCAAATTTGGGTATACGACCGGACAAGAAGGTCGCTCATCTGGCGAAATTGTCGAGGTTCTGAGGAAGGTTGCCGCCGAAGACGGGCTTCCCATTGACGTAGTCGCGTTTCCGGATGTTCTTGAGGCGCGGGATTTCATCGGCGCGAACACGTCTAGGAACTATGAAAACCGTGTCCGGGTCGGGGGCTGCAAGCTTACGATTGACGGCTCGCCTCAGGGGTTCACAGCATTGAGGGATCGACCCTATTACGATCCGGTAGGGAACTATGTTCCAGGGTATGCGGGATACGCCGCCATCACGATGGAGCAATTCCAAGACGCGGTGAACTGGTGTTTTGAGAACGGTTTCCAAATTCTCGTTCATTCCAATGGCGAAGGCGCATCTGACATGCTTATTGCGGCCTTAGAAGAAGCGCAGATCAAGTATGGCGATCCCGGTAACCGCCCAGTTCTTATTCACGGGCAGTTTCTAAGGGAGGATCAGGTCGCAAGCTTTAAACGGTTGGGTGTTTTCCCATCCCTGTTCCCGATGCACACATTCTATTGGGGCGACTGGCACCGGGACCACACGGTTGGGCCGGTGAATGCGGACAACATCTCGCCGACCGGGTGGCTGCGCGAGCGTGACATGATGTTTGGCACGCATCATGATGCCCCGGTGGCCTTTCCGGACAGTATGCGGGTCCTGGCCGCAACCGTCACCCGGCGCACTCGGTCCGGCGACATTTTGGGCCCGCATCAAAGGGTTGATGTCATGACCGCCTTGAAAGCCATGACAATCTGGCCCGCCTGGCAGCATTTCGAGGAGAACGAAAAAGGCTCGATTGAAATGGGGAAAGTAGCAGATTTTGTAATCTTGTCAGACGATCCCACGGCGATTGACCCAGAGACATTGGCCGAACTCAAAGTGCTCTTGACGGTAAAGGGCGACGAGGTCGTCTATGAAGCCGTAGAGGAAGTCAAAGAAGGTAACCTGCAGTTCTCGCCGTTTTCGAATGACCCTGTGATTGCTCATCTTTTCCTGCACGCAGTTTATCAAGGCATGAAGGTTGAAGATCCATGGTTAAGCAACCGCATGTCTGACGATCAATAAGAGGGTAGTCTTTATGGCGTTTGCCTCTTGCCAAACCGCACCAACCCCACTAATACGCGCGAGTTCTCAATGAGAACGTCAAGGCGGGGTGATTCCCGCCTTTTGGGTTCGAAGAGGGTTGGCGATGCGCGTCTGTCCTCCTCTCAACCTCAACGCCTAAAAAAGGCTGTTAATATGCAAAGCCAAAACATCCGTATTCGGCTGAAGGCATTTGACTATCGCGTTCTGGATGCCAGCACGCAAGAGATCGTCAACACTGCCAAGCGGACCGGCGCGAACGTGCGCGGCCCGATCCCGCTGCCGAACAAGATTGAGAAGTTCACGGTTCTCCGTGGCCCTCACGTTGACAAGAAATCCCGCGACCAGTTCGAGATCCGTACGCACAAGCGTCTGCTCGACATCGTTGATCCGACCCCCCAGACCGTTGACGCGCTGATGAAGCTCGACCTCGCTGCTGGTGTGGACGTCGAGATCAAGCTGCAGTCGTAAGATCGGAGGGTATAGATTATGCGCTCTGGTATTATCGCAAAAAAAGTTGGCATGACCCGCCTGTTCATGGAAGACGGCAAGCAGATCCCTGTGACCGTTCTTCACCTGGACAACCTGCAGGTCGTTGCACAGCGTACCGCTGACAAAGACGGCTACACCGCCGTTCAGCTGGGCGCCGGTGCTGCCAAGGCAAAACGCACCTCGAAAGCCATGCGCGGTCACTATGCCGCTGCCAAGGTTGAGCCCAAGCGTAAGCTGGCCGAGTTCCGCGTCTCCGAAGACGGCCTGATCGAAGTGGGCGCCGAGATTTCGGCAGAACACTTCCTGGAAGGTCAGAAAGTTGACGTTTCGGGCACCTCGATCGGTAAAGGCTTTGCCGGTGCGATGAAGCGCCACAACTTCGGTGGTCTGCGCGCTTCGCACGGTGTTTCGATCAGCCACCGTTCGCACGGTTCGACCGGTCAGTGTCAGGATCCGGGCAAGGTTTTCAAAGGCAAGAAGATGGCCGGTCACATGGGTGCTGCCCGTGTAACCACCCAGAACCTGGAAGTCGTCAAAACCGACGCCGACCGGAACCTGGTCTTCATCAAAGGCGCCGTTCCCGGACCGAAATCGGGCTGGGTCACCGTCAAGGACGCCGTCAAGAAGAAAGCACCCGAAGGCCTGCCTTTCCCGGCAGCCGTAAAAGGTGCCGCAACTGAAGCACCTGCGGAAGAAGCTCCCGCGGAAGGTGGTGAAGCATGAAACTTGATGTAATCAAACTGGACGGCGGCAAAGCCGGCAACATCGAGCTGGATGCTGACCTGTTCGGCCTCGAGCCGCGCGCGGACATCCTGCACCGTGTGGTCCGTTGGCAGCGCAACAACGCGCAGGCTGGCACCCACAAGGTCAAGACCCGCTCGGAAACCAGCTATTCGACCAAGAAGATCTATCGCCAGAAAGGCACCGGTGGCGCACGCCATGGTGATCGTAACGCGCCGATCTTCCGCAAGGGTGGTATCTACAAAGGCCCGACCCCGCGTTCGCACGGCCACGACCTGCCGAAGAAGTTCCGCAAGCTTGGCCTGCGCCACGCTCTGTCGGCCAAAGCCAAAGCAGGTGAGCTGGTTGTGATCGAGAACGCCGAAGCCGAAGGCAAGACCGCCGCTCTGGCCAAACAGGTTGCAAACCTGGGCTGGAAACGCGCTCTGGTCATCGACGGCGCGACCGTGAACGAAGGGTTCCTGAAAGCGTCGAAGAACATCGAAGGTCTGGATATCCTGCCGTCGATGGGCGCAAACGTCTATGACATCCTCAAGCGTGACACCCTGGTGCTCACCAAAGCGGCTGTCGAAGCACTGGAGGCTCGTCTGAAATGAGCGCGAAGGCAGAACATTACGACGTGATCCGCAAGCCGATCATCACTGAGAAGTCGACCATGGCATCCGAGAATGGCGCGGTTGTCTTTGAAGTGGCGATCGACAGCAACAAGCCGCAGATCAAAGAGGCCGTTGAGGCGCTGTTTGGTGTGAAGGTCAAAGCGGTGAACACCACCGTGACCAAAGGCAAGGTCAAGCGGTTCCGCGGCCAGCTGGGCCGTCGGAAAGACGTCAAAAAAGCATATGTGACCCTGGAAGAGGGGAACACCATCGACGTGAGTACCGGTCTCTGATCGGAACGGTCTTTGGAGAGAGATAAAGGCCCCCGCGAAAGCGGGGGTTTTTTTGTTGCGGGGTTCTGCTAGGAAGCCTGTGTTCGTGAGATTACAGGCAAAGTGCGGAGAAGTGTATTGAAGTCCGTTTTTTTGGTGTTTCTGATCTTGATATCTGGCTTGGTCAACAGCGCGATGGCGCAGGAAGGCCAAGCGGGATTTGCTTTTAGAGGCGAGGTTTCGACTGCGGCAAATGAGGCTGCTGCTCTAGCGTCAATTTTGGAAGAGCAGCTATTTATTGGCCTTCCATATGCCGAGGGTTGGACGTGTGAAAGGAGTTCTCAAAATGAAGAGTTTGATGCCCCATTGCTTCGCGCTGTACCTGCTGTTTTTCTGACGTGTAGCAAGAACCATCAGGTTCTTTCAGTGAACTTCATTCTTGAAACTGCACATGCTGAGTTACTCTGCAATTCTGTCGACTTGAAGAAAACGGGGATATCCGATGGGCGCGTTAAGCCGGACCTTTTTCGATTTTTTGAGACCGACTCTTGGAGTTTGATGCGTGCTTCGGTGGATTTACGCGGGTGTTCTCATAATGTCCTTGCGTTTTCGGTGAACGGCTCCCGCAGCCAAAGCTCCATAGACGCGGGGTTCGATCTCATTGACGAGTACGGCCAAGCAATACTTGGAATGACGATTGATGATCTCATCAATTCCGAAACTTACGCGCAGCATCAAAGCGCCACGCAGAGACTCGTTGCGCTGCTGAAAGCGCAATCCGAAGCGCTTGCAGCTGTTATCCCGTCGCAGGAAATGAATGCGGCAGGTCACGTTCGGCTAACGCCATCTGATTATATACCTTGGCAAATGTTCCCGTTGGCAATTGAGTTAGGGGCCAGCCCGTCGGCGCGCACGACGCTAGATATTAAAGGCTGCAAAGTTCTGGTTGTCTTATCTGCTGGAGAAAGGACCATTCGTGAAGCGAAGTGGATTGAGTCTGGGGGCGCAGACGGGCGGAAAACCGGCTCGTATGTACGACGAAAAACCGAGAGATTCGTTGGTCGGGAACATATAGAAGGAACGAGTGTCGAAATTCTCATGGATGGCAGGGTATTGGTAAGGGTCCTTCTTTCAGAGGGCGGTGTTTGTGAGAGCAATCCCTATATTGTAAGTGAGATTTTTGGAGAAATTTCCCAATATGATTTTAGCTTGTTCGGTGTTGATTGAGCAGACGTCTATCTTGTTCGGGTTTGCTCACAACCCCTATAGACACCCACGCCCAACCCTGTTACACGCTCCCAATCTTGCGGCCTCGGATTCGTTCCGGGGCCTCTGATGTTTGTAACCGGGGACCTTCGGGGCCCTATACCCTTGGCACCTACGGGGGCCTATCACATAGCAGGGAAACCCCCTGCACTTGCTAAACGGAAGACAGAAAGCATGGCACTCAAGTCGTACAAGCCGACGACGCCGGGCCAGCGCGGGCTGGTGCTGATCGACCGTTCGGAGCTTTGGAAAGGACGTCCGGTCAAGTCTCTCACTGAGGGTTTGACCAAATCGGGCGGCCGGAACAACACCGGACGGATCACTTCACGCCGCCGCGGCGGTGGCGCAAAGCGTCTCTACCGGATCGTTGACTTCAAACGGAACAAATTTGATGTCGCGGCAACCGTCGAGCGGATCGAATATGACCCGAACCGGACCGCATTCATCGCACTGGTAAAATACGAAGACGGCGAGCAGGCATATATCCTGGCTCCGCAGCGTCTGGCTGTTGGTGACAAAGTCATCTCGTCGGCAAAAGCCGACATCAAGCCGGGCAACGCAATGCCGTTCTCGGGCATGCCGATCGGTACCATCGTCCACAACATCGAGATGAAGCCTGGCAAAGGCGGTCAGATCGCACGTGCGGCCGGTACTTACGCGCAATTCGTTGGCCGCGATGGTGGCTACGCTCAGATCCGTCTGAGCTCGGGCGAACTGCGTCTTGTCCGTCAGGAATGCATGGCCACCGTTGGTGCCGTGTCCAACCCCGACAACAGCAACCAAAACCTCGGTAAAGCCGGTCGTATGCGCCACAAGGGCGTTCGTCCGTCGGTTCGTGGTGTTGCAATGAACCCGATCGATCACCCGCACGGTGGTGGTGAAGGTCGTACCTCGGGTGGCCGTACGCCGGTTACTCCGTGGGGTAAGGACACCAAGGGTAAGCGTACCCGCAACAAGAACAAAGCGTCCCAGAAGCTGATCATCCGCTCGCGGCACGCCAAGAAGAAGGGACGTTAATCTATGTCTCGCTCTGTTTGGAAGGGTCCTTTCGTCGATGCTTACGTGCTGAAAAAAGCCGAAGCAGCGCGCGAGTCGGGCCGCAACGAAGTCATCAAAATCTGGTCGCGTCGTTCCACCATTCTGCCCCAGTTCGTGGGTCTGACCTTTGGTGTGTACAACGGCCAGAAGCACATTCCCGTCAACGTCTCGGAAGACATGATCGGTCAGAAGTTCGGTGAATACTCGCCGACCCGTACCTATTATGGCCACGCCGCAGACAAAAAAGCGAAGCGGAAGTAAGTCATGGGCAAGGAAAAGAACCCCCGCCGCGTGGCTGAAAACGAAGCAATGGCGAAAACCCGTATGCTTCGCACCAGCCCGCAGAAACTGAACCTGGTTGCGCAAATGATCCGCGGCAAGAAAGTTGAGAAGGCTCTGACCGACCTGACTTTCAGCAACAAGCGTGTCGCGCAGGACGTCAAGAAGTGCCTGCAGTCCGCAATCGCGAATGCTGAAAACAACCACAACCTGGACGTTGACGAGCTGATCGTCGCCGAAGCATGGGTTGGCAAGAACCTGGTCATGAAGCGCGGTCGTCCGCGTGCCCGTGGTCGTTTCGGCAAGATCATGAAGCCGTTCTCGGAGATCACCATCAAGGTGCGTCAAGTTGAGGAGCAAGCCTAATGGGTCATAAAGTAAATCCGATCGGCATGCGCCTACAGGTCAACCGCACCTGGGATAGCCGCTGGTACGCCGACACCAAGGACTACGGTGATCTTCTGCTGGAAGACCTCAAAATCCGTGAGTTCATTAACAAAGAGTGCAAGCAGGCCGGTGTTGCCCGTGTGATCATCGAACGTCCGCACAAGAAGTGCCGCGTTACGATCCACACCGCACGTCCCGGTGTCATCATCGGCAAGAAAGGTGCGGACATCGAAGTTCTGCGCAAAAAGCTTGCTCGTATGACCGACAGCGAACTGCACCTGAACATCGTCGAAGTGCGCAAGCCCGAGCTTGACGCGCAGCTGGTTGCCGAGTCCATCGCTCAGCAGCTGGAACGTCGTGTTTCGTTCCGTCGCGCCATGAAGCGCTCGGTTCAGAACGCCATGCGCATGGGCGCCCTGGGTATCCGGGTGAACGTCGCTGGTCGTCTGGGCGGCGCCGAAATCGCACGGACCGAGTGGTACCGCGAAGGCCGCGTGCCTCTGCACACCCTGCGTGCCGACATCGATTACGCACATGCCGAAGCGCTGACCCCCTACGGGATCATCGGGATCAAGGTCTGGATCTTCAAAGGTGAGATCATGGAGCACGATCCGCAGGCACGTGACCGTAAAGCACAGGAACTCCAGGACGGCCCTGCACCTCGTGGTGCTGGTGGCGGTCGTCGCTAAGGAGGGAAAGATATGCTTCAACCAAAGCGTACTAAATTCCGCAAGATGCACAAAGGCCGGATCAAGGGTCTCGCCAAAGGCGGCTCTGATCTGAACTTTGGCACCTACGGCCTGAAGGCTCTTGAGCCTGAGCGTGTAACCGCACGCCAGATCGAAGCTGCACGTCGTGCCATGACGCGCCACATGAAGCGTCAGGGTCGTGTTTGGATCCGCATCTTCCCCGACACTCCGGTCACGGCCAAGCCGATCGAAGTTCGTATGGGTAAAGGTAAAGGTTCGGTCGACCGCTGGGCCTGCAAAGTCAAGCCTGGCCGCGTGATGTTCGAGATCGATGGCGTCAATGACGACATCGCCCGCGAGGCCCTGCGCCTGGCCGCGATGAAGCTGCCGATCAAGACCCGCGTCGTGGTTCGCGAAGACTGGTAAACAGTCTGGGGAAACCCAAAGAACATGGCCCCTGCCGAACGCTCGGCGGGGGCCTTTTTCGTTTTAGCTGTTTGCGATGAGCGACCAGTGTGTTGTTTCCGAAATTCAATACCGGCATTGCAAAAATCATGCAGCTCAGGGGTGCAAAATCCCCTGATCTGGTGAAAAGAAGCCCCCACACTTATTCCCGATCAAAGCTTGGGCAGTTCAATCCCTTAACTTGGTTTGAGCGCGTATGATATCCTGGCTTTGCCACCCCGTTGAAAGACCGAGAGCACGAATGGGCCTTACTTGCAGGGACGTCATGGTCCCCCCAGAAATTCAGAAGACAATCCATCCCGATGATACCGTCGCAAAGGCGTTCGAGATCATTCGCGACAGCCGGGCCCGGTTCCTGCCTGTGGTTTCCGACGACGGAAGCTTTCAGGGCGTGTTTACCGCTCCAACGCTCATCAAGATGATCTTGCCTCAAGCCGCACGGATTGGCGTCAGCTCTGAAACGGCCCGTGTGCCGATCGCAAATCTCAGCTTCATGGACCTGACCAAAGAGGACTTCGGAGAGCAGATTAAGCGTCTGAACGAAGAACGGGTCGGGGATCACATGTCTGAACCCGCAAATATTCCAGTGACCGCGCCCGATACTCCGGTCATGGAAGGCATTTTCCTGATCCACAAATTCAAGCGCCACGTCTTCCTTGTTGAGCCCGATACCAATCGTTTTGTGGGCACAGTCAGCCCCAATTCGCTGATTGAACACGCGCTAAGTTAACCCCTAAATACCGGATCAGACCCTTGACCAACCATTCCGTTTCGCACGGAGAACACGCGTTCTCTGTCCCTCAACTGTTGGGAATTGATCCCCTTTGGATCGCCACCGGTATTCTGATTGCTGTTTATGCTGTCCTGATTACCGAAAAAGTTAATCGCGCAATTTTGGCCATGCTGGGGGCGTCATTGATGGTGCTTTTTGGCATCATTAATCAGGAACAGGCCGTGGCAGGGGTGGACGCCAACACCCTGGCCCTGTTGATCGGCATGATGGTGATTGTGGGTATCACCAGTAAGAGCGGCTTGTTTCAGTACGTCGCAATCAAGGCGGCCAAGGTGGTCAAGGCCAACCCTACGGGTATCCTGATCATGCTGACCCTGATTACCGCGGTCTTCTCTGCTCTGCTGGACAACGTGACGACCGTTCTGCTGATTGCCCCGATAACCTTGCTGATCACGGACGCGCTGGATACGCCTGTATTTCCGTTTTTCTTCGCCGAAATTCTGGCGTCGAATGTTGGAGGGACGGCGACCTTGATCGGTGACCCGCCCAACATCATCATCGGCTCGGCCGCCGGGCTCAGTTTCAATGAATTCGTGGTGAACCTGGCGCCGATATCAGCCATCTGTCTGGTTGTGCTGACCGGGATCATTTACCTGATGAACCGGCGTACTCTGGCCGCCATTCCCAAGTCGGCCAGCGAAAAGATCATGCGGTTCAACGAAGACGAGGCGATCACGGACGTTCGCCTGATGATCAAATCCCTGTCTGTTCTGGCGCTGGTTCTTCTGGGCTTTACGCTTGGCCATGGTTACGGCATCCAACCGGGGACTTCCGCGCTGGCTGGGGCTGGGTTGTTGATGTTGTTAGCCTACGGTCACCAAAGCGGTGAAGAACAATCCGAGTCCGTGCACCATATTTTTGGTGAGGTCGAATGGATCACGATTTTCTTCTTCGGTGGCTTGTTCGTGATTGTCGCAGGTGTCGAGCATGTGGGGCTGCTGGAGTTCTTCGGCCAGAAGGTGCTGGAACTGACCGAAGGTGACATGATGTGGACCGCGTTCTTCATCTTCTGGGCGTCGGGCATTCTGTCGGCCATTCTGGACAATATCCCTTTTGTTGCCACGATGATCCCGCTGATTGAATCCACCGCTGACACATTCGGCGGCCCGGATGCGATCGAGCCGCTGTGGTGGTCGCTTGCTCTGGGTGCCTGTTTGGGTGGCAACGGGACCCTGTTGGGCGCCAGCGCGAACCTGACCGTTGCGGCCTTTGCCGAGAAAGCCAAACAGCCGATCGGTTTTGTCAAATTCGCGATCATGGCCTTTCCAATCATGATCCTGACCCTGATGATCGCCAACGTCTATATCTGGCTGCGCTACTTTTTTTAAGGCACCCGACCAGCCGCTTTTCTGGGGCGGCTGGTCTCGCGCTTGCGTCCCGGCTGGGCTATAGCCGGGACATGGCACAGATTGAATCACTCTTCGTTACCCGTCTCTATCGCGCAACCTTGTCCGAGTTCGATCCCAAGATCGACGCGGAGGAGTTGGAAAGCTCGTGCATTGTCATCGCCGAGGATGATGAGGCCGGGCAGGAATGGTGCGAGGAAAACGGCTATCCCGGCTATACAAGTTACGCCTCGCTTACCGACCTACCATGGCGGTTCCCGATCTTTGCCGATCTGGTCGCCGCATTGGATCAGCACGTGGCGTCCTTTGCCAAGGATCTAGAGTTTGATCTGGGCGAGGGTGAGCTAAAGCTGGAAGACCTGTGGATCAACATCCTTCCTGAGGGCGGCATGCACTCCAGCCATTTGCACCCGCACAGCGTCATCTCGGGCACAACCTATGTGGCGATGCCCGAAGGGGCGAGCGCGCTGAAACTGGAAGACCCGCGTTCGGGTCGCATGATGGCTGCGCCGACGCGGATCAAAGGTGGTCGGCGGGATTTGCAGCCGTTCATTTACATGAAGCCGCAAGTCGGGGACGTGTTGCTGTGGGAAAGCTGGTTGCGCCACGAGGTGCCGATGAACATGGCCGAGGAAGAGCGGATCAGTGTCAGCTTTAACTACAAGTGGGAGTGACTCCTGCATCGGCGAGGCCGTGAGTGCTGGTTCGCCGTTTTTCTGGGGTGGGTTTCTCGTTCTTTACTTGATCACTTTGCGCCGCTCTGGATGGAAATTCAAAGAGAGCCTTTTGGCAGCCTTGTGGCGGTCGCATCTGCATCTTTTGCCAAGATTTGAAGTTGGTTTATGGGTGATGATATTGACTGTGGCACTCTATGTCTCGTGGGCGGCCTTTAAGGCGCGCGCGGGCTGATCAATTTAGATCGTGATAACTTAACGCAGCTCCGCCAAACTTCCTCTTGCCACGCACCCCCCAAACCCTTATACGGCGGCATCCTGCGATCTCCCGGCGTTGTCGGGCGATTCGTATGTCTATCATTCATCCACCAGGTCCAAGGTGACCCTGTCAGGGGGCCTTCTGGTGTTTTGAGCAAAGGAAAAAGGCGATGAACGCCCAAGAACTGCGTGACAAGACCCCGGACCAGCTCCGCGAGGAACTGGCCAACCTGAAGAAAGAAAGCTTTAACCTGCGCTTTCAACAGGCAACCGGTCAGCTGGAAAACACTGCTGGTATCAAAGCGGCTCGCCGCAATGCTGCCCGTGTCAAAACCATTCTGAACGAAAAGGCCGCTGCAGCGGCATCCGAGGAGTAATCAGATGCCCAAGCGTATCCTGCAAGGCACCGTGACCAGCGACGCCAACGAACAGACCGTAACCGTATCCGTCGAGCGCCGCTTTACGCATCCGGTTCTGAAGAAAACCATCCGTAAGTCCAAGAAATACCGGGCTCACGATGAAAAGAACGCCTTCAAGGTCGGCGACACAGTCCGCATCATCGAATGCGCGCCGAAATCGAAGACGAAACGTTGGGAAGTTCTGGAAGCGTAAGTTTCCGGGATTTTCCCATTTGTCGAAACCCTGGGGGATCTAACTAGACCAGCCCCCACAGGTCGGGAGAAACCACATGATCCAGATGCAGACCAATCTGGATGTCGCTGACAACTCCGGCGCACGCCGAGTTCAGTGCATCAAGGTCCTGGGTGGTTCCAAGCGTAAATACGCCTCCGTCGGCGACATCATTGTCGTCTCGGTGAAGGAAGCCATCCCGCGCGGCCGCGTAAAGAAAGGTGACGTCCGTAAGGCCGTCGTCGTGCGCACCGCCAAGGAAGTCCGTCGCGAAGACGGCACCGCGATCCGTTTCGATCGCAACGCCGCCGTCATCCTGAACAACAACAACGAGCCAGTCGGTACACGTATCTTTGGCCCCGTTGTTCGTGAACTGCGCGGCAAGAACTTCATGAAAATCATCTCGCTGGCTCCGGAGGTGCTGTAATCATGGCTGCTAAACTCCGCAAAGGCGACAAGGTCGTCGTGCTGGCCGGCAAGGACAAGGGCAAAGAGGGAACCATTTCCTCGGTTGATCCCAAAGCCGGTAAAGCTGTTGTCGAAGGCATCAACATTGCCATCCGTCACACCCGTCAGTCGCAAACTTCGCAAGGTGGTCGTCTGCCCCAGGCAAACCCGATCCAACTGTCGAATCTGGCGCTGCTGGACAAGAACGGCAAAGCAACCCGCGTTGGCTTCCGCATGGAAGGTGACAAGAAGGTCCGCTTCGCCAAGACCACAGGGGACGTGATCGATGCTTGATTCCGCAACCTACACCCCGCGTCTGAAAGCTCAGTACGTTGAGACCATCCGTGCCGCTCTGAAAGAAGAGTTTGGTTACAAGAACGACATGCAGCTGCCCAAGCTGGACAAAATCGTTCTGAACATCGGTTGTGGTGCTGAGGCGGTCAAGGACTCGAAGAAAGCGAAAGCTGCTGTCGAAGATCTGACTGCAATTGCTGGCCAACAGGCTGTTGCAACCAAGGCGAAGAAGTCGATCGCGGGTTTCCGCGTCCGTGAAGACATGCCGCTGGGCGCGAAAGTGACCCTGCGCGGTGACCGGATGTACGAATTCCTGGATCGTCTGATCACAATCGCGATGCCGCGTATTCGTGACTTCCGCGGTGTTAAGCCGTCTTTCGATGGTCAGGGCAACTTTGCCATGGGCATGAAAGAGCACATCGTGTTCCCGGAAATCGATTTCGACAAGGTCGACGAGGTCTGGGGCCTGGATATCGTAATTGCCACCACAGCGAAAACCGACGCTGAAGCAAAGGCATTGTTGAAAGCGTTCAACATGCCGTTCAACGCGTAAGCGCCGGGAGGATTGAGACATGGCTAAGAAAGCAATGATCGAACGCGAGAAGAAGCGCGAACGCCTGGTGGCCAAATATGCCGCAAAGCGTGCCGAGCTGAAAGAAATCGCGAATGACGAGAGCAAGCCGATGGAAGAGCGTTTCAAGGCGCGTCTGAAACTGGCGAAACTGCCGCGCAACAGCTCGGCTACCCGTCTGCACAACCGTTGTCAGCTGACCGGTCGTCCCCACGCTTACTACCGTAAGCTGAAGGTCAGCCGTATCGCGCTGCGCGAGCTGGGTTCTGCTGGTCAGATCCCCGGCATGGTGAAATCGAGCTGGTAAGGGAGACATAGATATGAATGATCCTATCGGCGATATGCTCACCCGTATCCGCAACGCGCAAATGCGCGGCAAGTCCACCGTTTCCACACCCGCATCCAAACTGCGCGGTTGGGTTCTGGACGTGCTGGCGGACGAAGGTTACATCCGTGGCTACGAAAACACGACCGGTGAAAACGGTCATCCGGCCATCGAAATCAGCCTGAAATACTACGAAGGCACCCCTGTCATTCGCGAACTGAAGCGGGTTTCGAAACCTGGCCGTCGCGTCTACATGGGCGTCAATGACATCCCGCAGGTCCGTCAGGGTCTGGGCGTGTCGATTGTCAGCACTCCGAAAGGTGTGATGTCGGACGCAAACGCTCGCTCCAACAATGTTGGCGGCGAAGTGCTCTGCACCGTCTTCTAAGGAGGTCTGCAATGTCTCGTATTGGTAAAAAACCGGTCGAGCTGCCCAGCGGCGTTACTGCCTCTGTGTCGGGTCAGACCATCGAAGTCAAAGGTCCGAAAGGCACCCGTAGCTTCACCGCCACCGACGACGTGACGCTGTCGGTTGAAGACAACGTGGTCAAAATCGACCCCCGTGGCATGTCCAAGCGTGCCCGCCAGCAGTGGGGCATGAGCCGCACCATGGTTGCCAACCTGGTAACCGGTGTGACCGAAGGCTTCAAAAAAGAGCTGGAGATCCAGGGTGTTGGTTACCGGGCTCAGATGCAGGGCAACACCCTGAAGCTGAACCTGGGCTATAGCCACGATGTTGATTTCACTGCTCCGGAAGGTGTGACCATCACCGCGCCGAAGCAGACCGAAATCGTTGTGGAAGGTATCGACCAGCAGCAGGTGGGCGAAGTCGCGGCCAAAATTCGCGAATGGCGCCGTCCCGAGCCGTACAAAGGCAAGGGCATCCGCTACAAGGGCGAGTTCATCTTCCGCAAGGAAGGCAAGAAGAAGTAAGGACGCAGACAATGGCAAACAGCAAAAGAACCCTGTTTCTGAAGCGCCGCCTGCGCGTTCGGAACAAACTTCGCAAAGTCAACGCGGGCCGCGTACGCCTGTCGGTTCACCGTTCGAACAAGAACATCAGCGTTCAGCTGATCGACGACGTTCGTGGCGTGACCCTGGCCGCAGCCTCGACCCTGGAAAAAGATCTGGGTGTTGTTGGCAAGAACAACGTCGAAGCGGCCACCAAAGTGGGCGCGGCCATCGCCGAGCGTGCCAAGAAGGCAGGCGTCGAAGAGGCTTATTTCGATCGTGGTGGCTTCCTGTTCCACGGCAAGGTGAAGGCAGTTGCCGACGCCGCGCGTGAAGGTGGTTTGAAGATCTGATGGTGCGCCGGGCTGAGGCCCGGCCTGCCTACGACATCGCTGTAGGCCGGGCTTCAGCCCGGCTTCGGCACCTGAAGGCGGGTTATCTCGCCTCGATGATCGGGGGGCGTTCACGCTCACTTCGATTGAAGAAAACGGCGTCACAAACGCCATATGAGAAAAGGGATGCCAAATGGCAGAACGTGAAAACCGTCGGGGCCGTGGCCGCGACCGTGAAGAAGCACCGGAATTTGCAGATCGTTTGGTCGCAATCAACCGCGTGTCGAAAACCGTAAAAGGTGGTAAGCGCTTTGGCTTCGCCGCTCTGGTGGTTGTCGGCGATCAGAAAGGCCGCGTGGGCTTTGGCAAAGGTAAAGCGAAAGAAGTACCTGAGGCCATCCGCAAGGCGACTGAACAAGCCAAGCGTCAGATGATCCGTGTGCAGCTGCGCGAAGGTCGTACTCTGCACCACGACATCGAGGGCCGTCACGGCGCTGGTAAAGTGGTTATGCGCACCGCACCAGAAGGTACTGGTATCATCGCCGGTGGTCCGATGCGTGCTGTGTTCGAAATGCTGGGCGTGAAGGACGTTGTGTCCAAGTCGCTGGGCTCGCAGAACCCGTACAACATGATCCGCGCCACCATCAACGGCCTGCAGAAAGAGCAGAGCCCGCGTTCGGTTGCCGCACGTCGTGGTAAAAAAGTTGCCGACATCCTGCCCAAGCGGGACGAAGCACCGGCTGAAGCCGAAGCGTAAGGAGTAGCGTACCATGGCAAAAACCATTGTCGTCAAGCAGATCGGCTCCCCGATCCGCCGCCCCGCCGAACAGCGCGCAACCCTGATCGGTCTGGGCCTGAACAAGATGCACCGCACCCGTGAGCTGGAGGATACGCCTTCGGTTCGCGGCATGGTCAACAAGATCCCGCATCTGGTTGAGATCATCGAAGAGCGCGGCTAAGCGCAGCCTCTTTTAGAATTGAAAGGCCCCCGCTGTTTGCGGGGGCTTATTTCATGCTTACGATCATGTTTGCCCGCTTTGAGGTCAAAGCTGACCGGTTTCATTCCAGTACCCGCGCCTAAACGAATGATTGCCATTCGCCTAACGCAATTCAGCGTTATGTGAAAATTTCGTAAGAAAAGACTTCTAAGTCTTCCTCAAAACCCCGCAAAGAATGCCGCCCCAATTTTTTCGGCTCTTCAGATACCAAGTTCACAAAATCACCCGTTGCTAAAAGCCGCGCCTCCAATTTTCGCGTCAGGCCCTCTAACCTGCTGGCTATCGCGACTGATGGGCCAGTTACCGTAAAATCCAAACGCTTTTCAGTGCCAACATTCCCGTAGACAGCCGCCCCAGTGTGCAATCCAACCCCAAATTCAGCACGGTCTGATGGATCAAGTTCTTCATTCCTTTGGAACGCTTCACGTGCCGCGGACAGGGCTGCTTCGCACATGTCTTCGGGTAGTCTTCGTTGACCATCAAAAGGAAAGATCGCAAGCAACCCATCGCCAACGAATTTAAGAACCTCTCCGCCGTGATCGTGTACCGCCCCACCGACACAATCGAAGAATTGGTTAACCGTCGCGACATATTTTTCCGAAGACAAGCGCTGGCTCAAAGCCGTAGAGCCGCGCATATCGCTGAACAATAGAGCACAGTCAATTATGCTGACATCTCCCCGGGCTATTTGACCGTTCAGTACGGATCGCCCGGACAACTTGCCCAGATAGACCTCCATCAACTCAGCTGCCAAGAACTGCTCTGACAGTACACGCGCTGCACCAAGCAAAGGTAAAGATAGCCGCGACAGACCATCTACCTCACGATCTGTGAAGCCAGAACGACGCTTTGTAGCAAAAGACACTGACGCGCCCAAAGCCCACTCCATCTTTCCGTCAAAGACCACGGTACGATTGCCGAATGGTGCACTGCATACGACATAGTCTGTGACACCTGCTTCAGCGAGTTTTCGGAATAGCGGAAATTTGTCACGGGTCGTTTGGTCAGTCAGATTTGCACGCATGAAAGGAAACTTGATTGTGCCGTTGGCAAGTCCGTCCGCCAAGTCCCAAACTTCCTCATTAAAGTGCTGTTTCGCAATCTCATTGGCCAATTTCGAATTCTCTCCGAAGGGTGCTTTGTCGAAAAGATCAGCCGTTACAGAGCTGCGTGGAAGAACGGTCCATTCAATACGATGGTTCGATGCATCCCACGTTGCATCGAGTAATCCAATTACAGGGTGCATCATCAGACGGCCCAAGGAAACACGCGTGACCGGCACGCCACCATCGATCAGCCTGATACTTAACTGCTCGACTAGTCCACCAAGATCAGCATCAAAAAAGGCCAGCTTTTGCAGCCAATCTGCAATGCGGTCGAAAACATCCGCCATAACTTACACCTCCACCGTCATCTTGTTACAGCCGAAGGCTCGTGTCATTCGGTTTGTCTTCGAGCACTCAATTCTTCAGCGATGGGTTTGCAAATTTTCACGCGCGTTCGCTCACAATATTGGCCAAAGCCCGTCAATTTTTCGAGCTACGAAAATGTGCCAGGCGAAACAGTCGATAGAGAAACGTTACTATTCAACTCTAAAGTACTCCTTCCAATGTCCTGTGCAGCTGTGCAACTAACGGCCGCTTCCTTCCGCCAAGTGGACATTCATCGCGTTAAGCGCGGTGTACATACTCCTGTTTCGCCATTCCCCCAACGCATAGCGGATAGACCGAAACATCCGTTGTTAGCGATACCCGCCCTCCTTATCTGAGCCGTGTCCCAAACAGGAACGCAATCAGTATCCCGGGGAATTCGCTTCGGGCTTAGAAAGGAAATGAACTATGGCAAATACTGCAACATACACCCGCGAAGGCTTTGGCCTGAACGCCCGCATCGCAACGCTCGTCGCTCGCATCAAAGAGGCTTATACCCTGCGTGCCGAGTACAACCGCACCTATTCAGAGCTGCAAAGCCTGTCGGATCGTGAGTTAAACGATATCGGTGTGCGTCGGTGCGATATCCGCGATATCGCTCAAAAGCATGTCTACTGCTGATAAACTGATCAGACCGTTGACCTGACCCAGAGGCGCCATTTGGCGTCTCTTTTGGGTTTTAGGGGGCGAGCTTGTTTGTTTTTCCCGAAATCTTGAACATTGGGGACAACAAAACTTGCATCCTGCAACGCGACGCTGTAACCCGCCCCGGTGGCATTGCGTCCACGAGAATCAAAACCAAGAAATGCCGTGTTTGGCCCATCACGCTTCGGGGGTCACATCCGGCTAAGGAGAAGCGATATGAAACTGCACGAATTGCGCGATAATCCCGGCGCTGCACCGAAACGGACCCGCGTTGGCCGTGGTCCCGGTTCTGGCAAGGGTAAAATGGGTGGCCGTGGTATCAAAGGCCAGAAATCCCGTTCGGGTGTGGCCATCAATGGCTACGAAGGTGGCCAGATGCCGCTGTACCAACGCCTGCCCAAGCGTGGCTTCAACAAGCCGAACCGTAAGGAATTCGCCGTTATCAACCTGGGCCTGATCCAGAAATTCGTCGATGCCGGCAAACTGGACGCTAAAGCTGCGATCACCGAAGATGTACTGGTTGAATCCGGTCTGGTTCGTCGAAAGCTGGACGGTGTCCGCGTTCTGGCCAAAGGTGAAATCAGCGCCAAAGTGAACCTGGAAGTCACCGGTGCTTCGAAGTCTGCTGTTGAAGCAGTTGAGAAAGCGGGCGGCTCACTTAAGGTCACAAAAGCCGCTGCGGCAGAGTAAGCGCTTGTGAGCGGGCCAAGACCCGCTTACATAGACCTCAGAGTTTTCCAAGACGCCGCCCGAGCCGGAAAACGGTTCCGGGCGGTGTTTTCATAAGAGAGACCGATTTATGGTATCAGCAGCAGAACAAATGGCAGCCAACACAAGCTGGTCTGCCCTTGGTAAAGCCACCGATCTGCGCAACCGCATCTTGTTCACGCTTGCATTGCTGATCGTCTATCGTCTGGGCACCTTCATTCCGGTTCCGGGCATCGACGGCCAAGCATTGCGCGAGTTCATGGAGCAAGCGGGGCAGGGCATCGGCGGCATGGTTTCGATGTTCACCGGCGGGGCGCTTGGGCGGATGGGTATCTTTGCCCTTGGCATTATGCCCTACATTTCAGCCTCGATCATCGTGCAGCTGCTGACATCTATGGTTCCCGCGCTCGAACAGCTCAAGAAAGAGGGCGAGCAGGGGCGCAAGAAGATCAACCAATATACCCGTTTCGGCACCGTGGCACTGGCCACCGTACAGGCTTATGGTCTGGCCGTTTCACTGGAATCGGGCGATCTGGCAACCGATCCGGGCCTGTTCTTCCGTCTGTCGACCATGATCACGCTGGTCGGTGGTACGATGTTCCTGATGTGGCTGGGTGAACAGATCACCGCACGCGGCATCGGCAACGGTATCTCTCTGATCATCTTCGTGGGCATCATTGCCGAAGTTCCGGCTGCTCTGGCGCAGTTCTTTGCCTCGGGCCGCTCGGGCGCGATCAGCCCTGCAGTGATCATCGGTGTGATCGTGATGGTGATTGCCGTGATTACCTTTGTGGTATTCATGGAGCGCGCCTTGCGTAAGATCCACATTCAATACCCGCGCCGTCAGGCCGGTATGAAGATCTATGAGGGCGGCTCCAGCCACCTTCCGGTCAAGGTAAACCCGGCAGGCGTGATCCCGGCGATCTTTGCCAGCTCGTTGTTGCTTCTGCCGGTGACCATCTCGACCTTTTCGTCAGGTGCAACCAACGGGCCGATCATGTCATGGCTGCTGGCCAACTTTGGCCCCGGACAACCTTTGTACCTGTTGTTCTTCGCTTCGATGATCGTGTTCTTTGCCTATTTCTATACGTTCAACGTTTCGTTCAAACCGGACGATGTGGCGGATAACCTGAAAAAGCAGAATGGCTTTGTTCCGGGTATCCGTCCGGGCAAGAAAACCGCTGAATATTTGGAATATGTGGTCAACCGCGTTCTGGTTCTGGGTTCGGCGTATCTGGCGGCGGTGTGTTTGCTGCCTGAAATTCTGCGGAACCAGTTCGCCATCCCGTTCTATTTCGGCGGCACCTCGGTTCTGATTATCGTCTCTGTGACCATGGACACGATCCAACAGGTCCAGAGCCACCTGCTGGCGCACCAGTACGAAGGGCTTATTGAAAAGTCCCAGTTGCGCGGTAAAGGTAAGAAACGCGGCAGGAAGGGACCCGCTCGTCGATGAACATTATTTTGTTGGGCCCCCCGGGGGCAGGTAAAGGGACGCAGGCGCGCCACTTGGTGGAAACACGCGGCATGGTCCAGCTGAGCACCGGCGACATGCTGCGCGAGGCCAAGGACAGCGGCACCGAGATGGGCAACCGCGTGGCCGAAGTGATGGCCAAGGGTGAGTTGGTCACGGATGAGATCGTGATTGGTCTGATCCGCGAAAAACTGGAGCAGGGTGCCAAAGGTGGTTTCATCTTTGACGGTTTCCCGCGCACGTTGGCCCAGGCTGACGCGCTGGGTGAGTTGCTGGACAGCACGGGTGAGTCTCTGGATGCTGTCATCGCGATGGAGGTCAACGATGACGCTCTGGTCGCGCGGATCACGGCCCGGTCGACCTGTGCTGGTTGCGGTGAGGTCTATAACGACATCACCAAACCGATCCCGGCAGATGGGAAATGCACCAACTGCGGCAAGCAAAATGACTTTAAACGCCGCGCGGACGACAATGAGGAAAGCCTCAAGACCCGTCTGATGGAATACTACAAGAAGACCTCGATGCTGATCGGCTATTACCATGCCAAGGGCAACCTGTCCTGGGTCGATGGTTTGGGCGAAATTGATGAGGTTCAGGGCGCGATCGCAGGTGTCCTAAGGTAACATCTCTAATTAATTGAATGCGTGTGTTTGCCGAGGTATCACCTTTGCCAACGCGCGCATTTTTTTTGGGAGATGGATTTGATGAAATTGCTCAGAATGCTCTCGGTCGCATCGGGTTTGACCAGTTTGGCCCTTGGCGCGTTGGCGGATACAACGCCGGTCAACGTCGACAATTTTGTCCGCGCTGCAACAGATATCGAGTTTCGCAAATATCTTGAAAATTCGGGCGCTGTGAATGCTTTGTTTCATGTGCGCGAGCCGACGCCCTTGGATATGCAACCGACTATCCGCATGAACCGCGATACGCTGTATAGTATGGCGGTGGTGGATATCTCGGACGGGGCGGTGTTGACTGTGCCGGAATCCGGTGATCGGTACGTGTCGGTTCAGGTAGTCAATCAGGATCACTACGTCAATGATGTGTTTCTGGGCGGCGGTACTTATGAGCTGACTGTTGATCAGTTCGATACGCCTTATGTGGCACTCCTGTTTCGGTATCTTGTCAACTCGGAGGATCCCGAGGATGTTGCCGAAGTGATCGCGTTGCAGGACGGGGTAACGCTTCAGGCCAATTCCGCGCGACCTTTTGACGAAGCGCATTACGATAAAGATGCTTTTGACAAGGTGTTGAGCGCGGTGCTGGAACTGGCGCGGTTTTCTCCCGACAGCACTGGCACATTCGGCGCGAAAGACGAGGTTGACCCTGTGCGGCACCTGCTGGGAACAGGGTTTGGCTGGGGTGGCTTGCCAGAGGCACAGGCCTTTTATCTGAACGTCGATCCGGGTCTGGCGTTGGGGGCTTATAAGCTGGACGTTCCGGCCAAGGTTCCGGTTGGCGCATTCTGGTCCGTCAGTCTGTATAACTCGGCCGGATTCTTTGAAGAGAACGATCTAGGTGTCTATGTGATCAACTCGGTGACGGGCGACCGCAACCCGGATGGATCGTTGACCGTGCACTTCGGTGAATGCGAAGACGGCCGTGTGAACTGCTTGCCGATCATGGAGGGCTGGAACTATGCTGTGCGCCTGTACCAACCAGCGCCAGAAGTGATTGACGGGACCTGGACCTTCCCCGAAATCGAGCCTGCGGAATGAATTCGGGGTCAATATGCGATCTGCGCTTGACGCGCGGGTCGCGCAACACTATTGGACGCTATCTCGGAAGAGAATCGAATTGTGTGCGGGCAATCCGTTCACATGATCATATCATAAAATGCTGAGCCCTCTGGCGACACTGCCACGGTTAGGCGTTGTGAAAAAAGGTTCTGGAGCTACGGAACCGCAACGAAAAGGAAAGTGACACGTGGCACGTATTGCCGGCGTAAACATCCCGACTGCAAAGCGGGTACCTATCGCCCTCACATATATCACCGGAATCGGCAACACCTCGGCCAAAGCGATCTGCGACGCTGTGGGCATTGAAGCGACCCGTCGCGTCAATGAACTGTCCGATGCCGAAGTTCTGAAAATTCGCGAATTCATCGACGAAAACTTCACCGTCGAAGGCGATCTGCGCCGCGAAGTTCAGATGAACGTCAAGCGCCTGATGGACCTGGGCTGCTATCGCGGTCTGCGTCACCGCCGCAACCTGCCGGTTCGCGGTCAGCGTACCCACACCAATGCTCGTACTCGCAAAGGCCCCGCAAAGGCCATTGCTGGTAAGAAGAAATAAGGGAGGGTCTGACTGATGGCACGTGACAAGACTCGCGTTAAGCGCAAAGAGCGTAAGAACATCGCATCGGGCGTTGCCCATGTGAACTCGACCTTCAACAACACCAAGATCCTGATCTCGGACGTACAGGGCAACGCCATTTCGTGGTCGTCTGCCGGTACCATGGGCTTCAAAGGCTCGCGGAAATCGACACCTTACGCCGCTCAGATGGCTGCAGAAGATGCAGGCAAGAAGGCGCAGGAACATGGCGTCAAGACGCTGGAAGTCGAAGTTCAGGGCCCCGGTTCGGGTCGTGAATCGGCTCTGCGTGCGCTGGCTGCTGTGGGCTTCAACATCACGTCGATCCGCGACGTGACTCCGATTGCTCACAACGGCTGCCGCCCGCCGAAGCGTCGCCGCGTCTAAGCGATTTTGAATTGAGCTGGGGCCAGTGTTTTTGCACGGCCCCAGCACGTCATTTTGAACCTCGGGCGTCTGCACCTTGTTGGTCATGGGGCGCGGACAGGAATGGAGGGATTACATGATCCACAAGAATTGGGCAGAATTGATCAAGCCGACCCAACTGGAAGGCAAACCGGGCAACGACCCCGCGCGTCAGGCGACTCTGGTCGCTGAACCGCTGGAGCGTGGCTTTGGTCTGACTCTGGGCAACGCGCTGCGCCGCGTTCTGATGAGCAGCCTGCAAGGTGCGGCCATCACCAGCGTTCAGATCGACAACGTTCTGCATGAGTTTTCGTCGGTCGCAGGTGTCCGCGAAGACGTCACCGACATCATCCTGAACCTCAAGCAGGTTGCCCTGCGCATGGAAGTCGAAGGCCCCAAGCGCCTGTCGATCAATGCTAAAGGCCCAGCCGTTGTCACCGCTGGCGACATCAGCGAAAGCGCCGGCATCGAGGTTCTGAACCGCGATCACGTCATCTGCCACCTGGACGATGGCGCCGACCTGTTCATGGAACTGACCGTCAACACCGGTAAGGGCTATGTCTCGGCTGAGAAGAACAAGCCGGAAGACGCGCCTATCGGTCTGATCCCAATCGACGCGATCTATTCGCCGGTCAAGAAGGTCGCCTACGACGTTCAGCCGACCCGTGAAGGTCAGGTTCTGGACTATGACAAGCTGACCCTGAAGATCGAAACCGACGGTTCGATCACGCCGGAAGATGCGTTGGCCTTTGCCGCTCGTATCCTGCAGGATCAACTGTCGATCTTCGTCAACTTCGACGAGCCGGAATCGGCTGGCCGCCAGGACGAGGACGATGGTCTGGAGTTCAACCCGCTGCTGCTGAAGAAAGTAGACGAGCTGGAACTGTCGGTCCGTTCGGCAAACTGCCTGAAGAACGACAACATCGTCTATATCGGCGACCTGATTCAAAAGACCGAAGCCGAGATGCTGCGCACCCCGAACTTCGGCCGCAAGTCGCTGAACGAGATCAAAGAAGTGCTGTCCGGCATGGGTCTGCACCTCGGCATGGATGTCGAGGACTGGCCGCCCGACAATATCGAAGATCTGGCGAAGAAATTCGAAGACGCGTTTTAAGCGCGTCTTCCCCAATGCCCGGGCTGCCGGGGACAAAATGGGCACTTCCGCCCCAAGGAGAGCCGGTGACACGCATCGCCGGCCAGACAAAGCAAAACGCAAGATAGGAATTGAAAAATGCGTCACGCACGTGGTTACCGCCGCCTGAACCGTACTCATGAGCACCGTAAGGCTCTGTTTGCGAACATGGCTGGCTCGCTCATCGAGCATGAGCAAATCAAAACAACTCTGCCCAAGGCGAAAGAACTGCGCCCGATCATCGAAAAGCTGGTCACTCTGGGCAAGCGCGGCGACCTGCACGCCCGCCGTCAGGCCGCAGCACAGCTGAAAGAAGACAAGGACGTCGCAAAGCTGTTCGAAGTTCTGGGCCCCCGCTATGCCGAGCGTCAGGGCGGTTATGTCCGCATCCTGAAAGCTGGCTTCCGCTATGGCGACATGGCACCGATGGCGATCATCGAATTCGTTGATCGTGACGTCGACGCCAAAGGTGCGGCTGACAAAGCCCGCGTTGCTGCTGAAGAAGCCGCAGACGAAGAATAATAAAGCCCGTCTTTCTGAACGAAACCCCTGCGCTACAGGCGTGGGGGTTTTTTCGTTTTGGCGGCCGAAAAGCGGATTTGTTGCCAGAATCATTAACTTGGGCGATCCTTGGTTCAATTGAAGGATCGCAATATGTTTAGATATCTTGTCCTATTACTCGGGTTTTGCGCACCGGTTTCCGTGTTTGCGCAGGAGGCATCTCAGGACGCGCAGACCGACGATACCCTGTTGACCGACGCCGAACTGCAAACGCTGGTCGCGCCGGTTGCGCTGTATCCCGACACGTTACTCATCCAGATTTTCGTGGCGGCCACCCAACCGTTGGAGATCGTTAAGGCCGAGCGGTTCCTGCTGGACAACGCCGATCGCGATCCAACAGAGCTGGAGTCAGAGATCGACGCCATGGGATGGGATCCTTCCGTCAGCGTACTGGCAACGGCCTTCCCCGAAGTTGTAGGGCAGATGGCTACGCATATCGACTGGACCGAGACTATGGGGACGGCAATGCTGGCTCAGTCCGATGATGTGCTGGACGCCGTACAGGTCATGCGGGATCAGGCGATTGACAGTGGCGCGCTGGTCTCGGGGCCGGAACAAACCGTCGAGGTGACCGAAGACGAAACGGTAGTGATCACGCCGACGAACACGGAAACGGTTTATGTCCCGCAATATGATCCGCAGACCGTCTACACCGGTCCCTCGACCGGGGACGTGATCGGAACCGCGCTGCTGACATTTGGGGCCGTTGCCCTGATTGACGAAATCTTTGACGACGATGACGATTGGAATGACTACTGGGGCTGCCGGAATTGTGGTGGATGGAACGGTCAACCCATCGTCAGAAACCCCGACATCGACATTGATGTGGATGGTAATATCAATATCGGTAATGAGATTGGCCGGGGCGACCGGACGGATATCGGTTGGACTCCGGACCCCGAGCGGAAAGAACAGGCGCGCGACAAGATATCGGATCACAAAAGGCCTGAAGGCGGGCGCGGCGATTTACCTGTCAACCGACCGGACGGGCGGACGGATGAACTGCGAGCCAAGCTAAGCCGGGAATCCGGTGCGGCGGATATCAGTCGTGATCGCGCCGCTGCCGTTGCTGCCGGCGCTGGTGCCGGAGCCGTCGCCGGAAGTGCTTTGGCCAACCGTGGCGGCGACAAGCAACTGCCGAAGGTGAACCGTGGCAACGTGGACGGGGACAGGGCCGCCGCCAAGCAGCAGGCCATTGACCGCACTAAGCAAAGGCCGGACGCTGCCAAGAAACCGGTCAAGCAGAAGCCACAAAGCGTCAAGAAACCTCAGGCCAAGAAACCGGCGACGACTCAGCGGAAGCCATCTGCTGCCAAGGGCGCGGCCATGAAAAAGAAATCCTCTGGTAACAGGGCCAAAAGCGCGTCGAAACGTGGACACGCGGCCAAGGGAGCACGGAGAAGGTAATATGCGCAAAGCGGTTGTTTCTGTATTCTTTCTTCTCGCATCTGCTGGTCTGGCAATGTCCGAGGGCGCGCGATTTGACACGCCTCAGTCGGCGCTGGACGCGTTTGTGGATGCTCTCAGATCGGATGATCACAATGCCCTTCTGGACATTTTTGGGCCTGAAGCCGAAGATCTGATTGGCTCTGGCGATCCTGCTGAGGACAAGCAAAGGCGGCGTGAGGTGCTGGCCATGTACGCCGAGGGCTATCGCTTTCAGCCTGAAAACGACGGGGTTGTGATCCTCTTGGGCGAGGATAGCTGGCCTTTCCCTATCCCGATCCTGCGCAGCGCAGAGGCTTGGCAATTCGACATCGAAGCGGGCGCTGAAGAAGTCGCCGCGCGCGAGATTGGCCTGAACGAGCTGGAAGTGATCGACCTGCTCGAAGCCTATGTTGATCTGCAGGCGGCGTTCCGGCTGGTCGATCACGACGGCGACGGTGTCATGGAATTTGCACGCAACATCATTGCCGATCCGGGCGCGCGCAACGGGCTATTCTGGCCGGATGAGGACAGTTTTGTCGGTGCAGCCCTTGCAAGGGCCGCGGCATCCGGATGGAGCGACGGCGAAGCGGATTACGACGCCGAGCCGTTTCTTGGCTACTATTACACGATCTTGCAGGGGCAGGGGCCAAGTGCCCCCGGTGGCGCTTATTCTTATATGGTCGGCGACAGGTTCGTGGCCGGTCACGCGATGCTCGCGGTTCCGGCGGATTATGGCGAGACGGGCATTCACTCGTTCATCGTGGGCGAGAACGGTATCGTTTACGAGGCTGACCTGGGCCCCGAAACGCTGGACCTAAGCGCAGATATCGAAGCCTATGATCCCGGCCCAGATTGGTCACCGATAGAATGACGCGCCACCAGTGAACGCCGAGGCGTCCTTTTCTAACGTTCAGCCCAGGCACCGAAGCCGCCATCTTCGTGCGTCGGCGCTTGCATTACGGCGCACGGAGCCGCATATCCATCTGAGATTTGCAGGTCGAGGAAACAATGCTCCGCCCGTCCCTTTTCGCACTTTTCATAGCGTGCGCGTCTTTTGCTGCGGCAGAAACCCGTGTTCCCAAGTCACAGGCCGAAATCTCATTGGGATTTGCGCCGGTCGTGAAGCAGGCGTCGCCGGCTGTCGTGAATATCTATGCCAAGATCATCCGTCAGGGGCGCGCGAACACCCTGTTTTCTGACCCGTTCTTTCAGGACTTTTTCGGCCGCGGATTCTCGGAGCCTCGTCAACGGGTCCAGAACTCATTGGGGTCCGGTGTGATCCTGTCAGACGATGGCTATGTGGTGTCGAATTACCATGTCGTCGGAATGGCAACCGAGATTCGTGTCGTGACAACAGACCGCCGCGAATACTCGGCGCAGGTTGTATTAGGTGACAAGGAAAGTGACATCGCCATTCTGCGGCTGGAGGATGCGACGGACCTGCCATACCTTCAGATGCGCGATTCCGATCAGGTCGAGGTCGGAGAGCTGGCTTTGGCCATCGGAAACCCGTTTGGGGTAGGGCAGACCGTTTCGTCGGGGATTATTTCAGGGCTGGCGCGCACGGGTACTGCGACGGGCAATGCGCGGGGCTACTTCATTCAGACGGATGCTGCGATCAATCCCGGCAACTCGGGCGGCGCATTGATCGACGTGAACGGGAACCTTATCGGGATCAATACGTCTATCCTGACGCGATCCGGCGGGTCGAACGGCATCGGCTTTGCCATCCCTGCTAATCTGGTGGCCGAGTTTCTGCGGCAAGCGCAGTCCGGCAATGACAGCTTTGTAAGCCCATGGGCAGGGATGGCCGGGCAGCATATGAGCGCCGATATCGCCGAGTCTCTGGGGCTTGTCATCCCGCAGGGCGTCGTGATCTCGGACCTGCACGGACTGAGTCCTTTGGCCGAGGCTGGATTGCGTGTTGGTGACGTCGTGACCCATGTTGACGGGGATGAGGTGAACTCACCCGCCGAGATGAAGTTTCGGATGTCTGTCGCGGGTGTTGGCGGAACATCGGTTCTTACCCTGTTGCGCGGCGACAGCAGCGAAGAGATTGAGATCGCGCTGATCAAAGCCCCGGAAACACCATCAGCCGACGAAACTACGCTGGATGATCAAACGGTCATGCCCGGTTTAGAGGTGTCGCGCATCAATCCGGCAGTGATTTCACGGATGGGTTTGCTGTTGTCACAGACCGGGGTCGTCGTGGTTGATGCCGGCCCTTATGGCGGGCGGTCCGGTCTGCGTGCGGGCGATGTGGTCAACAGCGTCAACGGTCAGGACATTCAGCATCCCAACGATCTGGTCGACGCGCTGACTGATCCGGGCCGCAGGCTGCAGCTCGACATCCTGCGCGGTGGACGCACCGTGTCTTTGCGGTTCCGGTTGTGACGCAATGAGCGATCTGTTCGATACCGGGGCCACTCAGCAGCCCACAACAAGCCCCCACCGGCCACTTGCGGATCGCCTGCGGCCGCAAGCACTGTCTGAGGTGATTGGGCAGCAGCAGGTTCTGGGCCCGGACGCGCCGTTGGGCGTCATGCTGGCGTCAGGTAGTTTGTCGAGCCTGATATTCTGGGGGCCGCCGGGTGTTGGAAAAACCACAATCGCGCGGTTGCTTGCGCAGGAAACGGACCTGCATTTTGTTCAGATCAGCGCAATATTTACCGGCGTTCCGGATCTGAAAAAAGTGTTCGAGGCCGCGAAGATACGGCGTCAGAACGGGCAGGGCACGCTTTTGTTCGTGGATGAGATTCATCGGTTCAACAAGGCGCAGCAGGATGGGTTTCTTCCGCATATGGAGGACGGAACGATCCTGTTGGTCGGGGCCACGACCGAAAATCCCTCTTTCGAACTGAACGCGGCCCTTCTGAGCCGATCGCAGGTTCTGGTGCTTGAGCGTCTGAGCCTGTCTGATCTGGAGCATCTGACCCAACGTGCCGAAAAAGAATTGGACCGGGCATTGCCTCTGACGGGTACTGCCCGTGAAGCGCTTCAGGAAATGGCGGATGGCGATGGTCGGGCTTTGTTGAATCTGATCGAACAGGTTGCGGCATGGCAGGTTGATGCGCCGCTGGACCCGGGTGCCTTGTCCACAAGGCTGATGCGTCGGGCCGCAAAATACGACAAGTCCGGTGATGAGCACTACAACCTGATCTCGGCGCTGCACAAATCCGTGCGGGGGTCCGACCCCGACGCGGCTTTGTACTGGTTTGCGCGGATGCTGACGGGGGGCGAGGATCCTCGATATCTGGCGCGCCGTATCACCCGGATGGCGGTTGAAGATATCGGGTTGGCTGACCCGCAGGCTCAGGCGATATGCCTGCAATCATGGGAAACCTATGAACGTCTTGGCAGCCCGGAGGGGGAATTGGCCTTGGCACAGGCGCTGGTCTATCTGGCCTTGGCGCCCAAATCGAACGGCGCTTGTGTAGGGTACAAGGCCGCCATGCGGTTGGCCAAACAATCCGGCAGCGAGCCCCCGCCCAAGCACATTCTGAATGCCCCAACATCCCTGATGAAGGATCAGGGCTATGGCGCGGGCTATGCTTATGACCACGATGCCGAAGACGGGTTTTCCGGTCAGAATTATTTTCCGGACGGCATGCAGCGGCCTGATCTCTATCAACCTGTCGAACGCGGCTTCGAGCGCGAGTTGAAAAAGCGACTGGAATATTTCGCCAAGCTTCGCGCGCAACGCAACGGCTAACGCCCGCTTGACTCTTGCGGTTGGGCACGCCACAGACGCGCATGTTTTCTATGGCACTGAATGATACGCATTTCGCGCGGGATCACCGCGCGGCGCAGGGGATATTGGCATGAGCGGCGTACAGATGATCACCGTGGCAGAAGGTGACGGAGACCAGCGGTTGGATCGCTGGCTGCGCCGTCTGTTCCCACATGTCAGTCAGGGCCGTATCGAGAAGATGTGCCGCAAGGGTGAATTGCGTGTGGAAGGTGGCCGGGTCAAAGCCTCGACCCGGCTTGAGGCTGGACAAGTTGTGCGTGTCCCCCCTCTGCCCGACGTTGATCACAAACCGGCCGAAGTCAAACGCCGGGTTTCCGACGCGGACGCCAAGATGATCCAATCCTGCGTGATTTACCGCGACGATCACGTGCTGGCGTTGAACAAACCCCATGGCTTGCCTGTGCAGGGCGGCAGCGGCCAAACCCGCCATGTGGACAGCCTGTCCGAAGCACTGAGGTTTGGCTATGACGAAAATCCGCGTTTGGTTCATCGGTTGGATAAGGACACCTCCGGCGTTCTACTGATGGCACGCACACGCGAAGCCGCCAAGGGCCTGACCGCAGCCTTCCGCCACCGCGACACGCGTAAGATTTATTGGGCGTTGGTGGCCGGGGTGCCGACGCCGTATCTGGGCGAAATCAAGACTGGTCTGGTCAAGGCGTCGGGCCATGGAAAGCAGGGCGAAGGCGAAAAGATGGTCGCCGTTCACCTGAATGAGGTCAACGATACACCGGGTGCGAAACGCGCGCATACGCTCTATGCCACTCTTTACCGGGTGGCAGGGCGCGCCGCGTGGGTGGCCATGGAGCCGATTACCGGTCGAACGCATCAGTTGCGGGCACATATGGCCGCGATCGGTCATCCGATTATCGGTGACGGTAAATATGGCGGTTCGGGTCAGGAAAACCTCGGTGACGGTTGGGGCGCACAATTGGGCGGGATCATCAGCAAAAAGCTGCACCTGCATGCGCGGCAAGCGTCGTTTCAGCACCCGGTGACACGCAAGACGATCACCGTGAAAGCCCCCTTGCCGGACCACATGAAACACAGCTGGGATACCTTCGGCTGGACCGAGGATCTGGCCGCCGACGACCCGTTCGAGGAACTGCAATGAGCGCACCCTTGCGTTTGGTGCTGTTCGACGTGGACGGCACCCTTGTCGACAGTCAGGGCAGTATCGTCGGCGCGATGACCGCCAGTTTTGACGCGCTGTCCCTGCCGGTGCCTGATCGCAAGGCGATTTTGTCCATCGTTGGCCTGTCGTTGCCCAAAGCCATCGCACAGCTTGCGCCGCTTCAGTCTGATGCGGATCAGGCGCGGTTGGTCGAAGGGTATAAGCAAGCCTATCATGCGCATCGGCTGGAACAGGGCATGGCAGGGTCGCCGCTTTATCCTGGTGCGCGAGAGGCAATCGAAGCGCTGCACGCCATCCCCGAGGTCTTGCTGGGCGTTGCAACCGGGAAATCTCAGCGCGGCTTGGATGCGCTGATCGAAGGGCACGAGTTGCAAGGTTATTTTGTTACGCGGCAGGTCGCCGATCACCACCCTTCGAAACCGCATCCGTCGATGATTGACACGGCCCGGGCCGAAACGGGCGTTGAGGCGGTGAATACGGTCATGATCGGCGATACCCGGTTTGACATGGATATGGCCGCTGCTGCCGGTGTCCCTGCCATTGGCGTGACATGGGGATATCATACGCGCCCTGCACTTGATGCCGCCACGACCATAATCGAAACCTTCGACCAGTTGCCGGGCGCGCTGGATCAAATCTGGACCTGAAATCATGAGCGACTGGAAACCGAAACGATTCTGGACCGAAAGCGCGGTTGTTGACGCAGAAGGCGGGTTTACGGTGGAATTGGATGGTCGGCGCGTCAAAACGCCGGCCAAGGTAGGGTTGATCGTGCCCACTCAAGCCATGGCGCAGGAAATCGCTGCCGAGTGGGACGCGCAGGAAAAAGAAGTAGACCCGACCACGATGCCGTTTACTCGTTCGGCGAACGCAGCCATCGACAAGGTCCAGCATCAGCACGCCGAGGTTGCAGACATGCTGGCCGATTACGGCGATTCGGACCTGTTATGCTATCGCGCCACGCACCCGCAGGAGTTGCAGCAACGGCAGGCCGAACAGTGGGACCCGGCATTGGATTGGGCGGCCGAGGCGCTCGCGGCGCGTTTGCTGCCGGTCGCCGGTGTTTTGCATCAGCCCCAGGACGCATCGGCTTTGCACGAATTGCGCCAACGTGTCCATGATTTCAATAACTTCCAGCTTGCCGCTTTCCACGACTTGGTCAGCCTGTCCGGGTCGCTGGTGCTGGGGTTTGCAGCAGCTGCGGACTGGCGCTCTGCCGAGGACATCTGGCAAATCTCAAGGTTGGACGAGTTGTGGCAAATCGAACAATGGGGTCATGACGACGAGGCCCACGCCGCCTCCGAAGTCAAAAGGGCTGCATTTCTACACGCCAAAAGGTTCTTCGACCTCTCGGTTTGAGCTCTTACGCCTGAAAATCCGCCGCTGTGCCGAACATCTGTAAGATGAACCATCGTTTTCGCTGATCCGACCCTTGACGTTTGTTTATGAATGCGCCCAAACTCAAGCCCACTAAAGGGGAGACACCTTTGGGGAAACCTTTCTGGTACCAAAGGTGCCGGACAGAACCGTCCCAGAGTCGGGGCGGAAAATCAGGAAGAGGTAAAAATGAAAAAATCCGTAATCTTGGGCGTGGCAACCGTTGCCGGCCTTGCTGCAGGCGCAGCGGCAGCGGGGACTGTCGATGATGTCAAAGCGCGCGGTAAGCTGAACTGCGGTGTGACCACCGGTCTGGTTGGCTTTGCCGCACCCGACGCGAATGGCGAATGGCAGGGCTTTGACGTCTCGCTGTGCCGCGCAGTTGCTGCAGCCGTTCTGGGCGACGCAAGCGCCGTTGAATTCGTTCCGACCACCGGTAAGACACGCTTTACCGCGCTGGCTTCAGGCGAGATCGACATGCTGGCCCGTAACACCACCTGGACCTTCAGCCGCGACGTCGACCTGAAGTTCGAATTCGTGGGCGTGAACTACTACGATGGTCAAGGCTTCATGGTTCCCAAGGCACTGGGCGTAAGCTCGGCCAAAGAACTGGACGGCGCGACCGTCTGCATCCAGACCGGCACCACCACCGAGCTGAACCTGGCGGACTTCTTCCGCTCGAACAACATCAGCTACGAGCCGGTTCCGATCGAAACCAACGCTGAAGCGCAGCAGCAGTACCTGGCTGGTGCGTGTGACGTTTACACCACCGACGCATCGGGCCTGGCCGCAACCCGCGCCACGTTCGAAAACCCCGGTGACCACGTCCTGCTGCCCGAAATCATCTCGAAAGAGCCGCTGGGCCCGCTGGTCCGTCACGGCGATCACGAGTGGGGCGACGTTGTCCGTTGGACTCTGAACGCACTGGTCTCGGCTGAAGAACTGGGCGTGACCTCGGCAAATATCGACGAAATGGCCGCTGGCACCGACAACCCTGAAGTCAACCGCCTGCTGGGTACCGAAGGTACGCTGGGCGAGATGCTGGGTCTGGACGCTGACTGGGCTATGAAGGCGATCAAATCCGGTGGTAACTATGGCGAAGTCTTTGCCAAGAACATCGGTGAGGAAACTCCGATCGGTCTGGCACGTGGCTTGAACGCACAATGGACCGACGGCGGTCTGCTGTACTCGCCGCCGTTCCGCTAAAATCCACAGAAAAGGGCGCGGGTTAACCTGCGCCCTTTTTCCATAACAGAATGCTACGGGCTGCTCAGGAGCGGGGAAAACCTCGCCGGGAAGGAAGCACCCGAAAAGCACGGGGATCCCAAAATATGTCGACTATGACTGACCCGCCGAAAGCAGATTTTCGGTTGTCGATGCTCATAAACGATACCCGCTACAGATCATTGACGTTCCAGGTGATCGCGGCGATCGTTATTGCGCTAAGTATCTGGTATCTGGGCAACAACCTGATCCAGAACCTCAGGGCCGCAGGCCTCAACATCTCGTATTCTTTCCTGGGCGACCCGTCCGGGTACGACATCAACCAGCGTTTGATCGAATATGACAGCCAGTCCTCGCACGGACGTGCGGCTGTTGTCGGTATTCTCAACACGCTTTTGGTCGCGTTTCTGGCCTGTATCACAGCGACTGTGTTTGGTGTGATCGCCGGGGTTTTGCGCCTGTCCAATAACTGGCTGGTGTCCAAGCTGATGGCGGTTTACGTCGAGATTTTCCGGAATATTCCGGTTCTGATCTGGATCATCATCATCTTCACGATCATGACGGCGGTTTTGCCGGGTCCGCGGGAATTTCGCGGGGATAACCCGACATCCAGCATGTTGTTTGATCTGTTCGCATTTACCAACCGAGGCGTTTACATTCCGCGCCCCGAGTTTGCGAATGGTCTGTTTGGCGCGACGTTCCTGAATTGGCTGTTGGTCATTGCAGTGCTGGTGGGCTCATGGTTTGCAACTCGTGAAATCGAAAAGCGCGCCACGCTGAAGCAGGAACAGACGGGTGAGCGTCCAAAAACCGGTCTTGTGAAACTGGCCGTATGGCTGGTGCCGTTTGCGCTGCTGATGGTTTTGATGGGCCTTACATGGGAAGTTCCCGCGCTCAAGGGCTTTAACTTCAGCGGGGGTATCAAGGTAGGCGGTCCGCTGATCGCGCTGTGGTTTGCCCTGTCCATCTACACGGGTGCCTTCATCGCAGAAAACGTGCGTGCCGGTATTCAGGCGATTTCGAAAGGTCAGACCGAAGCTGCGGCTGCGCTGGGCCTGCGCCCAGGACGGATCATGAACCTTGTGATCTTGCCGCAGGCGCTGCGGGTCATCATCCCGCCGTTGATCTCGCAATATCTGAACATCACCAAGAACTCGTCACTGGCGATTGCTGTGGGCTATGCGGATATCACGGCCACACTGGGCGGTATCACGCTGAACCAGACCGGCCGCGCGATCGAATGCGTCCTGCTGCTGATGCTGTTCTATCTGACGGCCTCGCTGCTGATTTCGATGGCGATGAACATCTACAACGCATCCGTCAAGTTGAAGGAGCGCTGAGTTATGGCTGATCAAACAACAAACCCGATCGCCTTTGTCGCTGATGGCACAATCCCGCCATCGCCTCCGCCAGCAAACCAGACCGGTATCATCAAGTGGCTGCGCGAGAATCTCTTCTCGGGCGTGGCGAATACCATCCTGACGGTTTTGTCGATCCTGTTGATCTATGTGCTGCTCAAGAACACGCTTCCGTGGATTTTGAATGGTGTATGGAACGCGGATTCATTGGCGCAATGCCGTGAGATTCTGGACGGCAAGACCGGAGCCTGTTTCGCGGTTCTGACCGAGCGCTGGCACCAGTTGATCTATGGGTTCAAATACCCTGACGATGCCTATTGGCGCCCGAACCTGGCCTTCTTGCTGATGCTGGTCGCGGTGGCACCCGTGCTTTTCTTCGACCTGCCGCGCAAGTTGCTGCTGTTTACTGCGGTGTACCCGTTCGTTGCGTTCTGGCTGATCTGGGGCGGAACCATCATGGTCCCCATCGTGGCACTGCTGGGCTGTGTCGCAGCCGCCGTGGTGTTTCAGAAATTCGGCAAGAACAGTTTTGCAGCCGGGTTCTTTGGGGGCATCGTTGTGGCGCTGGTCGTGTGGAATATCGGCGGGGCGCTGATCCCCGATGATGCCAACGAGGGCGCGCTGCTTTCGGCTGTTCCCAGCCGTGATCTGGGTGGCTTTATGCTGAACCTGATGCTGGGCGTGACCTGTGTGTCGCTGTCCCTGCCTTTGGGCATTGCATTGGCTCTGGGCCGTCAGTCCGATATGCCGCTGATCAAGTGGGTCTGTGTCATCTTCATCGAATTCATCCGCGGCGTGCCACTGATCACGCTGCTGTTCGTGGCTTCGGTGATGCTGGCCTATTTCTTCCCGCCTGACAGCACGGTCGACCTGTTCCTGCGCGTTGTGATCATGATCACCATGTTCTCGGCCGCCTATATCGCCGAGGTGATCCGCGGCGGTCTGGCAGCACTTCCGCGCGGACAGTACGAGGCAGCAGACAGTCTTGGCTTGGATTACCCGCAGGCGATGCGGCTGATCATCCTGCCACAGGCTCTGAAGATCTCGATCCCCGGTATCGTGAACGTGGCCGTTGGCCTGTTCAAGGACACCACACTGGTTTCGGTCATCTCGATGTTCGATCTGGTGGGCATGATCCGGGGCCCCATCCTGGCGTCAACCGAATGGAACGGCGTCTATTGGGAGCTTCTGGGCTTTGCCGCGCTTCTGTTCTTCGTCGTCTGTTACGGCATCTCTCAATATTCCCAGTGGCTCGAGCGTCGCCTTGCCACGGATCATCACTAAGGAGTTCAACACATGTCTGAACTTGCAGTAGAACGCGAAATCGACCGCTCGAAGATGCAGGTGAGCGACGAGGTCGCCATCGAAATCAACGGCATGAACAAGTGGTACGGGTCCTTCCACGTGCTGCGCGACATCAATCTGACCGTCAATCAGGGCGAGCGGATCGTGATCGCGGGACCGTCGGGGTCGGGTAAGTCCACCTTGATCCGCTGCTTGAACGCGCTGGAAGAACACCAGCAGGGCACGATCGTCGTAGACGGGACCGAACTGTCGAATGACCTGAAGAACATCGACAAAATCCGGTCCGAGGTTGGCATGGTGTTCCAGCACTTCAACCTGTTCCCGCATCTGACCATCCTGGAGAACTGCACGCTGGCCCCGATCTGGGTGCGCAAGACGCCCAAGAAAGAGGCCGAAGAGCGCGCGATGCATTTCCTGGAAAAGGTGAAAATCCCCGATCAGGCGCTGAAATATCCCGGCCAGCTTTCGGGTGGTCAGCAGCAGCGTGTGGCGATTGCCCGCTCGCTCTGCATGATGCCTCGGATTATGTTGTTCGATGAACCGACATCGGCGCTGGACCCCGAGATGATCAAAGAGGTGCTCGACACTATGATCGAACTGGCCGAGGAAGGCATGACCATGCTGTGCGTCACGCACGAGATGGGCTTTGCCCGTCAGGTCGCCAATCGCGTGATCTTCATGGATGCCGGCCAGATCGTGGAACAGAATGAACCGGAAGAGTTCTTCAACAACCCGCAAAGCGAACGGACCAAGCTGTTCCTCAGCCAAATCCTGGGGCACTGATCCGGTTGAAATCAGGGAAAGGGCGGGGCTTTGGCCTCGCCTTTTTCTATTCCAACAGCTCGCGCGGTGTGGTGAAATCCAGAACAACCCCGCTCTGCCATTTGATATTGGCCCAGTCTGAGATGTTGAATTGAATCACAGCCGTGGCACAGGTGGGATAATCCTGAAACCGGGGGTGGTTTGGTGCTTTGCCAACGATCCGCTGGGCAAAATCGCCAATGCCCGGATTGTGACCCAGCATCAGGACCGTGGGTTCTGTTGCACCAGCAAGTTGGGTCAACATGTCTTCGGGTGCAGCATGATAAAGACGCCGATGAAAGCAAACCTTGTCTGCCTGCAAACCCATCCGATCCCATGTCTCACGCGTGCGGGCCGAGGTTGAGCTGAGCACTTCGTCGGGAAGCCACCCATTGTCGCGCAGCCATGTGGCGATAGCAGGGGCGGATTTACGTCCGCGCTTGTTCAAAGGACGGGCGTGATCGTCAAGCATCGGGTTGCCCCAACTGGACTTCGCGTGTCGTGTCAGGATCAGGGTCAAGGTCATGAGGGGTGAAACGCCCTCATGTGATGGGCGGATTGCTCGGGGTCCCGGTCGGCCCCGACGCTGATCGGGCAGGACAGGCGCGCGAGACAACCGCCCGTCATGCAGGTCAGGCCTTCTTCGGTTGATAGATGGGCATGGCACGCGGCAACATCATAGAAATCCTGACTATTCAGCGCACCGACCGGACAGGTCGTCGTGCAGGGTGCCGGGCATTCGACGCAGGGCGAAGCGGTTGTGACTTCGGGGATGTTGAACTCCTGCGGGAAATGCAGCGCGCCACGGTACGAAATCATCATGCCAACCGTGTCATGAACCAACGCCCCAACCGGGCTGCTGAAGGTGCGTTGTGACTTCAGCGCCCAGTCTATGAACGGGGCGTAAGGCGGTCCGCCAAAGGGAAAATGGGCTTGCCCGCCCAATTCCTGCGCCATTTGGCCAATGACACGCGCAGACCAGCGATCCACTGGATCAGGGCCTTGCCACTCGGGTGAGGTTTTCAGCACCGTCCAAAAGGCCGAACCCGCGCCCAATAGAACCAGTGTACCCCCGTCCAGTCCCTTGGCACCGCTTTTACGAGGATGGGTCGCGCCCATGACAATCAGGCCAGCTTGATGCGCAACACGCCCGACCCAGCCATAACTAATGGCCGGAGCGTAAGTGAGGGGGGTGGACTGCCCGGTCATGGGACCTCCGCATTGGGATTAGTCGGGCCGGATCAGCGACCCCGCGCCGTGCTCGGTAAACAGTTCCAGCAATACTGCATTCGGCGCGCGTCCATCCAGAATGACCACCGCCCTGACGCCGCTGTGCAACGCATCCAGCGCGGTTTCTGTCTTGGGGATCATGCCGCCCGCAATCGTGCCATCCATCGTCATCTCGCGGATTTGGCCGGCCTTGAGTTCTGTCACCACCTCGCCGGCTGCGTTCTTGACGCCGGACACATCGGTCAACAGCAAAAGGCGATCCGCCTTCAGGGCCGAGGCAATCGCTCCCGCTGCCGTGTCACCATTGATGTTAAAAGTTTCACCTTCGCGACCCGCGCCCAAGGGGGCAATTACGGGAATCACATCATGTGCGAACAAATCGTGGAGTATTTTAGGGTTCATCTGCGCCGGAGCGCCGACAAATCCCAACGCGGGATCGGCTTGGTCACAGACAATCAGATTGGCGTCCTTGCCCGACAGGCCAACGGCTGTGCCGCCCTGACCGTTGATGGCCTGAACGATGCGTTTGTTGACCAGCCCTGACAGAACCATTTCGACCACTTCTACGGTGGCCTTGTCCGTCACGCGTTTGCCGCCCACAAACTCGGACTGGATATCCAACTGTTTCAGCATTGCGTTGATCATCGGTCCACCGCCATGGACGATCACAGGGTTCACACCGACCTGACGCATCAGCACGACGTCGCGGGCAAAGCTTTCCATGGCCTCATCGCTGCCCATGGCGTGACCGCCAAGTTTGATAACGACGACCGCGCCGTCATAGCGCTGCAGATATGGCAATGCGCTGTTCAGAGTTGCAGCAGTAGCGATCCAGTCCCGGTTCATATCTCTTGTCTTCATGTCTTGTCCTCTTCCCCTCGTGTTAGGCGTTTTGGACGCGTAAGCCAAGATCGCTGTTGTGGGTGCCATAGGTTGACCGGCCTGCAAATCCGACGCCCGGCAAAACGCGGCGTTCACCGCAGCGTTGCCAGCAAGCCCCAAGAGGTGGGTGCGAGAAGTCTGGCGTCCAACCTCACGGCAAAAGGGAAGAGTTCCGGCGTGAATTTCTTCGCGCCGGGTTTAGTTGGTACGTGGGATAAATGGGAAGCGGGCTGCAATACCTGTATGAACTGCCGATTAGGCGCTGCGCTATTCTGCGTCGCTACTCCAGCCCGGCAATAATCGCGCGCAGCGTTTCGATCCCGTCGCCCTTTTCGGATGAGGTCAACACGATTTCCGGGAAGGCGGCGGGATGTTTGGACAATGCACTGCGCACTTGATCCAAGACCTTTTCGCGATCCTTGGCTTTGACCTTGTCAGTTTTGGTCAGCACGCATTGAAACGTCACGGCGCTGGTGTCCAGCAACTTCATGATCTCGGCGTCGACGGGTTTTACCCCATGGCGGGAATCAATAAGAACAAAAGCCCGGCGCAGGGTCTGACGGCCGCTTAGGTACTGTTTCAGAAGCCGCTGCCACTTTTCCACCACCTTGAGCGGCGCGTTGGCATAGCCATAGCCGGGCAAATCAACCAGATACAGCTCGGGGCCTTGGGTGAAAAAGTTGATCTCTTGTGTCCGGCCCGGCGTGTTCGAGGCGCGGGCCAGACCCTTGGTCCCGGTCAGCGCGTTGATCAGGCTGGACTTGCCGACATTGGAACGGCCAGCAAAGCAGACCTCCAGCCGATCCGGGGCAGGCAGGCCATTCATCGCCACAACGCCTTTGACGAATTCCGAGGGCCCGGCAAACAGCTTGCGCCCGCGCTCCAGCGCGAATTCGTCGGGTGTCTCGGCAAGGGGGAAGGGAAGCGTTGTCATAGCACCTGCACCGTGTCGCCGGTTTTGACCTCTCCACCTCGGATCACCTCGGCGTAAACGCCGAAATCCTGGTGGTTCCAACGGTTCAACGCGCCTAAAGTGTCCGCGTCGCGTTCACCGGTATCCGGGTTTGCGGTTGTGGCCAGACAGCGTGTGATTCGCTCACGCACGTGGAACACGGCCTGTCCGATCTGAACCTCGCGACCCAACCATTCGAACTCTTCCCACAGGGGCAGGCCGTTGAACCAGATATTGCCGCGCCAGCGCCTGATCGACAGGTCTTTGCCCAGTTTCTGCTCGACCGCTCTGTGCGAGGCCATGTTGCACAGGCTGACGGATGGGAAGTCACTGTCGGTCATTCCCCGCCCGGGTACGCGAACAATACGTGCAGACGCGGCGCGGTCAGCGGGCATCAATGGTTTTACCCAATCAAGGAACACATCTTGTTCTGCGTCCGGCTGGAAACTCAGGTCTGGGCGCTGTGGGTGGCTGAGTGCCACCGTATCACCTGACAGTTTCGCTGTGATTGCCATCAATTGAGGGGCCTTGGCACCACGACTGAAATTCGCGCAGGGCGCCCATTCCGAACCGTCCGCTTTGGACGCCTCATGGGCGATTGCCCAAACACGATCCCCGGGCATGGTCTGCCCGGGGCTCAGTGTTACGGTTTCCACAGCTTCATGGCCGTGGCTTTTGATCGGATGCCGCCAGAGGCTGGTTACTTCTGCGCTCATTTGTCATCCGTCTTTGGTGCGCGCTTGAAGCTGGATTTGATATTGCCGAATACGTCGGGCTTATAACCCTGGCTTCTCATGATCAGGTATTGCTGGGTGAAGGTGATCGTGTTGTTCGCGATCCAGTAGACCACCAGCCCGCTGGCAAAGCTGCCCAGCATGAACATGAACACCCATGGCATCCAGGCAAAGATCATTGCTTGCGTCGGATCGGTTGGCGCTGGATTCAACTTTTGCTGCAGCCACATCGAGATACCCAGCAACAGCGGCAGGATACCGATGAAGATCAGCGCCATCAGCGTGTCTGGCTGCGGGCCACCCCAAGGCAGCAGGCCAAACAGGTTCATGATCGAGGTTGGGTCAGGTGCGCTCAGGTCCTGGAAGGGGCCAAACCACGGGGCCTGACGCAATTCGATCGTGACGAAGATTACCTTATACAGCGAGAAGAAGATCGGGATCTGCATCAGGATCGGCAGACAACCCGCGGCAGGGTTCACCTTTTCCTTCTTGTAGAGCTCCATCATGCCTTGCTGCATTTTCTGGCGGTCGTCGCCAGCGGCTTCTTTCAGGGCCTCCATCTGCGGCTGCAGTTCCTTCATCTTCGCCATCGAGACGTAAGATTTGAACGCCAGCGGGAACAGGATTGCCTTGATGATCAGGGTCAGGCCGATAATGGACCAACCCATGTTGCCGATCAGCGCGTTGATGTTGTGCAGCAGCCAGAAGATCGGCTTGGTCAGGAAGTAGAACCAGCCCCAGTCGATGCTGTCGATGAACTTCTGAACGCCGTCAGCCTGATATTCCCGAATGGTTTCCCATTCCTTTGCACCAGCAAAAAGCTGCGTGGTTACCTGTTCGGTTGCGCCGGGAGCCACTGTAAGTGTCGGCAGAACCGTCTCGGTCTGATAGATTTTGCGACGCGCGTCGTATTTCGCGGCGGCCTTGAAGGCCGAGCCTTCCTCGGGGATCAGGGTGGTCATCCAATAGTGATCGGTGAAGCCAACCCAGCCGCCTTCTTTGACCTGAAACACCTCGGCCTGCGCGCGTTCGTTGGGGTCAATGTCGAAATCACGGACATCGCCATAGTCGATCTCGTCCAGAACTCCGTCGGCCATGACCATCACGCCTTCATGCAGGATGAAGAAGTTTTTGAGACCGGGTAGATCACCATCCTCGCCGATACCGTGACGGGCCAGAATACCGTAAGGGGCCATGCCGACTTCGGCTTGGGTGTTGTTTTCAACGGACTGGGTGACCTCGAACATATAGTTCTCGTCCACCGCAATTGTGCGGCGGAAGGTCAGGCCGTTTCCATTGTCCCACTTCAGCGTGACAGGAGAGTCTACGCCAAGAATTTCACCTTGTTCCAGGGACCACTCTGTGTTCGGACCGGGTACATCCGTGCCAGCGACACCGGCACCCGGTGCCCAGCCATAAAGGGCGTAATAGGCGGAATCAGATCCGACCGGTGACAGAAGCTCGACAATCGGCGCGCCTTCTTCGATCGAGACCTTGTAGTCCTTCAGATACAGCTCGTCGATGCGCCCACCCGACAGGGACAGGCTGCCCTCCAAACGGGGCGTGTCGATCTGAACCCGCGGGGCCTGTGCATCGGGCAGTGTTTCTTCGGCCGCAGTGGTTGCTTCGCCTACAGTGCCGGTTCCTGTGGCGCTGGGGGTTTGAACCTCATTGGCCTCGGTCGCGCTGATTTCGGCCTGTTCCGGTGACGTGGCCTGCTCGGGCGGCGGGAAAAGCACGAACCAAACGAGGATCACGAGGAAACTGAGCGCGGTTGCGAGGATGAGATTCTTATTCTGATCGTCCATCTGGGACAGCCACCTTAAGCAGTGAAACACACCCGGTGGGTTCAACAGAGTGCAGCCCCAAAGGTCAAGCGGAATCGCCCCTGCTATAGTCGCGTATAAGGCTTTTGTGGCGTAATTTCGCGTTTATGATCCCGCCTGACGCCCGATCCTGGGTACACCCCCAACCTTGTTCCGGTGCGCAGTCATCCAATCCAGAGTTTTTTCAAACGGCATCGGCTTGCCTATACCGAACCCCTGAACGTGATTGCAGCCCAATTGTGCCATCAATGCATGTTCCCCGGGGGTTTCCACACCTTCTGCCAGAGTTTCCACGTTCAACCTTTCCGCCATCGTCAGAATCGCGCTGACCATTTGCTGCTGGCTGGCATCCTTGTCGGCTTTGGCCACGAATGAGCGGTCGATTTTGATCCGGGACACGTCAAAGCGTTTGATAGACGCGATCGACGCATGGCCGGTGCCGAAATCATCCAGATCAATGCAGCAGCCCAAGCTGGATAGACTGGTCACATTTCGGGTAATCACGTCTTCGGGGTGCCGGGAAAACACTGTCTCAAGAATTTCTACCGCCAGCCTGTCAGGGGTAAGGTCATGCTGATCCAGTTCCCATTTCAGACGATCCATCAGGGCAGGGTCGCGCAGTTCGTCGGACGAGAAATTGATGCCGATCCGAGGCACACCGATCCCGGCGTGATCCCATTTCTGCATCGCCGTGAATGCGTGGTGGCGCATCGCTTGGCCAAATCGTTCCATCAATTCGGCTTGCTCGGCAAAGGGAAGAAACACCTGTGGGCCGATAACGCCTTTCTTCGGATGCTCCCATCGGGCAAGGGCCTCGAACCCAGTTACCTTGCCGGTGTCTGTGGATATCTGAGGTTGAAACCATGGGCGGATTTCACCGCTGTCCAGCGCGGCCTCGAATTCTTTGCGCAGGTTTGCACGGGTGCGCGACCTGCGGCGGGTTTCGCTGGAATAGGCACGGATCGTTGATGGTCCGTTTCGCTGCGCCTCGCTCAAGGCTGCGTTCGTTGCGTCGATCCAGTAGTCGAACCCGTCTTCCTTCACGCTGGACAAAAGGCAGAAGCCAATGGAACAGGAAACATAAATGCTGGCACCGTTTACGCTGATCGGTTTCTCTATGGCGGCCTGAATGCGGCCAGACATTTGAATGCACGCTTCAAGATCCAGATGACTGGACGGGCGCAAGCCGATTGCGACCGAGTTCTGATCCAGTCTTGTCGTGATGTCATGCGTGCGAATCGACGACAGGACACGCTCACAGAAATGTTCCGCCAGATGACTTGCCGCCGCCTGACCATGCTGGTCTGAAATGTCGGAAAACCCGTCCAGCGCAACGATCATGCAGGCAGAGTCCTCCTGCATGTTTCGGCTGGCCTCAAAAAAGCCTTCCATCTCTGCGGCGAACATATCAATGGCCATCAGGCCGCTGGCTGCGTTCAAATCGCTGGAATCGGGTTGGACCTTGCGGACAAGCGCCATGATTGCAGCAATCACCACAGGCAGAATGAGGGCCACGAGAACAAGCGTACGCTCTCCGCCTATCCAAAACGCAGCAAGGCAGATCGCCGGCGCAAATGCCAGAACGGATGGTCCGCTGAACACGGTGGCTAGAAAATCGAGAGCTCTGTTAACAGAGAAATGTTTCCACATCAGGTTTCCGGCCTTTCCCTTGGGCATCGCACGCTCAGGGTAACCGTAGAAAACCTATCTGAGTCAGTCGTTAACGCAACTGAGGAATTTTGCCCTCAATTTCGTCATTTTTGTCAGAGTTCAGGCTCAGACCTTCGAAATCGAACAGCTTTGGGTCCAGCAGGTGCGAGGGCCTTGCATTGGTCAGCGCGCGGAACATCACCTGTCTGCGTCCGGGGCTGTTCTTTTCCCATTGGTCCAGAATCTGTTTTACCTGCTGGCGTTGCAGCCCGTCCTGACTGCCGCACAGGTCACAGGGGATGATGGGATAGTTCATTGCATTGGCGAATTTCTCGCAATCGGCCTCGGCCACATGTGCCAGAGGGCGGAAGACAAACAGATCGCCTTCTTCATTCACCAGTTTAGGCGGCATCGTCGCCAAACGTCCGCCGTGGAACAAGTTCATAAAGAACGTCTCAAGGATATCGTCGCGGTGATGGCCCAGAACAACGGCCGAGCACCCCTCTTCGCGCGCGATACGATACAGGTTGCCCCGGCGCAGGCGTGAACATAGTGCGCAATACGTCCGGCCCTGCGGAACTTTGTCCATCACGACAGAGTATGTGTCCTGATATTCGATCCGGTGGGGAACACCCATCCGTTCCAGAAATTCAGGAAGAACAGTGGCGGGAAAGCCCGGCTGACCCTGATCCAGATTGCACGCCAGCAGATCAACCGGCAGCAGGCCACGCCACTTCAACTCATACAGCACCGCCAGAAGCGTATAGCTGTCCTTGCCGCCCGACAGGCAGACCAGCCAACGAGGGGGTTTGCCATCTTTGTCATGGGCTGACGGACTTATCATCCCGTACTGCTCGATCGCCTCGCGGGTCTGGCGCACGATGCGCTTGCGCAGCTTCTTGAACTCGGTGGTCGAGGGCGCACCGGCAAAGAGCGGGTGGATATCGTCAGCTTCGTCAAACATGCGCAGCCCCTACAATAGTTGACGGAACCCGGCAAGTGGCCGGGTCATCCCAAGCGCCCCAGCAGCGCGTTTGTGTCCAGACCTGCGACCGATCCCGCGATCCGACCGCTGTGTTCGGCGATTCTGGTGGCGACAAAACCATCGGCCACGGGACCGGGCGCGTGTCTCAGCAACTGGGACGCGGTCAGCAAAAGCGCTGTGCGTTCGGCGAACCAGCGCGCCTCGGTTTCGGAGGGGATGCCCGGCCAGCGGTCGCGATGTGCCTTTAGCGCGGCGTCGTATTCCCGATCCGCACCCGTTGCGGCGTTCAGTTCCGCTTGCAGAACCTCGGCGGCCAGCGGCTCTTGCGTCAAAGTTCGGAGTATGTCGAGGCAGATCACGTTCCCCGACCCTTCCCAGATCCCGTTCAGGGGGGCTTCGCGGTAGATCAACGGCAGGGGGGTGTCTTCGACGTATCCCATACCGCCCAGAATCTCCATAGCTTCAACAGCGACGACGGGACAGCGTTTGTTGTTCAGGAATTTGGCTAGTGCGACGCCGATGCGGGCAAAGGCGCGGTCCTCGGCAGAGGTGCCATCAAACGCTTGGGCGACACGCAATCCCAGCGTCAATGCGCCCTCCCAGTCCAGCACCATATCGGCAAGGACGGCGCGCATCAACGGTTGGTCGATCAGCCGACGCTGAAAAGCACTACGATTTGAGACCCAGTGGTGGGCTTCGGTCAACGCGGCGCGCATCAATCCGGCCGGGGCGATGGCGGTGTCCAGCCGGGTGTGATGTACCATTTCCAGAATCGTGCGTATTCCGGACCCTTCGTCACCAAGCTGATAAGCGAGCGCGTCTTGGTATTCGATTTCGGAAGAAGCGTTCGCCTTGTTCCCCAGCTTGTCTTTCAGGCGCATCAGATGAATCGCATTGCGCTGGCCTTCTAACCAGCGGGGAACAAGGAAACAGGTCAAGCCGCCCGAAGCCTGCGCCAAGGTCAGGAATCCGTCCGACATTGGGGCCGAGCAGAACCACTTATGCCCGCGCAATCGCCAGTGATCGCCGTCCCTTGTAGCGGTTGTTGTGTTGGCCCGCACATCCGAGCCGCCCTGTTTCTCGGTCATTGCCATGCCCAGCGTGGCGCTGCTTTTGTCGGAAATGGGGTTGATCGTCCCGTCGTAGTCGAAGGCGGACAGTTTTGGGCGCCAGATCGAAGCCAAGTGTGCGTCAGCTTCGATCGCAGGAATTGCGGCATAGGTCATTGTCAGAGGGCAGCAATGTCCGGGCTCGACCTGACTGGCCATATATACCATTGCCGCATGGGTGGTGTGGCCACCGGGCTGTCCGTCCCAGGCCAACGCTGCATAGCCAGCGGCTTGGCTGATCTGCATCATCTGGTGATACGCGGGATGGAACCTGACTTCGTCGATGCGACGGCCGCCTTGATCGAACAGCATTAGTTCTGGCGGGTGCCGATTGGCCTCGAGCCCCAACTCGCGCGTTTCGGCGCGGCCCAGTATGTCACCATAGGTCAATACCGGGTCGGCACGCCCACCGAAGTTGTGGAGAAGATTTTGGAGAACAGGATCAGCCACCCAAAGGTCGCTATCACCGCGCAAAGGAGGTTGGTTCACGACGTCATGCGTGGGCAGAGTGTGACGCGCCTGGGATGTCATTTGGGCCTCCGGCTGAATAGGGCAACTGTTCAGCGCGGATCGGAACGGGTCAAGTGTTACTGCGGGTCGTGGGAAGAGCGTTCACAGTCCGAACAGCTCGGTACGGGATCATAACCATCCCCGCCCCAAGGGTGGCAGCGCCCGATGCGCCGGATGGTCAGCCAAGTTCCCTTGACCGGCCCGTGCTTTTCCAACGCTTCAAGGGCATAGGCCGAACAGGTTGGTTGATACCGGCAGTTAAAACCGACCCAAGGGCTGAAGACCAAACGATAGATCCGGATGGGCAGGGCGAGGATATGGGAAAGCAGCGTCACGTCTTCGCGCTGTGAATTTTGCGCAGCGCGTATCGCAAATCGCCCAGAAGCGCGTCATAGGGGCGTCCTGCAGTGACCTCGGCGCGACCTATAAGGACATAGTCCCAACCGCTTTCCCCATTGTCCGGCAGGACCGCACGTGCCGCCTCGCGCAGTCTTCGCTTGGCGCGATTGCGTGCCACGGCATTGCCAACTTTCTTGGAGCAGGTAAAGCCGACGCGAATACCGTCCGCTTCGTCATCGGCGCGCTTTCGGGCCTGAACCATCATCGACGGTGTCCCCTGCCTGCGCGCTCGGGCGGCTTTCAGGAAATCGGACCGTTTTTTGAGGATGATGAGAGTTTCAGGCGCGCAAACGGACGCCGCCGGGGGCTTCACCCTCGGTTGGTTGTTACCATCCTCAGGGGCCTCCGGCGGCGTCATGTTCATAACCTGATCGGTGAGCGGTTTATGCGCTCAGCGATTTGCGGCCGCGTGCGCGACGTGCATTCAGGATCTTGCGGCCGGCCTTGGTGGCCATGCGCGCGCGGAAACCGTGGCGGCGTTTGCGAACCAGGTTCGAAGGCTGATAGGTGCGTTTCATCGCTCCGTCTCCAATCTATAGCGGTCGGGTGCGGCGCGGATTCGCCTGGCCCTAGTGTTCGAAGCCCGTCCTCTACTGGGTAGCGGGGGGTAAGTCAAACCCCTAGGTGGGGGTTTTCATGCCTTTTGCAACAATTCTGTAGCCGCGCAAGCCGAAAGGTTTCAATTTGGGGGTTTTACTGCCTCAAACCCTCACATTCCTTACCGTAAACATCAACGCAGCGTGAGGTCCCTGTTGTCGAACTGCCAGACGTCGCATGTTGGGGGCAGGATGAAACGTACAAAATCGGACAGCCTCATGAGCGACACAACGCAGGCCCCCCGCGCTGGGCTTACGCGGCATATTCCTTTGCTGGTGATTCTTGCTGTGGCCACAGTGGGGTTTTTCACACTGGGCGATTACCTGACCTTTGAAACGTTGCGTGACAACCGCGAGGCGTTGCTGGAATGGCGTGACAGCCATTTTTGGGCCATGGCCGGTGCGTTTGTCGCGATCTATATCGTGATCGTTGCATTTTCGTTGCCCGGAGCGGCGGTGGCTTCGATGACAGGAGGGTTCTTGTTCGGCCTGCTTGCAGGCACGGTCTTCAACGTCTTTGCCGCGACCATCGGCGCTTGCGCAATCTTTTTGGCAGCACGCTGGGGGCTTGGGGAAACCCTGACCGCACGTCTGGAATCATCGGAAGGTACTGTAAAAAAGCTGAAGGATGGGCTGCGCGAGAATGAAGTCTCGGTCTTGTTCCTGCTGCGCCTTGTGCCGGTGGTACCGTTTTTCGTGGCCAATCTGGTGCCCGCGCTGGTGGGCGTCAAATTCCGCAACTTCCTGATCACCACTGCGCTGGGCATCATTCCCGGCGGCATCGTATATACTTGGATTGGTGTCGGTCTGGGCGGCGTGTTTGATCGGGGCGAGACGCCGGATGTGTCGCTGCTGTGGGAGCCTTTCGTGATTGGCCCGATCATCGGCTTGTGTGTACTAGCGGCTTTGCCGATAGTTATCAAAGCGATACGTGGTAAAAAGGACGCCTGACCCCATGCAAGAGCTGAAGACAGATATCCTGGTGATTGGCGCCGGGTCGGGTGGCTTGTCTGTGGCCGCCGGTGCCAGCCAGATGGGTGCGGACGTCATCTTGCTGGAAGGTCACAAGATGGGCGGCGACTGCCTGAACTTTGGCTGCGTGCCGTCCAAAGCGCTGATCGCCAGCGGTAAGGCGGCCTATGGGCAGGCGCATTCATCTGCGCTGGGCGTGGCTGATGTTGTGCCGCAGGTGGACTATGCCGCCGCCAAGGATCACGTGCATGATGTGATCGCGCAGATTGAGCCGATGGACAGTCAGGAACGCTTCGAAGGCTTTGGCGTCAAGATAATCCGCGAATATGGTCAGTTCATCTCGCCCACGCAGGTACAGGCGGGGGACCATCTGATCACCGCGCGGCGGGTGGTGATCGCCACCGGCTCGTCGCCGTTGGTGCCGCCGATCCCTGGCTTGGATCAGGTGCCGTATTATACTAACGAGACGATCTTTGACCTGCGCGACAAGCCCGAGCATCTGCTGATCATCGGCGGCGGCCCCATCGGGATGGAGATGGCGCAGGCCCATATTCGTCTGGGCTGCAAGGTCACTGTGATCGAAGGGATGCAGGCGCTGGGCAAGGACGACCCCGAGGCTGCGGCGATCGTGCTGGACACATTGCGTGCTGAGGGTGTCGAGATCCACGAGCAGGCCATGGTCGCGCAGATTCGCGGCTCAGACGGGAAGGTCGAAGTTGTAACCGAAACCGGACAGATCTACGCGGGCTCACATCTGTTGCTGGCCGCGGGGCGCAAAGCCAATACCGACCGGCTGAACCTTGAGGCGGCTGGGATCGAACCCACGCGCACCGGTATCAAGGTGGATGACGCGCTGCGCACAACCAACAAAAAGGTCTACGCCATTGGTGATGTGGCGGGTGGGCTGCAGTTTACCCATGTGGCGGGCTATCACGCGGGAATCATCATCCGCTCGGCCCTCTTTGGCCTGCCCTCCAAGGCGCAAACGGCGCATATCCCCTGGGCCACCTATACCGATCCTGAACTGGCTCAGGTCGGCCTGACCGAGGCTCAGGCCCGCGCGCAGCATGGCGACAAGGTGGAAATCGCGCGCTTTGACTATCACCATAACGACCGCGCCATTTCCGAATGCAAAACTAAAGGTTTCATTAAGGTCATGGTCGTAAAAGGCCGCCCGGTCGGTGCGACAATCGTTGGGCATCAGGCGGGAGAGTTGATCAACTTGTGGTCTCTGGCATTGGCCAATAACCTCAAGATGGGACAGATCGCCGCGATGGTTTCGCCCTATCCGACGATCGGAGAACTTAACAAACGGGTGGCGGGTGCCTATTTCTCGCCAAGGCTGTTTGAGAATCAGACGGTTAAACGAGTGGTCAGGTTCGTCCAGCGCTGGCTGCCCTGACCGGGAAGGGAGAGCAGATTGAATTCTCTGTCAGGCCGATTTCTGATCCTGACCACGGTCTTCGTCATGTTGGCCGAGATTTTGATCTTTGTCCCCTCGATCGCGCGTTTCCGCGAGGATTTCCTGCTAAACCGTCTTGAACGCGCCCAGATCGCATCCCTGGCGCTGTTGGCCGACGACATGCTGGCTGATGATCTTGAGGCAGAATTGCTGGCCAATGCGGGTGTCTATAACGTGGTGCTGCGCCGCGATGAGGTGCGGCAGTTGATGCTGTCTTCTCCCATTCCTGATCGGATCACCAACACCTACGACCTGCGCGACGCGACCCCGTGGATTTTGATCCGTGACGCTGTGGCCCGGCTGTTCACCCCTGAAAACGAGGTGATCCGCGTGATAGGTGAGCCAGTGAAAGACGCGGGCTTGCTGATCGAAGTCACAACAGACAGCGAACCGCTGCGCATGGCGATGACAGATTACGGGCTGCGTATTCTGGGGCTGTCTTTCGTAATTTCGATTATCACGGCGTTTTTTCTGTTTCTGGCTGTGCGCGTGGTTCTGGTGAAGCCAATCAAAAGCGTCGTAGGTTACATGCAGCGCTATGCTGGCGCGCCCGAGGATGCGCGGGGAATCATCTCGCCCAACTCGAAAGTGACCGAACTGCGCGAGGCAGAAGAAGCGCTGGAACAGTTGCAGAAGGAACTGACCCAAGCCCTGAAGCAACGCGAGCGTCTTGCGCAACTGGGCGGAGCGGTGGCCAAGGTCAGCCACGATCTTCGCAACATCCTCACGTCGGCGCAGCTTTTTACAGACCGGATCGAAGCAAGCGATGACCCGTTGGTGCGGCGTATGGCGCCTAAACTGGTGAATTCGATCACTCGCGCGGTTTCCCTGTGCGAAAGCACATTGGCCTTTGGTCGTGCCGAAGAGCCGGCACCTACGCTGACGATGGTGCCGTTGCATGACGTGGCAGATGACGTTGTCTCCAGCGAATTGCTGTCCGTTACTGGGGGCTGTGTGCAAATCCTTAACGAGGTTCCAGAGGATCTTGTGGCGCGCGCTGATCCCGAACAGATGTTCCGCGTCATCATGAATCTGGTTCGCAACGCGCGTCAGGCGCTGGTCGCGTCGGCGAAACCCGGGAATATCACGATTTCCGGCTATGAGGATGAGGCCAATTGGTACCTTGAGGTGAAGGACACAGGCCCCGGTTTGCCGCCGAAGGCGCGCGAAAACCTGTTTACCCCGTTTCAGGGAGGGGTGCGTAAAGGTGGCTCTGGTCTTGGGCTTGCGATCTCGCAGGAACTGGTGCGTGGGCACGGCGGCGATCTGGTTCTTGCCGAAACCGGCCCTGACGGAACAAGGTTCGAAATAAGGCTTCCACGGGGCGGTGGTACTTTTTGAATTATTTTTGCAGAATCGACTTGCACGTCCCGAATACCGGGTCTACATAGCGCCTCACCAACGCGGACCGATAGCTCAGCTGGATAGAGTACTTGACTACGAATCAAGGGGTCGGGGGTTCGAATCCTCCTCGGTCCGCCACTTTTCTTAAATATTTCAAGTGATTGCCCTTGGGCGTCTGAGAAATCTAGTGTTTTGTGCGTGTGAATCGCCACCAAGTCGCCACCATGGATTTGTGTATCAGGCCAAAAAAATGGAGTCTGGCCAACAAATCAGATGCAAGTTTGTCGAATCCCTCTTGGTTGTTCAGGAAGGTGATGCACCTCAGTGAGCGAAGGTCAAACGGGACATCGTTCATGGATTGCGTAATTAGAATAACCTCTTTGCCCAACGTGTGGGCAATACCAGCCTCATAAAACACGTTCGGATTCTTGTCCGACAAATCGCAAATTGCGACTGAAGAAGTGCAAATTAGCTCTGGGATGTCTTGAATGACATTGTGGTTGACCCAAAAGTCATCAGCACGTTTGCGCTGGTAACCCTCGGCCTCAACTGCTGCCTTCACGATCTGATACCGGTCTCAACGGCAGCTTTGACCCAGAGCAAACATTGGCGAAAAATGCGGCTATGACCGAGTTGCGGACGAACAAGACAGTCGGGTCGCAAGCCTCAACGTCAACAAACGGCCGATACTGTTGAAAAACTCCAAAATACAGAAAGCGGCGATTTTCGCGAAACGGCGACCAATCGAGAAAGTCCACTGCCACCATCATTGGCGGGCTTTGAGACGGCCGCTGGCCGCCAGCATCAGATGTTGGCCGACCCCTCAGCTGAAAAATTCTTCCGGGCCTGTACGGGCAATTTTTCACTCGGAACTGCGCAAAACAGGAGTTTTTCAACAAAATAGGCCCTTAACGGATTATCAGCAGCCTTTAGCATTACTGCGGTCGTAATCCGCAAAGCCGCCATTCGCTGCGACAGGAAAAAGCAAAGCGAAAAGTCATCGATAGTCCAGCAGGACGGTAACCGGTTTCACTTCACTACGCCGAAATACGCCAGGTGCGCTCGCCTCGTTCCATCGAAAAAGAGTGATGTGCCAAAGGCCCGGGCGCCTTCGTGAGGGATCAATCAATCCGATATGCCCGTCTGCTCTAATCCGATCAGCAGCGAACCATGAGGACGGATCCCTACCGGCAGCTACGAGTTTGCGCCAGGGTTGACTGGCAAGCGCATAGATATCTGCGGCTTCGGGGCTGCGCAAATCGAACAACGCGCATCGTTCCACCTCGAAAGTCAACACAACCCGCGGGCGATCATCCTTCCTGACGTCCTGACCAATAGCGACTTTTGCGCTTTCGACATCAGGGCTCAGATACAAAGCGTCCTGCCCCCGGCGATTGAACCGGGCGGGTGGGCGATCCGGTGCGCCGCGCATGAGGTGAACGTCTGGGTCATCGGCCCAAACAATCTTTACGAATTCTCCGGAAACTTCTGTCAGCATAACGGGTGGCACTGATCGTTTGCGCGTCGCGTTATAGGAAAGACGCAGGGCGGCAGGGGTTTTCCTAGAAAAGAGAAGACGCATGATACCTTGATTGAAATCACCTACTCATGTTTCCTCGCATTGTGTTGCCTTTCCAAAGGCCTCTCGCATGAAGGTTCCAAAGATCGCCCTCCTTGGCGCTATTCTCGAGTCAAATCGTTTTGCACCGCCGGCTGATTTGTCGGACTTTAAGTCTCTGACATGGCTTTCAGGCGATGCTTTGATGTCTGAAGCGAGATCCGCGACACCAAAGCTGGCAATAGAATTTGCAGCCTTTGTCAGGGCGATGGATGCTACGGGCGACTGGACGCCGGTACCCTGTATCTTGGCAGCCAGCCACCCGGCGGGTCCAGTACGAAAATCTGTAATCGAAGAGGTCATAGCGACTTCGGAAGACATGCTGCGCTCAGCTGGCCCTGTTGACGCAGTCTACATCTGCAACCACGGCGCGATGGTTGCCGAGCACGACCACGACCCTGACGGTTTGTTGATGTCACACATTCGGGGAGTTGTAGGACCGGACATACCTGTCATTGCGACACTCGATCTGCATGCAAATATCTCACAACGGATGGTCGATGCCTGTGACCTGATCGTCGGCTATCGGACCAATCCTCACGTCGATCAGATAGAACGTGGCGAGGAAGCCGCCTTTTCGCTGCGCCGGGTTTTGGCGTCGGGCGTCCGGCCCCAAACCGCGCATGTCAAACTGCCTCTTGTTCCGGCATCCGTGACCCTGCTAAGTGCCGAGCACCCGTATGGCACGCTGATCGACCATGGTCAGCGACGACAAGCCGAAGGTCGAGGTGAGATTCTAAACGTATCGATCTTCGGTAATTTCCTTTTCTCCGACACGCCCGACAACGGTCTGAGCATCGTTGTCACCGCGCGTGAGGACCAGAAGGCGGCCAATGCACTGGCGGAAGAATTGGCAGACATGGCCTGGTCATTGAGGAAGGATTTCGTTCGGAAACTGACATCCGTGACGGAAGCGATCTCAATTTCCGCTGACCAAGCGCGCACGCCTGTGATTTTCTCCGATGCCGGTGACAATCCTGGTGGCGGCGGCAGTGGCAGGACGACGGAACTGTTAGCCGCTCTTCATGCGGCAAAAGTCGAAGTATGCCTATTCGGTTCCTTTTGTGATCCGGAACTTGCGAACGAAGCCCATGGCATCGGTGTCGGCGGCAAATTCAGGGCACGATTCAACCGGTCTTCCGATTCCAGCGCTTTCTGGGCGCAATGGGATGTGCCTTTTGAGGCGGATGCAGAGGTCTTGGGTCTCCATAATGGAGATGTGGTAGGTGAACTGGGCATGACGGCAGGTCGGAGATTGGCCCTAGGGCCATCCGCTGCGCTTCGTATTGGTGGTATCACCGTGGTGGTGATCACCGATCGCACACAGACTGCCGACCCCGTGTTCTTTCATATGTTCGGGCTGGATATTGCGTCTGCCCGGACTGTTGTTGTGAAATCCAGAGGCCACTTTCGGGCCGGGTTTTCCAACTGGTTTGGGCCAAACCAGGTATTTGAGGTCGACACGGGCGGGCTTACGTCGCCAGTTCACGACCGCTGGCCGTTTGCGAATTTGCCACGACCGAACTTTCCGATGGACGTCGACACCTCGTGGTCGGCTAAGATGCTGCGCTAGACGGGCTCTGAGTATTTGTCCTGCGGCGTCGTCAACTTGACAAATTGCATGAACTGGCGGGCAAGCTGAGAAGGTGGCCTGCCTGATGGAAGTACAAAGCTCGTGTCATAAAAAATGGCGGCGTCAAATGGCCTGACGACGACACCTTCCATCCCTGACGACAACAGCGGGAAGGGATTGATCAGCGTCACGCCCAAACCCTCGCGGACGAGCTCCAGTGCGGCCATGTTCGTTGCCGTTTCTGCGACTTGTTTCGGCCGAATTCCAGCGCGCGCAAAGATCTTTTCTGTGATCGCTCGCGTCCCCAGCCTTCGCAGAAACTCGATCAGCGCGACGCCTTCAAGGTCGTGCGGCGTCACCACTCGTTTTTCCGATAGCGGATGGTTGCTCGGCATGGCGCAGACCACCTGACTGCGGCGCCAAGGCATGAGATGAACACCAGTTCTTTGGATCATCGCACTCGTCAAACCAAGATCATAGCGGAGGTCGAGAATGCCGGCGACCAGCACGTCCGTGGCCTGAATATCCAATTGAAGCTGCTTTCCTTCATTCTTCTTGAGAAAACTGGCCACCCTGGAGATGACAAAGTGATGTGCCAGAGTCGGCGGCACGATCAGGCGTAACGGCTCGTTATCCGGAGTAGCCCATTCTGCGCCCTCAATGTCCGCCAGCGTCTCGAAAATTGGGTCCAGTTTTTCGTTGAGACGCAAGGCTTCGTCTGTTGGGTCGATACGTCCGGATCGCCGGAGAAAGAGCGATCGCCCAACACGGGCCTCGAGTTGTGATAAGGACCGGCTCACGGCAGACTGCGAAATCCCGAGACGCCGCGCGGCGCCGATGGTTGTCCCAGTCGTGATCACGGCTCTTAGCGACTCGAACTCGCGCAGTCTGTGTCTGTGTTCTGTCATGCTACATTACTCCCCCGGTACGAGCGGCTGAACATCCAAACTCTTGGATTGGTCTATGCAAAGACGCATAGCAATAAGTATTGGCAATGATTTTTGCGGTAGCTAGCCTTTTTTAATAGGGCGCGGGATCGGCCAAAGATTCGCCCATTCACAAGCGCCAAACAAACAGGGAGTCTTTTTGATGAGGAAACTCACATCTGCGACAGCCGTCGCTGTCAGCATTTTGGCTTTCGGCGCCAGTGCTGTTTCGGCCGAAAAACTAACGATCGGCCTCGCTTCGGAGCCGACGTCACTCGATCCGCATTTTCACAACCTGGGTCCGAACAACGCGATGTCCGTGCACATCTTTGACCGGCTGATCGCGCAGGATGAGAAGCAGCGCCTATCGCCGGGTCTTGCCGTGTCATGGGAGCCGATTGATGAATTGACTTGGGAGTTCAAGCTGCGTGAGGGCGTAAAGTTTCACGACGGAAGTGACTTTACGGCAGACGATGTAGTCTGCACCATGGCGCGCGCGCCGGACGTACCGAACTCTCCATCGGGATACGGCACCTATCTCAAGGGTAAGGAAGTCGTCAAAATCGATGACTATACGGTGCATTTCAAAACGGCCGCACCTTATCCGTTAATGGGCAACGACATTTCCACGATCCCTGTGATCTCAGAAGTGGGCTGCGAAGCAACGACGGAAGACTTCAACGCGGGTACGGCCAACATCGGCACAGGGCCGTTCAAGTTCCAAAGTTACACGCCGGGTGAAAGCATCGTGCTGGTACGGAACGACGACTACTGGGGTGATGCACCGATCTGGTCCGAGGTGGAATTCCGCCCAATCACGTCCGGTCCGAGCCGTGTTGCATCGCTTCTTGCCGGTGATGTGGACATGATATCGGGCGTACCAACGACCGATATCACAACACTTCAGGGCAATGACGGTATTCAGTTGAGCCAGGGCGTGTCCAACCGAGTGATCTATCTTCACATGGACCAATTCCGCGAGGATTCACCCTTTGTGAAGGCCAACGGTGGCGGCGATATCAAGAACCCCCTCATGGACGTCCGCGTCCGTAAGGCGATCAGCATGGCGATCAACCGCGATGCAATCGTTGAGCGTGTCATGGAAGGGGTTGCCCTGCCCGCCGGTCAGCTTCTGCCCGAGGGGTTCTTTGGCGTGTCTGACAATTTGGACGTCGTGGCCTATGATCCAGACGGTGCTAAAGCGCTTCTGGCTGAAGCCGGTTATCCCGATGGATTTGAAATGACAATCCATGGGCCGAATGACCGTTACATCAACGACGCCAAAATTGCCGAGGCAATTGCGCAAATGTTGACCCGTGTTGGCATCAAGACAGCCGTCGAAACCATGCCGCGTTCGGTATACTTTGGGCGCGCTTCCAAAGGCAGCCCAGAGGGTCTGCCGGAGTTCAGCTTTATCCTCGTCGGATGGGGCGCGGGGTCCGGCGAAGCGTCCTCGCCTCTCAAATCGCTGATCCACACCCATGACAAGGATGCGGGCTTTGGATCATCAAACCGTGGCCGACACTCGGATGCTGAAACCGACGCGTTGATCGAAGAAGCCCTGCGAACAGTCGATGACGCAAAGCGGCAGGAACTGCTCGCCGCGGCAACAGAGCGCGCGATCGAGAACGTGGCGATCATTCCGACGCACTTCCAGGTCAACACCTGGGCGGCCAAAAAAGGTCTGAGCTACATCCCTCGGACCGACGAATACACTCTCGCGACAGGCGTCGTGAAAGAGTAACCGCAATGCATCCGGGCCGCCTTCGCAGCGGCCCGCAGCCTTTGCCCAGGGAATGTCCTCATGACCGTTTTTGTCATTCGCCGATTGCTGCAAGCAATGCTTGTTGTCTTCCTGATGTCGGTGATTGTCTTTTTTGGCGTCAACATCGTTGGTGACCCGGTCTACATGCTGGTAAGCCCCGACGCGGATCAGGCTGACATCGAAGCGGCCATTCGACGGCTTGGATTGGATCGGCCTATTTGGGAACAGTACTGGTTGTTCCTCAAAGGTGCGGCACAGGGTGACCTCGGCGATAGCTTCGTCTTCGGTGAGCCCGCGCTCAAACTGATCCTGCACCATATGCCTGCCACGATGGAACTGGCCTTCAGTGCACTCTTTCTTGCCATCGTGATCGGAATTCCATTGGGGCTTTATGCCGGGCTCTATCCCGACAGCCCGCTTTCCAAAGGCGTTATGGCTGGCTCGATTCTCGGTTTCTCGCTGCCGACCTTCTGGGTCGGACTAATGCTCATCATGCTGTTTGCCGTAGAACTTAGATGGGTCCCTGCGACAGGTCGTGGCGACATCGGCTCGTTTCTTGGGATTCACAGCAGCCTTTTTACGCTCGATGGGTTGAGCCACATCTTCCTGCCTGCTCTCAACCTGGCACTTCTTAAGATTTCGCTGGCAATCCGTCTCACCCGAGCGGGTGTCAGGGAAGCGATGGGACAGGATTACGTTAAATATGCCCGGGCCAAAGGGCTTTCGACCCGACGCATCATTCTGGTGCATGTAATGAAGAACATTATGATCCCGGTAGTGACCGTCATGGGCCTCGAATTCGGCAGTTTGATCGGGTTCTCGGTGGTGACTGAATCAATCTTCGCGTGGCCGGGAATGGGCAAACTGCTGATCGACGCAATACTGCAATTGGATCGGCCTGTCGTCGTCGCCTATCTGATGATCATCGTACTGTTCTTCGTGCTGATCAATCTGATCGTCGACATACTTTACTCGATCCTCGATCCGAGGGTTCGTTTGCAGGATCAGGGCGCATGACCGACACCGTCACAGATCATTCGCTGACCACCGCCAAATCCCCTAAGGCCGAGACGCCGTTCCAGCGATTTCGGGCCGAGTTCTTCGAAAGCAGGATCGCGACAGCGGCGCTCGGCATATTCCTGATCATCGTTCTTTTGGCCATCCTGGCACCCTGGATCACACCGCAGAACCCCTACGATCTTGGTCAGGTCAGCGTCATGGATGGGCGCTTGCCGCCAGGTTCCGAAGCCTTCGACGGATATACAATGTGGCTCGGCTCGGACGGGTCTGGGCGCGATCTCTACTCGGCAATTCTCTATGGTTTGCGTATCTCTCTGACCGTTGGGCTTGCATCTGGAGTGATTGCCCTTCTGATCGGTATGGCGATCGGTCTGGTCGCGGCCTACGCTGGTGGCCGGACCGAAGCGTTCATTATGCGCATCGTGGATCTTCAACTTTCGTTCCCGGCATCGCTGGTTGCGCTGATGATGGTTGCGGCACTTGGTAAGGGTGTCGACAAGATCATTCTTGCCCTCGTAATTGCGCAATGGGCCTACTACGCCCGCACGGTGCGCGCGACCGCGCTTGTCGAGCGCGGAAAGGAATATGTTGAAGCCGCACAATGTCTCGGCATTTCGCGTTCGCGGATCGTCTTTCGGCATATTCTCCCGAATTGCATGGCGCCTCTGATTGTCGTTGGCACGGTACAAACCGCCAGTGCGATCTCATTGGAAGCGACGCTTTCGTTCCTTGGCGTAGGACTTCCACAGACTGAGCCGTCGATCGGGGTGCTGATCGCAAATGGATTCGAATACATGCTTTCAGGACGCTACTGGATTTCCGTTTTTCCCGGCGTCGCGCTGTTAATGACGGTGGTGTCCATCAACCTTGTTGGCGACCATTTGCGCGATGTTCTGAACCCGAGGTTGAAGAGATGACTGAAGTACTCGAAGTCAGCGGGCTGAAGACCCACTTCTTCACGCACGCGGGTGTGGTCAAGGCCGTAGATGGTGTGGATTTCACCGTCTCCAAGGGCGAGGTAATGGGTCTGGTGGGTGAGTCCGGGTCGGGCAAGTCGATCACCGGGTTTTCCATCCTTGGGCTGATCGAACCTCCCGGGCGCATCGTCGATGGGTCAATCCGTTTTAATGGTGACGAGATCGCGAACGCACCGGAAGAGCGACTCAAGACCTTGCGTGGCAACCGAATCTCGATGATCTTTCAGGATCCGATGATGACGCTCAACCCGGTCCTGCGCGTCGATACGCAGATGATCGAGGCCATTCTCGCCCATGAAAACGTAAGCCGCCAAACCGCCTGGGAAAGAAGCCGTGATGCGCTTGGTTTGGTTGGCATCCCATCGCCGGAAGAGCGATTGCAAGCCTATCCGCATCAGCTTTCCGGTGGGATGCGGCAGCGCGTGGCGATTGCGACAGCCTTCTTGAACCAGCCGGACCTCATTATTGCCGACGAGCCGACGACAGCGCTCGACGTGACAATTCAGGCGCAGATCATCCACGAGGCACAGAAGCTGACGAAACGCACGGGAACTGCGATGATCTGGATCACGCATGACCTTGCCGTTGTGGCAGGGCTCGCGGACCGGATTTCGGTGATGTACGCAGGACGGATCGTTGAGCAAGGCGGTATCGACGATGTTATCGACCGTCCGTTGCATCCCTATACGGTCGGGCTTCTCGGATCGGTTCCGACGGCGAACCGGCGTGGGCAGCGTTTGTTCCAGATCGAAGGGATGACGCCAAACATGCTCGCCCTGCCTGAAGGATGCGCCTTTGGACCGCGTTGTCAGGCCCTAACGGCAGCGTGTTCCAAGCGCCCCCCGATTAAGGACGTGGATGGCCGCAGCCTTCGCTGTTTCAATCCGCAACGCACCAAGGAGACGACGCTTTGACTGAGCCGCTCGTTGAAATCCGAGGCGTTTCGAAGCGCTTCACCAAACGTTTGGACGTCGCGGGGAAAATCGCACAGCGACTTGGCGCAAACATCCGGGAAGAAACGGTCCATGCTGTCGATAACGTGAACCTGTCGATTCAAAAGGGTGAGGTTCTGGGATTGGTCGGCGAATCCGGCTGCGGCAAGTCCACTTTGGGACGTGTTGTTGCCGGCATTCACCCTGCAAGTGACGGACAGATGTTCTACGGAGGCAAAGATGTTGCGACGTTGAACGGCACCGACAAACGCGCGGCGACCCTCGCAATTCAGATGATCTTCCAGGACCCCTTTGCCAGCCTAAATCCGCGAATGCGCGTCGAAGATATCATCGGCGAAGCACCGCGTATGCATGGGATCGTCAGCAAAGCAGAGAGTGCGGAATACGTGGACGACGTGATGCGCAAGGTCGGCCTCGACCCGTCGCTCAAGCGGCGTTACGCGCATCAGTTTTCCGGCGGTCAGAGGCAACGGATTGGAATTGCACGTGCGCTCGCCGTGAAGCCGAAGTTCCTTGTCTGCGACGAAGCCATCGCTGCGCTGGACGTGTCGATCCAGGCGCAGGTTATCAACTTGTTCATGGATCTGCGCGAAGAGCTGGGCCTGACCTATCTGTTCATCAGCCATGACCTGAGCGTCGTCGAACACATCGCCGACCGCGTGGCGATCATGTATCTGGGCCGCATTGTCGAGAGCGCATCGACTGAGGAAATTTTTTCGGACCCGCGCCATCCCTACACGAAAGCGCTGCTTGCAGAGGCTCCGCGCCTTGATCAGCGCCGGCGTGATTTTGCCCCGATTGAGGGGGAAATTCCGTCGCCGCTAGATCCGCCATCTGGATGTACCTTCCACCCGCGTTGCCCCGTGGCGACCGCTGAGTGCCGCACCACTGTTCCTGAACTGAAAGCGGGGCGCGGCGGGCGCGAAACGGCTTGCCTGCTGGAACACGCCGAAACCGTTTGAACGAGAAGCTGGAGAGCCCCTTGAAAAACGCCGATCCGATCTGGGACCACGTCGACCGCCATCGTGATGATTTTATCGCCTTGTCAGATCGAGTCTTTGACACGCCCGAGACGCTTTATGCCGAGTACAAGTCCGTCGCCGAACATGTGCAGATGTTACGCGCTCAGGGGTTCAAGATAACAGAGAACGCAGCTGGCATTCCTACGGCCGTGATTGGCGAAGCAGGAGACGAGGGTCCGGTGATTGCCATCCTCGGTGAGTTCGATGCGCTGCCATATCTGAGCCAGGCGCCGGGTGTGGCTGAACATCAGCCGCTTGAAGAGGGCGGCAACGGGCATGGGTGTGGTCACAATCTGTTAGGGGCCGCCGCACTCTTGGCCGCGACGGCGGTGAAAGACTGGCTGGCCGAAAACGGCATCAAGGGCCGTGTGCGATACTATGGCTGCCCCGCTGAAGAAGGGGGCGCGGCCAAGACATACATGGTGCGTGAAGGACTGTTCGATGATGTCGACGCAGCCATCTCGTGGCATCCAGCGACCTTCACAGGCGTGAATGAGGCCAGATCGCTCGCAAACACCCGGATCGATTTCACTTTTCATGGAAAAGCTGCCCATGCGGCGGGTGCACCGGAATTGGGTAGGTCGGCGCTTGATGCGGTTGAACTGATGAACATCGGTGTAAATTACCTGCGCGAGCACATGCCCGACAGCGCCCGGGTGCACTACGCCTATCTCGATGCAGGTGGTGTTGCGCCGAACGTGGTGCAGGCCAAGGCCACGGTGCGCCAGCTCGTCCGCGCCAGTTCGCTACCCGACCTCGCCGATCTGGTTACGCGTGTCAGAAAGATTGCAGATGGTGCGGCGCTGATGACCGGAACGCAGGTCACAAGTCAGGTCTTTTCCGGCGTTTCAAACCTGCTTGGAAACCGTCCTTTGGAAGAAACCATGCAGCACGAGCTAGAGAAACTCGGACCCGTCGCCTTTGACGAGTCAGACCTCAGCTTTGCCCGTGAGATTCAGACTACATTGACCACGGCTGACATCAACACGACCTTCAAGCGGATCGGAGCTAAGCCCAGAAAGGATCTCGCACTCTGCGACTTCATCGCACCTCTTGATCGCCACAGCGATGGTGGCGAAGGCTCAACAGATGTCGGGGATGTGAGTTGGGCTGTTCCGACGGTTCAGGCTCGGGTCGCGACCTGCGCAATTGGAACGCCATTTCATACCTGGCAAACAGTTGCACAAGGCAAGGCACCCGCAGCGCACAAAGGCATGATCTACGCCGCAAAGGCAATGGCCGCGACAGCCTGTCGACTGGTTGAGGACCCGTCACGCATCGATGCTGCGCGCGCGACGCATCAAGACCATCTGGGCGAAACGCCGTACACATGTCCGATCCCTGCAGACGTGCGCCCACCTGTCTGAGGGAAAGTGAACATGACCCGCGCTGCTGCCATAGACAACGTCGCCGAATATTTTGACAGCGGTCGATTTGCAACCGATCTTAGCGAACTGGTTGCCCATGAGACGGAGAGCCAGACACCAGAGAAAGCGGCGGAACTTCCGCGCTATCTTGAAGAAGCCCTCGTTCCGCGCCTGCACAGTCTTGGGTTCTCCTGTGCAATACACCCGAACCCTGTGCCAGATGCAGGTCCTATCCTTGTCGCTGAACGCATCGAGGACGACACAGGCCCAACGATCCTGTCCTATGGGCATGGCGACGTGATCCGCGCCCAAACCGATCAGTGGCGCAACGGGCTTTACCCGTTTCGTCTTGTGGATGAGGGCGATTGCCTCTTCGGACGCGGTACCGCTGACAACAAGGGACAACACCTCATCAACTTGGCTGCGTTGAGCTCCGTCATCGACGCTCGTGGATCACTCGGCTTCAACATTCGAATCCTTATTGAAATGGGTGAGGAGATGGGGTCGCCGGGGCTGTCGGAGTTTTGCGCCACGCACAAAGAAAACCTTGCCGCGGATGTCCTGATCGCATCGGACGGACCACGCCTTCAGTCAGACACGCCGACGATGTTCATGGGTGCACGGGGCGGCAATTCGTTCGACCTCATCGTTGACCTTCGAGACGGCGCACATCATTCCGGTAACTGGGGCGGTTTGCTTGCCGACCCCGCGATGATCCTTGCGCAAGCCCTCTCGACGATCACCGATGTGAGGGGCCAAATCCAAATACCAGAGTGGCGGCCGACCAGCCTAACCGAAGACATCCGGCATACCCTGCGCAATTTGCCGGTAGGCGGAGATGGCGGTCCGAAGATTGACGAAGACTGGGGCGAAGAAAGTCTGACACCGGCCGAACGGGTCTTTGGCTGGAACAGCTTTGCGATCCTCGCAATGAAAAGCGGTGTCCCCGAAGAGCCGGTTAACGCGATCTCGGGATATGCCAAGGCCGCCTGTCAGCTCCGCTTCGTTGTTGGCACCGATCAAGCCGGTATCCTGTCGGCCCTTCGTCGCCACCTTGATGCAAGAGGATTTCAGATCGTTAAAATCAAACCTCACGACCGCGGATTTTTCGATGCGACGCGGACATCGCCGGAGCATCCTTGGGTGTCGTTTGTCGCGCGTTCGCTGGAAGAAACGTCTGGAAAGCGGCCACATATTCTGCCAAATCTCGCCGGTTCCCTGCCCAATGAGGTCTTTTCCGATGTGCTCGGCCTCCCAACGATTTGGGTGCCTCATTCCTATCGTGGCTGTTCACAGCACGCGCCAAACGAACACGTGTTGAAGTCGGTGTCGCGTGATGCATTGCGGGCAATGGCCGGTCTTTTCTGGGATATTGGTGACCTTGCCAGGCCACTCTGACCGCGCGCCACAAAGGCTTTCATCCATACCTGGATCGGGCGGGTATCGCACTCCCGACTTTAACAGACCGCTTTGCGGACAAAACCGACTTTTGTAGCCACGACTATTGCTCATACTGAAAGTGCTTGCATCCGCAGCGGTAGATTTTTCGGTCGAGCAATGATTTCCGGTTTGCGGCCATTCTACTGGGCCAATCCAGCCCGAGTTCAAGCTATCCTTTCGGTGTAATCAGCGTTGAAAATTGAACGCCAGCGAAGCGGGCTCCCAAAAAGAGAAAACGAAATTCCGTTTTTGAATTTTTTTAACTTGCACGATTAGCAAAAACGACATCGGGTCGCTGGCAGGAAAGATAAAATGAGGAAACAGGTTTGACTAGTTCCCAGTCCATTGAGCACTTCTCATGCACGAACGTCGAATACCAGAATGGCTTCGCCATGCGCCAGCACCCAGCGTGCGGGGATTCGCCATTCTGGCGGGAACGGAGGCGATTGCCAGGGGTATTTTGATCTCTGTCTTTCCGGTAGCGATGTACAACGCGCTGAAGGATGCGCGATTTGTATCCGAAATTTATTTCGCCATTGGCGCGGTATCACTCTTGATCGGTCTTCTGGTTCCCTACCTGATCCGGTTTGTCCCACGGAGATGGGTCTATGTGTTCGGCACTCTTTCGTACGTCGCGGGTGCGGTTGTGACGACCGTTGCGACCCCTGCTGCCGTTATTGCGGGGCTCGCACTCACGACTTTCGCCGTTGTGACGACATTTGTGTGCTTCAACGCCTATGTACTCGACCATGTTGCCAGGATTGAACTGGGACGTTTTGAGACATCGCGGCTTTTTTACAGTGCGCTGGGTTGGACGGCTGGGCCTGCACTTGGCGCGATATTGTACGAATGGTGGCGACCTGCGCCGTTCCTGATTGCAGCCGGTGCGGCGATTGTCATGCTGCTCATCTTTCTTGTTATGCGCCTCGGAAACGGCAGGCTCATCACCAGAAGCCAAAGCGCTCCCGCAAATCCGTTCGCCTATTTCGGGAGGTTTTTTGCGCAACCGCGATTGGTTGCCGGATGGGTATTCGCGGTCGTTCGTTCCTGTGGGTGGTGGATTTATGTCGTATACCTGCCCATCTATGCGGTTCAGAACGGGCTGGGCAGCCAGCTTGGAGGGATTGCTTTATCGATTTCCAATGCCGCCCTGTTTTGCACCCCACTGATGCTTCGTTTCATGCAGCGCAGTTCGGTACGCGCAGCAGTCAGAACCGGATTCCTCATGTCCGGGCTGCTGTTTCTTTTTGCTGGAGTTCCATTCGGAATCCCTGAAGTCACAATCGCATTCTTAATGATGGGCTCAATTTTCCTGATCTTGCTCGATGTTTCCGCTGGTTTGCCGTTCCTTCTCGCAGTCAAACCTTCCGAACGAACTGAGATGTCAGCAATATACGCGAGCTTTCGCGACGTTTCGGGTATTATTACACCTGGTGCCGCCTGGCTGGTTCTTCTCGCTGCACCGCTCTCTGGCGTGTTCGCTGCGGGTGGCGCAGGTTTGCTTTGGACGTGGGTTCTGGCTCGTAAGCTGCACCCCCGGTTGGGCCAGACACGCATATCTATCGAAAGTACTTCAAAGGAAGCTGGCAAAGTTGCTTCTGATATGGTTAGCCTGCCAAACTTAGTCCATGAGAAATCAGTCGCCAGTCGCTTACCGACTGATACATAATAGAAGCCAGCCATTGAGTGACCAAAGCAACTCAGGCGTCAGTACCGTGCAGCTTCTAGGATTTAGCAGAGACGTTGGACTACAAGAAATGCCATTTCAGCGAATGTGTTAAAGGCAAGCTTAACTCTTTCGACTCTGTTTCCTACACGAAAGGAACCGTTAGCCTTGTAGTCTCGGACTCTTAATCAAACGAGTACGGAAATCATCACCGAAACGTCGGGCCATGCGCCCAGACCGTCAACGAATACCGATCACCATTCTCAACCGGTGTCACCTGATGCAACAAGAAGCTGGGAAAGATGGTCGCGCTGCCCTGATGTCGGCTGGCCGTTACAGCATAAGCGCCCGGCATTATCTCCAAGTCTCCGCCGTCGTACATTCCGGGTTTGCTGAGTTGAACCACCAGCGACAGCTTTCTTTTTCGGGCAACAGGCCCGTCGCCGATATCGGAATGCCACGCAAAATGACCACCATCTGATGCTTTATAGCAGGCAATCTGCGGACTTTCGGCGAACTCGCTCAGATCAAAGCCAAACTTGTCGGTGTTGGAGCGACGGACAACATTGATCAGGCGTGACATCACCCAATCAGAGCCTTCGACGTCGTCCAGCCAGGTCACATCCGCTCTGCGCAGATTATGATCCTTGTTTTGCCCGACAAGCAGAGCCTCGTTCGCCGGGGCTTTTTGTGATGCAGCAACAATCTGCTCACATTCCCGCGCGGTAAATGCACCGGGAATCGAATGAACTTCCAGCATTCTGTACACCATTTTTGATTGGAACTGGATTTTGCCAAAACGCACAGATGGCGCTACGCTGTTTTCGACCTAAGAGGCTGAAAGCGACGTAATTTTTCTACAATCTCAATTGTTTTGGGTCCAGGAATCCGGATTTGGAATTCACCCTAGACGTTCTCGGATCCCAAACGGTATACGATGTGCGGCTATCGCCTGCTATTGGACCTTTCAGCGAGTTGCCGAGGTTTATTCCACGCTGGCTTAAGGTCATTGCGATGGCGCGTACCGTGATGGTCGCCCGGGAGAAAAGCGGACATTCGGCTGTTCCGCAGCATAAGACAGATTGGGCTCGGAGCAACCGTTCGCCGCAACCCTTAAACACGACTACTTCGCGGACAACCTTGCCATCCGCTTCATTTTTCTCATTGTCTGCTAGTGGCGTACGACCGACATCTACGCTTTCCCCGAAAAAGGGGATGGTTCTTCTGCTGCCATTTGGTGCAAAGAAGGACGTCTTCGCTCCTACTGACGGATTTGCAACGTGTTGAAGCTCATCAAGAATGCGCGCCTCTATTCACCTGAACCTGTTGGTTTGGGCCATATTCTCACTGCGGGTGAACGCATCATTTACCTCGGCAGCAATAAACCCGAATTGCCTGTCCAGCTTCAGGCAGAGATCATTGACGTCGAAGGCGCAGCGGTTGTTCCGGGTTTTATTGATGGGCATGCGCATATAACTGGCGGTGGCGGTGAAACCGGACCAGCCAGTCGGGTGCCGCCGCTTGTCCTGTCCTCTTTCACGCGTGCCGGTGTCACTTCAGTCGTTGGAGTATTGGGCACGGACGATCTGACCCGCAACACGCAGACGCTGGTGCAACAGGCCTATGGGTTGCGCGAAGAAGGACTTTCAGCCTGGTGTCACACCGGTGGCTATCACGTCCCACTGACCACCCTCACCGGTTCAGCCCGTGGAGACATTGTGTTCCTTGATCCGGTCATCGGTGTTGGGGAACTGGCGATCAGTGATCACCGGTCGAGCCAACCGACATTGGACGAGTTTCTGCGGATCGCAAGCGAAGCGCATGTCGCAGGCCTGATGACTGGCAAGGCGGGGATTGTGCATTGCCATATGGGAGATGGCGAGCGAGGGCTGTCAATGTTGGAACAAGCTATCGCGACCTGCGAAATCCCCGCACGCGTCTTCAATCCAACCCATGTCAATCGCAACAAACCACTCTTCGAACAGGCCGTGGCGCTAGCACGGCACGGATGTTACATCGACGCTACCGCATTCCCCTGCGGACATGTCGAGCCGGGCATCTCTGCTACTGAGGCCTACATTCAGTTTCGCGATTTGGGCGGTCACGCCGACCGGTTCACCATCAGCTCTGACGGTGGTGGCTGCCTGCCCGCCTTTGACCATGAAGGCAATCTGACACGGTTTGGTGTGGGTTTGTCGGACACTTTGCCGGACACGCTGCGCGAACTCACCAACAGAGGAGTACCAATGCCCGAAGCGCTGGCTCCGCTGACCTCAAATGTCGCCGACCTGCTGAAGCTGCACCAAAAAGGTCGTCTGAACGTGGGTATGGACGCTGATTTGGTCGTTCTTGACGAAAACACTGCCGTGCGGCATGTGATGGCCCGGGGGGAATGGCATGTACGCGACGGCCAGATAGCCCGACGCGGCATGTATGAACAGGTTTGAGCGTCCGCGCGGTCCCCGGTGGCTGCCCGCTATAGCACCGGAAGGTAGTTAAGATATGTGCCCTGCACCCGTTGATGCAGAAACCCCGCGCGGGTTCATCATTCCGATCGGCGGCGGTGAAGACCGCGTAAAGGAAATGCAGATTCACCGAAAGTTCGTAGAACTGTCCGGCGGTGCCGACGCTGATATCGTCGTAATCCCGACAGCCTCGATGCTGGAAGAAACCGGACCGGACTATAACCGCATCTTTTCCGAGCTTGGTGCAGGCAAGGTTGAATTCCTGCCTATCTCGCGCCGCGCCGATTGCGACAACCCGGATTACGCGGGGATGCTGGATCGTGCTACCGGAATTTTTATGACCGGTGGGAACCAGTTGCGCCTGTCAGCGATTCTTGGAGGCACGCTGGTCGCCCAGAAAATCCGGCGCCGAAACGCGGCAGGGGTGCCGGTTGCAGGAACATCGGCCGGTGCTTCGATCATGTCCGAGCATATGGTAGCAGGTGGCAGCAGCAACTCTGGTCCAGCCGAAGGTAACATCACGCTGGCTCCCGGTATGGGTCTGACCAACGCCGTCATCATTGATCAGCACTTCACCCAACGCAACCGCCTGGGTCGATTGCTAACCGCTTCATCTTTTAACCCTTTTCTAATCGGATTGGGCGTTGACGAAGACACGGCGGCCTTCATTGGGCCCGATAACGTCTTTGAAGTAATCGGCAGCGGAACGGTTACCGTGGTGGATGCCAGCCATTTGACCCATTCTTCGATGTGGGATGCCCGTCGCGGCGAAGCACTCAGCCTTCTTGGACTTCGGCTTGACGTTCTGGGTGAAGGGTGCCGTTATGATCTGACGGCTCGCCAGGCTTTTCCGCCAGATGAGCATATGGCGTTCTGCACATTGCCGGATCTGTCCGAGGATGAGGCCGCCAACGGGGGGAAACAATAAGCTAACCAACGGGGAGCCTCATGAAAATAATCTCGACCAATATCTTTGTCGGCCCGAATGTCTGGGCAAGTTTTCCGGTCATTCGCCACGTCATTGATCTGGGCGTTCTGGAAGATTGGCCTTCGGCCAAAATTGGTTCCGAGTTTATTGATGCATTGACCCAGGCCCTTCCCGGTCTGGCGGAACATGGCTGTTCCTACCGCGAACCCGGTGGTTTCATCCGCCGATTGCGCGAAGATGAAGGCACTTGGCTTGGTCATGTTTTGGAACATTGTGCCATCGAAGTGCAGAACGTGGCCGGTTCGGATGTAACCTTTGGCCGCACGCGCGGCACAGGCGAACCCGGCCAATACAACATGGTTTACGAATACCGCCAGCGCGATGTTGGTCTGGACGCAGGCAAGCTTGCAATGCGGCTGCTGATGCATCTATTGCCGCAATCCCTCAAGGAACAGGTGGACTACGACTTCGACCCGGAATTCAACTGGGATGACGAGTTGCGTAGCTTTGTGCTGCGGGCGCAGCGCAAGGAGTTTGGTCCCTCAACCGGCTCATTGGTTAAGGCCGCGCAAGAGCGTGACATCCCTTGGATCAGGCTGAATTCTGGGTCACTGGTTCAGTTCGGGCACGGTAAATACCAGAAACGCATTCAGGCAACCATAACCTCTGAGACCAAGCATATCTCGGTCGAGATTTCCTGCGACAAGGAAGACACCCACAATCTGCTGAACGATCTGGGCCTGCCTGTGCCGCAGCAACGCATGATCTATTCCGCGCGTGAAGCCGTGCGCGCCGCCGCGCGGATCGGGCACCCGGTGGTGGTCAAACCGCTCGATGCCAATCATGGGCGTGGTGTTTCGATCAACCTGAACTCGGATGAAGAGGTCGAGGCAGGCTTTGCCGAAGCCAAGGAACATTCCCGCAGCCGCGCCATTCTGGTGGAAAGCTTCATCACCGGGTTCGATCACCGGATGCTGGTGGTGAACAACAAGCTGGTCGCTGTAGCCAAGCGCGTGCCGGGCCATGTGGTGGGCGATGGCACGCACACGATTGCCGAACTGGTCGATATCGTGAACGAGGATCCGCGCCGTGGCATCGGGCATGAAAAAGTGCTGACCATGCTGGAGATCGACAATCAGGCCAACCGCCTGATGGAAAATGCGGGCGTGACGGAAGAAACTGTGCTGCCTGACGGCGAGGTCTTCTATCTGCGATCAACCGCGAACCTGTCGACTGGCGGCACGGCCATAGATCTGACGGATGTGGTGCACCCTGACAACCGTGACATGGCCGAGCGTGCCATCATGGCCGTCGGGCTGGATGTGGGCGGCGTCGATTTCCTGATCGACGACATCACCAAATCCTACAAGGATATCGGCGGCGCGATTGTCGAGGTGAACGCCGCCCCTGGTTTCCGGATGCACGTGGCACCGTCCGAAGGTCAGCCGCGCGACGTGGCGGGCAAAGTGATCGACATGCTGTTTCCGGCCACCGAGGAAACCCGCATTCCCATCGCGGCAATCACCGGAACCAACGGCAAGACGACCACTTCAAGGATGCTGGGGCACATCATGAAAACCAGCGGCAAGACCGTTGGCATGACCTCGACCGATGGCGTTTATGTTGACGGCAAGCTGAGCGTGAAGGGCGACATGACGGGACCTAAGTCGGCACAGATCGTTCTGCGCGACCCGGCTGTCGATTTTGCGGTGATGGAAACCGCACGCGGCGGACTTGTGCGCTCGGGTCTGGGCTATCAGCGCTCGAACGTAGCGGCCTGCCTGAACGTCTCGGCAGATCATCTGGGTCTTGGCGGCATCAACACGGTTGAGGAACTGGCCGTTGTCAAACGCGTCGTGGTGGAAAGCGCCACCGACACGGCAGTTCTGAATGCCGATGACATCAACTGTTTGAAAATGGCCGACTATGCCGGTGCAGATCAGATCTTTTATGTCACCACCAATCCGGGGCACAGCCTGGTAAAGGAACATATCAAGGCAGGCGGCAAGGCAATTGTGCTTGAAAAGGGCATGAATGGTGACATGCTGACCATTTATGACAACGGTCTTCATATCCCGGTGCTGTGGTCGCATCTGATCCCGGCGGCATTGGAAGGCAAGGCCATTTTCAACGTCCAGAACGCGATGTTCGCCGCCGCGATGGCCTATAGTTTCGGAGTGGATCTGGACAATATCCGCCATGGGCTGCGCACCTTCGACACCAGCTATTTCCAGGCACCCGGGCGGATGAATGTCTATGACGAGCATCCCTTCAAGGTGATCCTCGACTATGGCCACAACCCTGCCGCGCTCAAGGCGATGGCGGCTCTGGCCGATCAGTTGGAGGTCAAGGGCCGAAGGCTGTGCGTTGTTGCGATGCCCGGCGACCGGCGCGATGAGGATATCATCGACGGGGCCGCCGCATTGGCCGGGCATTTTGATCATTTCATCTGCAAGGCAGATGACCGCCGCCGGGGCCGTGGACACGACGAAGTACCGCAAATGATGCGGCAGGCCCTGATCGACAACGGCGTCGATGATACCGCGATCACGATCATCCCGGATGAGGTCGAAGCGGTGACTGCAGCGTTGGAACGGGCCGCACCGGGCGATCTGCTGGTGATTTTCGGTGATGACACAACGCGCTGCTGGAAGCAGATCATCTATTTCAACTCCGATAGCGAAGCGCCGGTCACAGAGGCTGCGCCGGTGGCAAGCCCCATCGACACCTCGTTCGAGGACATGTTCGAAAGCGACCAGAACCTGATCCGGGATGCGCGCGGCGTGCGCCTGGCCCGCGACATCAGCGAAGACGCGGATTAAGCGGGGGTACCGGAATGGACCGGATAGAAGAGCTTGAAAACGCGCTGACAATTGAAAGCGCGTACGCCGATCATGTCCGGGTAGACGATGCCCGACGCTTGACTGGGCCGGGACTGTTGTGGAACCGCCCCGGCGCGGTGATGGATGTGTTTTTCACCGATACCGGCACCGCGCAGGTCACTGCTTTGTGGGAAAAACACGCGCGCCGCGTGCTGGACGCACTTGGCTGGCAGGATCAGGACGTAACCCACCGCAGTTTCACCGGTGGCGTCAATCTGGCGATTTCAGCACCGATGGATCAGCTCTATTCCGCTATCTTCGCGGTGCAAACCGTCTGGCATTTCTGTGCTGCCGAACTGTTGGCATCCGAGCCCGGCGATTTCGATCAGATGGTTGCGGATGTCAAAAGCGTTATGGAGAAAGAAGCCAATCCCGCGCTGATCGCCCTGATTGCGGCAGCAGAAGCGCATGGTGTGGATATCCTGTGCGATGATGACGAAGTGTCGATCGGGCACGGTACTGGCAGTCAGACCTGGCCGGTCGATGCGCTGCCTACCCCCGATGACTTGGACTGGTCGGCTCTGCACAATATCCCGGTGGCCTTCATAACCGGAACCAACGGCAAAACAACCACAACCCGTTTACTTGAGGCGGTCGCGCGCGCTTCGGGCAAGGTTGCCGGGCTGACCTCGACCGAATTTGTGCGGGTGGGAGACGACATTCTCGACCGTGGCGATTATTCCGGCCCCGGCGGCGGGCGAATGCTGTTGCGTGACAAAAGGCTGGAGGTCGCCTGTCTGGAAGTCGCGCGCGGAGGAATCCTGCGCCGGGGGCTGCCGACCCGCGCGGCAACGGCAGCGGCGGTCACCAATGTGGCAAACGACCATCTGGGGCAATACGGGGTCAACACGGTGCCGGAACTGGCTCAGGCCAAATTCGCCGTGCATCGCACGCTGGCCGAGGGTGGCGTGCTGGCACTGAATGCCGATGACTTGTATGTCCGCGCAGAAGCGGAAAATACATCCGCAAATATCTGGTGGTTCTCGCTGGATGCGCAGAACAACCTTGTCCGTCAGGCGCGTGATGCGGGCAAGTGCTGCGCCTATGTGCAGGAGGGAGATATCGTCTTTTTCGACGGTGCGGTCGAACAGGTAGTCATTGCAGTTTCCGATGTTCCCCTGACCATGGGCGGCGCTGCGAAATACAATATCCTGAACGCGCTGGCGGCCCTGTGCCTTGCCTTGGCACTGGACTTGCCCGTTCAGGGGGCTCGGGATGGGTTGGCCGGGTTCAAACCCGACGCCAAGGACAACCCCGGACGCTGCAACGAGTTTAGTTACAATAATGCGCGTGTTTTTGTGGATTTTGCGCATAACCCGCATTCGATTTCGGCCGTTTGCGATGCGCTGTCAAGCCTACCGGCGAAACGGCGTTACATTATGCTCAGCCATGCTGGCGATCGGTCGGATCAGGATATTCGGGACGTTACCGCGACGGCGTTAAATTTCCAGCCCGACGTGGTCGTCGCAGCCGAACTGGAAGGGTATTTAAGAGGTCGCGAATTGGGAGAAATCCCGGACCTGATCAAAAAATCCGCCTTAGAACAGGGATATGACGCGCAACAAGTCCTGAGAGCATCTTCGCCCTCTCTAGCTGCCTCGATGATATTGGAAAAGCTGGAACCGGGTGATCTTGCCTTGCTGTTGGTTCTGTCCGAACGCGACGCCGTGCTCGCGATGCTCGACGGATAAACAGAGCCGGGTGCCGGTGTCACGCAGTTGTAGCTAGCACACGGCGATGTAAGCGCGCGCAAATGCAAACAGGCAGGGAAGTATGCACCAAAAATGTTGCACCTTCGACCTGAGACCGATCGGAGGCGGACTACGGTGCAGAACCCGCCAAGTGATCGTTGCGCAGTATCCGGTACTTTGGGCTCAGTGGAGACTTTGAGTGAATTCCACTCAACGACCGCAGTGCGGAAAATGCTGTCGTTCTGTGCGAAGCAGCAGGCCCTCGAAATTGACTCCGAGCCGACATCCATAAATTGACTCAATTGCTGCGGATGCAGCCCGCTTAGCCATCATGCGTTGCGATGGTGGTAATACTTCTTTTGCGAGCGACCACAAAGCTGACGAACTGGCGCGAACGTCGCACAGGAACCCATTTCTTCCGTAGAATTTGGTACAACGACTCAATCTGCTTATGATTGGCTTAAGCCGTTGAATTCGGAGGCGCATATGTTTCGACTAATTATAGTCACTCTGTCGCTGTTCATCTTTCCGTTTGAGAAGGCATTGGCGGAAATCATCCATCTTCACGCCAAACGTGGAAATATTGAGGGCGTTCTCGCGGAGCTAGAAAAGGGTGTGCCGCTCGAACTTCGCAGTACGAACATGACAAGTGCACCGGGCGTTACACCGCTTTTTGTTGCGGCAAAATTCGGCCATACTGAGTTGGTTGAACTTCTTCTTGAGCGAGGTGCCGATCCCACAATTTTTTTCTATCAGGGAAATGATATTTATACGGTTGGAACCGCTCTCCACCATGCGGCCGGGTATGGTCATATCGAAGTAGTAAAAGTGCTCATTGAGGCTGGGGCGGATCCAGCCAGCTATGAACCATATATCTCAACTCCTTTGCATCAGGCGCTGAGAGCGGGGCACATAGAAATCGCCGAGGTGCTCATCGAAGCGGGAGCGCCACAGCGAGTAGAGAGCCAACCGATTGCCGATAAGTTGCAAGGTGCCAATGTTTCAAATGGAGAGTTTCTAGCCAAGGGGTGCGAAGTCTGCCACGGCAAACCTTCGTCGACGGGGATAACAGGTGATAATGGGCCCAACTTTTGGGGAGTATTCGAACGACCCACTGCGTCCGATCCCGAGTTTTCTTATTCAAGTTATTTGCGCGAATTAGGTTTGGTGTGGGATGCAGATACACTGAATAGCTATCTCGCTAGCCCATATCAGTTTGTACCCGGGACGACCAAAGTGATGCTCGGAATTGAAAATGAAAAAGATCGCGTGGATATCATTGCATATCTCGCAACATTGAAAGATTGAGCTGAATTCGGATGGCGACCAGTTTGTCCCGCTTTGCTGGGAGATGACAAAGTGTAGCGAACGTCTGCATTTCACCCACTCCGAAAATTGTTTGCCATGAAGCATCGGTCACATTGGGCTCAGTGTCGTCATCTGACGGTTTTAGTCGGATGACGGCTTTACCCCGGACTGCGGACATCACTGCGTTGATTCCAAAGGCGACAACTTCGTGTTTCAAGGGTGTCAGGAGGATAGTCCATGTCGCATCTATTCTGGCCGGACCAAGAGCTTCTCAACCGCATCAAGCATATGTTCCTAAAGCCACGGGGGGTTGCTCGTGGAGACGACCGAAAGCTTCTCAGCGGCGTCATCCATGTAATTCGCAATGGCTTGCGTTGGTGGGACGCTCCATCCGACTATGAGTCCAGAGCCTAGGAAGCAATCCTAGGGTTGGATCTTTGATTGCTAGCTGGCACGAGTTGCTGGAACAATCTACGAAGATCGAAATAGGTCTGTTATCGCTGGATGCCCCAAAAACTACGGAAAGCCGGGGCTCCGCGCACCCCCCCCAAGGGGCGGCTTTCTTCTCGGAGGGACCCAAGCGAGGTTTCTCCTTAGGTCATAGCCCCCCCATAAGCACCTTTCCCGCCTACATCGCCACTGCTTGCCACCCACATGGGGGAGCCTCCCCTGCAGGAGGGGCCACGGGAATCGACAACCCGGGGAGTGTAGCCTTCGTGACCCTGTGACCCGTAGATCGCAAATCTCTCCGTGGTACTCTCAACAACCTTTTCAGACCCTCTCGGGATCACTCCCAATCAACCTTCCTAATATTAGGGGTCACAAGGGTCACAATAGTGTAACAGCATGATATAAAATAGGATTGCGTGACTCCTCCAGCGGTGTATGAGGGGCGCGGCAGGGGTCACAACAGTTCATTTGCCCCTCGCATCCAGACTTTCCCGCTCCGCGTGTGGATCTTTTCGAAGCCCATTGATTTTAAGATGACCCCAACCCGCTTGGAATTTGCCATGGTTTGGTTTACCGGCTTCAGCTCCAAAGCATCGCTGAAAACTTCCCCCATGCGGATCACGCAGCGGTCGACGCGGTCATCATCTACGTACCGCTGGATCTTTTCTACCCAAGGGTCGATCTCTCGGGCTACGTCCTGCACCGGGCGGGCGTGTGCGACCTCGAACTCCCGATCCATCCACCATGGTTCGCCGCCCTTGAAGGCGGCCACAGCTTCGGCAAAAAGCTGATCGCGCTCAGTTCGCAGCTGCGGAATATCGATCAACCCTGGAACCTTAATTGGCCAGAAGCGCCGGCCCCCTGTGGGGTCGCGCAGGAACTCATCATCATTGGACGTCCCGATAAAGATGCACGTGCGTGGAACGTTTGTATAGAATTTGCTCCATGGGAAGCGCACACGGTCGATCTTGCCCGACAGGAACGCTTTTTGGTCTTCTTGATCCGTTTTGCGGCTTGGGGCCAACTCCGCCATCTCAACCAGCCACAGCCCGACCAGATGACGCATCGCTTCCTCCTTGTTATGGATCGAAGGCAGTGTATCGCTGAAATAGCCCTCCCCAGCGAGGATTTCGCCAAGCGTGCTTTTTCCTTGGTCCTGTGCCCCATGGAAGACCACCATGTGATCGAACTTACAGCCCGGTTCTATCATCCTCGCAACCATTGCAATCAACATCTTGCGGCCAACTGCCCGGGCGTAGGGGGTATCTGAGGTTCCCACGGTCCGAATTAGCCAATCATCAATCCGAGGCCCGCCGTCCCATTCAAGCCCGTTAAGGTAGTCCAAAATTGGGTGGTAGGCGAAGCGTCTAGCCACTACCCCTAAAGCATCTGTGACATTCTGTTTCGTTGCCTTGTTCAGCCCGGCCGTTTCGATCCCGACTTGCGCTAGGGACAATGTGGCATCGTCGACCTTCCCGCCTTCCTATTCCATTTCGTGATTCAGTTTGTTGAAGCGCAGCCCGGGCACAATCGAATCTATATGCCGCCCCAAGATATGGATGGTGTTACTTAAATTGTTCACCAGCTGTCCGTTTCCTAAGGTGATCGGGCTGCCCCAATCTGGTGCGACCATTCCCGGCGGGGGAGCCAGGCCGATTAGATCGTCCCAATCGTCGGGATCAATCATACTACTTTTCTTGGGCCCCGTTGTTGTCGCCTCGGGCACGTCCTCCAAGGTCAGCATGTGCGATAGATCGGGCAGAGGGTCTACCGGCCGCAGCGCCCCGTGCTTCAGCTGTGTCGTGATTATTCGCGTGGCGTCCTTTTCGCCGCCGTAGGCGGCAAGGTAGCCGTTGGATTCCAAAGCGGGTAGGAAGGCATCAAATACGTCGTCTGGCTGTACCAGGTTATTGGCGATCAGACCTCTCAATAGAAACGCCTCGCGGGCAAGCGCGCCGTTGCGGTTTTCCCCTTGGATTGTGGCCGCCAGTCGCTTAGCGGATTGCCGCAGCATCGCCGCTGCGGCCTTCACACGACCGGTGTCGTTGGAAAGGTCTACCGCTGCCATCGGCTCGGACAAGTTCTTCTCGCGCTTTCCTATGGCATTGGCATCGAGGTCGTCGCACTGGTCGACAAAACGGCCGTCTATTAGCCGGACGTCCGGTGTGGTTTTGCCGAATACATAGCCAAAGGTGAAAGATTGAGATGCGGTAAAAGACTCGTTAGCAAGCACACCGCCCAACGCCCCATTCAGTCTGGCCACCAGCTGTGCGCGGCCGGAGGGTGACAACTCCTTTGAGCAAGGGCACAAGGCGCGCCAGCGGTGTTTTCTGTTCAATGGGTCATGCGAAGGCGACGTGTATAGAAAGGCGGCAACGTTTACCTTACGTAGTAGCTTTTCGGTTTCATCAAGGCTCATCAAGCCCGCATCGTAGTCGACTTCGATGCCCGAGATAGCGATGTGAGCCGCGTTACTTTGCAGCGCGTTTTTCTCGGTGCGCTCGCCAGAAAAGCGGCCGAGCTTGATATGGGCCATTGCGCTCTTGCTGGAAGCGCAAAACTCGCCGCTGGACACGCGCTTCGCCAGCTGCCGCAGTGTTGCCTCTTCCTCTTCAGACTGTTGCGCATAGCGATTTGCGAAAAACGTGATCGCAAGCGGGTTATCCAGTGCAGGTCGCAGATTGTTGCCTTGTTCAATATTGCTGTTTGGGGTATTAATTTACCGTACCTTTCTTCCGTTTGGTGCAATCGAAGACCCCTTGCCGATGGTCGCGGCGAGGGGTTCATCGTCGAATATTGTTGTCAGTTTTCGCTAGAACGGGGCTTTGGCTGAGAGCGTAGAACGTACTGCTGTGCAGTCCGAATCTACGTCAACCCTGCGTCGCGGCGTTTACAGTTCGGGCCTCTGCCCATTTTAAAAGGCTGGGAACGTGATACCGAACAGCTGAGCGCCCAAAGATCACGTAGGGTGGGCCATCTGGGTCCTTGTGAAAACGGAACTTTTCGAGCAATGAACGGGACAATCCAAGGACCTTCGCCGCCGTCACGGTGTCAATATAGAGAGGGATATTTTGGGTTTGCATATTAGCCTCCGGACTTTGATCAGTTCGGACCAAAATGCATAGAATTTGAATTTATCATAATAAACGCAAGTAATTAGATTCCAAGCGCAAGTAGGTGGAAACCAAAATGCAGTTCCGTTTAACCTAGGAAGCCTCGGACTTAATTTTCTTCGCCCAATTGAAAATCGTGCTATCAGGCGGGGTATAATCGAACTCATGCGCGAACTCTTTTATGATTGCCGCCACCGTTTTTCCGGCACTGAGGCCCTCCTGCAAGAGAGGGTAAAACAGTTCTCGGTCCGGATTTGGTTTCCTATCCCATTTGGCTTTCCCACCCATTGAGGCGACTTCAGAGGCCATCAAAGGGGCTTGTACAGACCTAGTGTCACCGTATGCTGAGTCCGTTGGAAAGAACCGGCGGCAAATCTCGTCCGCTAGAGCAATATCAAGCCAAGGTACCACAATACCGGCTTCAACGGCCGCTCGGACTGCATTTTTGGGTTTAATTGTTCCGCTGAGCACCGCCACCCCTCGCAGTCGTTCAAAGCGGTCATTCAACTCCATTTCATTGACGTGGCTCGGTGTGCCCGGAAGGAACCACCAACCGCCCGGTTCCAAACTTATCGACACTTCCGGATCTATGCCCGCCAGCAGAAACATGGTTTCAGTTGCCGACCAATTCGGCCGCTGAAGCCAGTCTCGAAGCTGAAACACTCCTAGTCGTTCGTGTCTTGTTAAGTGCGGTAGTTCGACTTCGAGCGTTTCAATCTCAGAATCGTTTGCATCTAAAGGGTGTTCAGTTTTTTCGTTGTTCATGTGCAGTTTTCATGATCATAGGACACCAAATTATCGTCACAGAGCCCAAGGGCTGATGCAATGGTATTTCCGATTTGATCTGCGGCCCGGCGCATCGGATCGGACGCCAAATGCGCGTACCGTTGTGTGGTGCTGGACTGCGAGTGCCCCAGGAGTCCGCCAATTTGATGAAGGGACAGACCGGCACCTGCGCCTACGGCTGCCGCGTTGTGGCGCAGGTCGTGAAGCCGAACGTCCGACAGCCCAGCAACGGCACGCACCGCGTACCAGCACCGGTTTATGTCTGCACGGGGCTTTTCGTCTGGCGTACCAGCCGAACTGGACGCTATTACGTAGCGCCCGCGCCGAGGCAAGCTTTCAAGAACCGACATAGCTGCACTACCCAAGAAAATTGGTTTTGCTCCGGATTTGGAATCTTCGAGTCGGAGGAGGCTACGCTCCCAGTCTACGTGCCGCCATTCGAGGTGCAGAATCTCGCGCAAACGTGCACCGGTCAGAAGCAGCAGCCGAATTGCGGCAACCGAAAAAACGTCGAAGCGCGTGAAGCGGTTCTCTGGTTTGGGTAGGTGTTTTGAGTTGGGATTGGTTTCGTCCGCCTTCCATGCGAGGCCACTGGTTTCTGCCTGACGCAATGCTTTGCCGAGCCTGCCCATTTCGGCTTCAGAAAGATACCGTTCGCGCCCTTTTTCTTTGAATGCCTCGACCTGTTTGGCAGGATTGGCGGTACCTTCCGGCAGCAGTCCCATATCAAGTGCCCATGAATACATTGCCTTCAAGACGGCTAAGCAACGGTTTGCAATGTAGGGACCGCCGCGAGTCTTGATTGCCGCCCCACGCCGTGCTCGGGGTTTGGCCTTGACCTTAACCTTTGCAGCAATGCGTTGGTGCATCTTGGAGACGTCCTGCCGTGTCAGCGAAACGGCCTTTCTGGACCCCAAGGCGGGGAGGATATGACAGTCGAGAACTCCACGATACAGTGCAACCGTACTAGGCTTGCGCTTGGCTTCCACATGGTTTGCCATCCATTTTTTGGCTATTTCAGCCACCGTGTCGGCCGCACGTTCGTTCGAGCGTTCGGCCGCCACATCCTGACCAAGCCGTGCCTTCGCCAGAATGTCCTTCGCCATCGTGCGTGCCGCTTCCGGTGTAAGCATCTCGGGATCACCCAGCGTTAAGCGTCTCTTTGCAACACCGCGTCCACCATTGCCAGGCCGGTACTCTACAATCCACTTGCGCGAGCCAGTGGGGCGCACTGCCAGACCAAAGCCCTTCAGCGTTTCGTCATAGAACACCACGCGCTTTTCCGCTGTTTGCAAAGTGGCAATGGTCTTGCGGGTCAGTCGCACAGTCGGCATTTGGGGTACCTCAGAATGTGTCGCCACCGAGTCGCCACCGTGGCCTCAAAGACAAGGATACGTAGTCCATCTGGATGAAACAATATATAAGTTAATTCAGAGGCTTAATGATACTTTGTGCAACGTTGTGAAGCCCAATGTAAGCCCCAAAGCCTGACTACGAATCAAGGGGTCTGGGGTTCGAATCCTCCTCGGTCCGCCACTTGGTGATTTCCTCAAACTGCGATGATCTGCACAGAGTTCTTTTAGACTGTGTGATTTACGGCTTTTGCCGCGCGAGCGGGGCTTGTTGGATTTTCACGACTATCCCAGTTTGTCCCTGTTGAGTGGTAATTGCATGGCCCAAGACGTTGCAGTTTAGAGTTTTGTCTTCATACCCAACCCCAGATGAGTCCGAGATGTAATGGTCCGAGGGCGATGCCGGTCCTGTGGGGGTCAAACATCGTGATCCTGCCTTTGTAACCTACGGCACAAACGCGACGACCAGCGGCCCCCATAGCGTCAGGAAAATGTTCGCAACCGCATAGGTCATGGTGAATGCTGGTGTAGGGGTCGAGTTCCCGGCCTTTTCTAACAGCGTGGCAAAACCGGGGTTGCCCGAGCGTGATCCTGTCACGACAGCGCAGGCCTCGATCGGGTTTTTGATCCGCAGGAAGTAATAATTGATCGGGAACTGAACGATCATGGGCATCAGAGTGACGACAACACCCAACAACAGCAGTATGACGCCATATTGTTGAATCGCTTCCAAAGCGGGTTTTCCAGCGTTCAGACCAACGACCCCGACGAAAACTGCCAAACCAAAGCTCTGCAGAAAATTCGCAGCCCCTTGGTTGATACCGCCAATCTTGGGTTGTCGAACACGCAGATATCCGATGATCAGCCCGGTCACGAGACAGCCGAGGCCCGAGCCAAGCGCGACTTTTGTCCCTGCAATGACAAAACTGATCTCACCGATCAAATAGCCGACCGCCACACCGATCCCCAACGCGATGAAATTGGTGGCCGAAGCCGAAGGGGGAACATATCCAGCCTCTTTAGCCACTCTGTTAAGGTCGTCCTTGTGGCCGACAATGCTGATTTCGTCGCCTGCTTGAATCACGGTGTTTTGCAGAACCGGTACGTCGTGACCAACCCGCGTGATCTTTGAGATATGAACACCGCGGCGTTGATCCACGGTTAGGGCTTCGCGGATTTCGGTCAGAGTCTTGCCCGCCAACTTGCGATTGGTGACAACGACATTGCGGCGTTCTTCGACAACGGTTAGTTCGGGCGGGTATTCGCCAATCTCACCGCTTGCGGTGCCCTCGAACTGGGTCAGGGTTGTGACCAGGCCAGATACGACAATAACGTCGCCTGCCGACACAACTATTTCAGGGGTCGGGTCCACCGGGACCCCATCGTGCAGCAGCTTTTCGACGATCAGATCACCGTTATAGGCGCCTTCGATCGCCTTGACCGATTGGCCGGAAACCGAGGCATCCGCATTTACTCGATAAGCGCGGGCATCGAAGCGGTTCATCGGAAGAAACTCGCCTTCTTCTAGTTTGCGGCCCCCGCCGCTGAGTTTCTGAGCAAGCTTGATTGCCTCTTGCCTCAGGTTGACGCGCATTATGATTGGAATAACGCTTACCGCCAAAATTGGGCCGATCGAGCCAAAGATGTAAGTCACCGAATACCCGACGGCGATGTTGGTTTTCAGCTTTTCAGCCTCGTCCGCGGCCAACCCTAATAGGTCTATCGCGTTTCCTGCGGTGCCAATGATTGCGGATTGGGTCAGCCCCCCGGCGGCCAACCCGGCGGCCAAGCCTTTGTCCAACCCAGCCAATCGGGCGACGACGATGACAAAGAACAGCCCCCAAAGCGTCATCATAAACGCGGCCAGAAGTTTCGTGAGGGCGGTTCGGTTCAGAGCCGCAAAAAACTGAGGCCCGCCATTGTAGCCAACCATAAAAATAAAGAGCGAAAAGAAAACGTTCTGAACGTCGGTACTTAGGTTGATGCCACCGATCTGGCCCACAAAAACTGCCACCAGAAGGGTTCCGGCGATGCCACCCAGTTCGAATTTGCCAACCCGAAACTTTCCAAGACCGTATCCAAGACCCAGACAAAGAAACAGCGCCATGATCGGAAATGCCCGTAGCTGTTCAGTAATCAATTCCATTTTGAAATCTCCTGGGTCGTTCAAATGGTCCGTTTTGCTCAAGATACATAGCGTAACTATTATGACGACTGGCAAATTATGACGACCAGCGTCATGTGGATAAAACACCTAGAATGAGCTTGCATCAAGAACAGATGAAAACGGAAGAAACGGAAACGTCTTATTTTGAAAGGTAAATTCGCCTGTCATTCAAATTGGCGTTTTAGTTTTGCCTCCAAATCCGAAACACGACGAGGCTGCATTCCTGCCTACAGGTAGAAATGATCGGAATATTCAGGTGCAAAGCCTGATATTAAGCGATCCGGCCCGCAATTCGACCTAGCACAACGGCACCCAACAAACCATTTCCGGAAAGATACCCGCTGTCCCCTTTGCCAGACACGCCAACAGCCGCGCCGCCGCCTGCGTAGAGGTTGGCGAATCTAGTACCGTCAGCTTTGAGAACACGTGCATAGGAATCGACCCGCAATCCACCTTGGGTGTGAAACAAAGCGCCAGTGACGCGAACGCCTTTGTAAGGCGGTGCTAAAGGCGGCTGGTTAAAGGGCCTGCCAAATTCATCCGTGTGACCGGCAGGAATGTCGTGAATGGTTTGCTCCAAAGCCGCAGACGGCAAACCCAGTGCTTTTGACAGGTCTTCGATGGATTCAGCGGATTGAATTGCCCCTGAATCTTCTGCGCGCTTGAAATCCTCGAACTGGCGCGCAATCGCTGCGATACGGTCGTCGAAAATGGCGAAAGCCTCTGCGCCGGGCTGCGCCAGAACCGCACGGGCGGCTTCCGAATAGCCCTGCGCTTCGTTCCAGAAACGGCGGCCATTGCGGTTCACCTGTACACCGCCTTCGGTGATCACCGCCCACGTAATCAATATCCCATGAGGGTGAGCGACATTTCCGTGACCCTGATAGGCGCTTAAGTTCAGAAGCCCTGCACCAAGCCCTTCCCCCCAAACGATAGCCTCGCCCCGGTTGCCGCCGTGCCCGAACCAGAGCGCCTCTTCGATCTGGGGCATATGCGCGGACACTAAGGCGCGATTGCCACCGAAACCGTTGCAGGCAAGAATAAGCCGATCACATGCAATGGTTTCAACGGTTTCGTCCGGGCCAGTCACGGCAACACCCAAGATCCGGTCTTGATCCCGATACAGCGTTACCGCCCGTCGATTGCATATGATGTCTAAACCTTCACGCTCGCAAGTGCTGCGCAGGGCGTCGATCAGTTCTTGGCCCGACCGTGACGGCAGCCCGTGCATCCGGCGGCGCGAGTGACCGGGATAGTCGAAATCCGCGACAACCGAAAAGGGCAGGGCGTGGCGTTCAGACAGCCAGTCGATGACTTCGGCGGCGTTGCTGGCCAACAGATCGACCAGAGCCTGCTCGTTTTCGCCATGTGCCTTTGTCTGGATATCACGCGCAAAAAGTCCGGCATCATCCGTGATCCCTGCAGCCCGTTGAAGCTTTGTGCCCGCAGCCGGGATCAACCCGGCGGACAACGCGGTTGAACCGCTTGGAACTGGATCGGCCTCAATGACCAGCACGTCCTGTCCAGTCTCCGATGCCGACAGGGCGGCGACCAGACCACAAGCCCCCGCGCCGATGATCAGCGTGCCGGTCGTCAGATCGAACCGGTCCGGCGGAACGCTCTCAACCTTGGGTGTCATCATAGCGGGCCCCAGCTTCCAGCATCTCAGCAGTTCCGATGACTTCGTTCAGACCGCCGAAGTCGAACATGTTCAGGGCAAAGGGCTTGTTTGAGCCGTTGACAGCCAGACTTTGATAGTATGCCTGAGCGGTTTTGGCCAAAGCTCGGACAATCCCTCCGGGGAAAATGACGATGGAATATCCCTGTGCCTCAAGATCGTTGGCGCCAAGTATCGGGGTCGCGCCGCCTTCGACCATGTTCGCCAAAAGGGGGACGCGCGGGGCAAATTGATCGGCGATGGATGTAAGTTGTTCGCGGCTTTGAGGGGCCTCGAGGAACAGAACATCTGCACCAGCCTCCAGATAGATTTCCGCGCGGTCGGTGGCGGCCTGATATCCCTCGACGGCGATGGCATCTGTTCGGGCAATGATCAGGGTGTCACTATTGGCGCGCGCGTCGGCCATCGCTGCGATTTTTCCAGCCATTTCCTGCGCAGGGATAAGCGACTTGTCCGATAGATGCCCACAGCGTTTTGGATAGGTCTGGTCTTCGATTTGAAGGGCAGATGCGCCGGCGCGTTCATACAGGCGCATGGTTCGCTGGGCATTCAGCGCGTTACCAAAGCCGGTGTCAGCGTCGATGATAACAGGTAAAGAGACCCGATCTGCGATCAGGGTCATGGTGTCTGCCATCTCGGACGCGGTGGACAGTCCGATATCGGGGCGGCCCAACCGCGTGTAGGCAACGGCTGCACCGCTTAGATACAGCGCCTCGAAACCAGCTTTTTCAGCCAGAGATGCGGTCAAGCCGTCATACACGCCGGGGGCGACAAGAATTTCTTTGTTTTTCAGGCGGGACTTAAGGCTCATTTGGCTCCCTCCAGCCAGTTCATCATGTGATCGCAACTTCGCTGGTGTGTAACAGTGCCCAACGACAGGAGCGTTGCATCGTGAACCTCTTGCCGAAATGCGGCGCACCCATCTGTCAGCATAACGGTGTCGATATCCCGCAAATGGGCATCTCGAAGAGTAGAGGCCACGCCGCCATTGGTCACGATGCCCCCGACGATCAGGTTTTCGATGCCCAAAGCGCGCATCAGATATTCCAGCCGCGTCTGGTAGAAGGCCGAGTAGGCAACCTTTTCGATTACGAAATCGCAAGGTTGCAGGGTATCGACCAGACTGTGACCAAATCCGCCCGGCGCAAAGTCGCCTTTGGTCAGGAACGGGCGCAACTTCTTCAGATGCGGTGCAATCAACGGCTCGCCGTTGCGGTCCGGCACAAGTGTAAATTGCGCTGAAAAATAGCGCCCGCCAGCGGCTTGCAGTTTTCGCGCCAAGGGGGCGATGCGTTCGGGAAGTGCCGCGATTTCTTGTGCTGACTGGCCTGCCCGGCCATAGGCACCTTCAGGATGGATAAAGTCGTTCTGAAGGTCGATGGTCAGCAGCGCCGTTTTGCGCGGGTCCCAGGTTTCTGGTTCGCTCATTCAGTCCTCCCCCAGTGGTTCGATGATCGTGTTGCCAAAGGAGTCTACGCGTCCTTGAAAATCCGGTTCGATCAGAACGGTCGTATCCGGTTGGGTCAAAATGGCTGGCCCTTTGATTACAGCGCCAACCGGTAAAGACAAGCGATCATAAATGGCCGTGTCATGCCAGGCGTTGCCAAAATGAACTTTGCGCGTCGACGAGGGCGCAATGCTGCCTTCCGTTGCCGGTGCAAGGGACGAAAGATCGAATTTCGGCCGCTTGCCCGTAACCGCGCTGCGCAGGTTCAGGATGCGTCGCACACCGTTTTTCAGCAGTCTTCCATAGGTGGCGTGATAAGCCGTATCAAAGGCTTGTTCGACATCGGCTTTGCCGGGCGCAGTCACCTTGCCGTCTGTCATCTTCACAGTCAGCGGAACCGGTACGGTATGCGTTTGACCCACATAGGCCATGTCCAGCTCGAATGAAATCTCACGCCTGTCGAACGTCGTCCGTGAGGCATCAAGAAGCGCCATTCCCTGATCCACGTGTTCTTGCATGAAAGCGCCCAAAGCAGCCTGATCCAACTGCGTGACCAATGTGTTGATGGTCTGCACGAAGTCTTGCCGCATATCCGCGATTACGCAGCCCAGTGCCGAAGTGACGCCGGGATAACGCGGAACGATGGCGCGGGCGATCCCCACTTCGGCTAGCATTGCCCCGGCGTGCAACGCGCCGCCACCGCCGAACGGCATGAAGGCAAAACGCTTGGGGTCAAAGCCGCGCTCGATGCTTACAAGCCGGATCGCCCCAGCCATACGTGAATTGGCAACACGCAAAATGGCCTCGGCCGCCTCAAGCCTCGTCAAACCCAAAGGTTCGCCGACGTGGATATCAATGGCTTTGCCAGCGGCCTCTACGTCCAGCCTCTCCAGTTTGCCACCAATCGGGTTGTCCGGGTCGATACGACCCAGCACGACATTGGCATCCGTTACCGTCGGGCGATCATTACCAAGGCCGTAGGCGACCGGGCCGGGATTTGATCCTGCGCTTTCAGGGCCGATGTTCAGTAATCCGCCCTTGTCGACCCACGCTATCGACCCGCCTCCCGCGCCGATGGTCGTTATTTCGATCATCGGGTTGCGCACAACCATCCCGAAATCAATGGAGGTCTGGGCCGACAGCATCGTCTGCCCTTGTGAGATCAACGAAACATCAAAGCTGGTGCCGCCCATGTCCCCGGTGATGACGTTGTCAAAGCCCGCCGATTGCGCGATGTAGCCTGACGCAATCACACCGGCTGCGGGACCAGACAGCGCCGTGCGCACTGGAAGGCGGGACGCGGTGTTGACCCCCATGACGCCACCATTGGATTGCACAATCATGAACTCACCATCGAACCCGCCGGATCGCAGGGCGTTTTCCAAGCGGGTCAAATAGCCCGAAACCTCGGGTTGCAGATAGGCGTTCAGCGCCGTGGTTGAAAATCGTTCGAATTCACGGATTTCCGGCAGGATTTCAGACGAGGCCGACACATGTGGATTTGGCCAGATTTCGCGTGTGGCCGCGACAGCAGCGGCTTCGTTATCTGGGTTGGCATAGGCATTGGCGAACAGGATCGCGACAGCTTCGCACCCTTGTTCAAGCAATTGCTTTGCCGCTTTGCGCACGGCGTCCAAGTCAACTGGCGTGCGAATGGTGCCGTCCGCAAGCGTGCGTTCCGGCACCTCCAGACGGTCGCGACGATCCACAACGGGTTCGAAATCACCGCGCAGCCCCCAAGTGCGCGGCCGATCCCTGCGGCGCATCTCCAACACGTCCCGCAAGCCCTCGGTGCAGATAACGCCCGTTCTGGCCCCTTTGCGTTCCAGCAGAGCATTCGTGCCCGCTGTGGTGCCATGTACGACAACAGAGATCTCGGATAGGTCTTCCACCTCGCGCCCGATCCCATCGAGAAACCCGCCCGACTGATCCGGGCGTGTGGTGGGAACTTTGGCGACGGTTGCGCTGCCGTCCGATTCGTTCAGAACAAAGACATCCGTGAACGTGCCGCCAACGTCCACTCCGATCATACGCCTGCTCATGGAGCCACCTCGCGCCATGCGGGGCCATAGTCCTGATCCGCCTGTTCGGCGCTTACATGCCCGCGTGCCACGTCCCGAGCGATCGCTTCAGGTGAACGGCGACCCGCAGCGCCATAACCCCCGCCGCCGGGTGTCTCTAGGCGCACCGCTTGTCCTTGCTTCAATTCGATCCCTCTCATTTTTGAAACCAGGGGCGGTGCCTTCCACCCATCGTCCTGTTCATAGGTGAAGACATTCATCGCCCCGTCGCCGCCTTGGGCGATCCCCTTCGGGGCGAACTTGCCGCGTTCGCCAAACAAAAAAGCCTGAGCGCCATTTTCTTCAAGTACTTCAATCTCATAGATGGCCCCAAGCCCGCCCCTATGGGTGCCCGGACCTGCACTTTCAGGGCGCAAAGCCCATTGACGGAACATGACCGGATAGGCGGCTTCTAGAATTTCCATCGGCGGGATCGTCGCCGTTGAGATCGGAGCGTTGCCGTGGTTCAACCCATCGCTTTCGACCGAGCCGCCGTGTCCCCCTCCGTAAAAGCTGAACATCACCCATGGCTGTCCGTTTGAGCGTTTCCCAGCAATGGAAAGCGCATTGATTGTCCCATAGGCATTGGCGACAACCCGATTAGGTGCGGCGTTGGCAAAGGCCGAGAAGACCACGTCGATCATCCGTAGAATAGTTTCCGTGTATCCACCTGTCGGGGCAGGGAACTTGGCCGACAACAGGCTGTCTTCGGGCACGATGACGTCGATGGGGCGCATTACCCCGGCGTTGGCAGGCAGCGCCGGGAAGACGTGTTTGATTGCCACATAGGCGGTCGCAACGGTCGTCGGCAGGGCAATGTTTACAGGCCCGGCGCATTGCGGGGATGAGCCCGTGAAATCCAGCACCATTTGATCGTCCTTGATCTCAAGCGCCAGTTTGATGCGAAGCGGCTCATCTGTGATCCCGTCATTATCGAGGAAATCCTCGGTCTCCCACCGGCCGTCCGGCAGTTCCTGCAACTCGGATCGCATCAGAGCTTCGGCCCGATCGCTGAGCGCCGCAAGTGCGGTTGAAACCGTGTCAGCCTCGTATTCATCCAGCAGCTCGTCCATTCTCCGGACCCCAAGATCCAAAGCGCCCAGTTGCCCGTTCAAATCACCCATCGCCGATTGAGGCAGGCGGGAATTCCGTAGAAGAATGTCGATAATGTCCTGATTTATCTCGCCCTTGCGCGCCAGCTTTACTGGCGGCAGAACGAAGGCTTCCTGGAAAACTTCGGTCGCAGCAGGGTTATAGTTTCCAGGCACAGCGCCGCCCACATCATGCCAATGCCCAACCGACGCGAGATAGCAGAACAACGTGCCATCGCGGAAATAGGGACGCACCAGACGCATGTCGGACAAATGCGTGCCGCCGATATGCGCATCGTTGAAGATATAGATGTCGCCGTCTTCCAGATCCCCGTCCGAGGCTGCCTTTTCGATCACTGCTTTCACCGCAAAGGACATCACCCCCACAAAGATCGGCAAACCGGATTTGCCCTGAACCAGAGTGTCGCCTGTCGTCGCAGAATAAAGCCCATGACTGGCGTCATGCGCTTCGGCAATGATCGGGTTGAAAGCCGCCCGAAACAGGGTAGCGTCCATTTCGTCGGCGATCTGCTCCATGCGGCCTGCAAGAACAGAAAGGGTGATAGGGTCAATTTCGCTCATGCCTGCGCCCTTGTTTCTGCGATATCGTTCCAGACATCCTGGCGTGTGATCAAATCGTTCTGTATCTCGAACCGGTCAATAAAGCGGATGCCTTCGAATGGTGAACCATCAGTCCATTCACCGGATAACGTACCCCTGCAATAAACGATCGCAGCGTCGCCATCGCCTTGCATCGCGTCGAACCCGTCGTAGGTTTTTGCGATGCGGCGATACCGGGTGGCTGCCCAGTTTCCGAGATCCCCCAGATCACGCATGGGCGCGGTTCCGGGAAATTGCATCACGAAGTCCGGGCTTAGCCTTTTGCGCGCGCTTTCAACCGCGCCTTCGCCCATATCGGATAGAAACGCACGCACGATATGTTCGGGGTCGTCTTTCGCCCGGGCGGGCTGCCGAACCTTGCCGCCACGATAGTAGTTTTGATCGGATATGTCGTGGATCACGACGGTCACAAGCTCTGGCGCGGCAGGCACTACGAATCGCACTGCATTGGTCAGCGCCACGCCAAGTCGTTGTTTTTCTTGTGCGCTATAGCCCTTGATCACATGCAATTCGACAATCGGCATGCAAAAGCTCCTCCGGTTGTTGTATTATCTGTAATACAGGTTTGAAAATAATTGTAAGACTATTTTTCGAGTTGTAATAATACTAAAGCTTGCTTTTTAGAGTTCCGGTTCTACGATTGGAGGCGCTGTGAAAGGGGAATCATCGGGTGAACAAGATCAACGCGGCCAATCTTCCGGACGGGACCAAGGCGCAGCGCGTCTATCTGCATCTGCATGATCAGATCACCGAAGGGCAGCTTGCGTCAGGGGAAACTTTGCCCGGTGAACAGCGGTTGGCTGAAAAATTCGGGGTCTCGCGTGTCACAATTCGGCGGGCGCTGGACGCGCTTTCTCGAAATGGTCTGATAGAACGTCAGGCAGGTAGCGGCACCCGGGTTTCGGGCCAATCCACCCTTGGGGCACCTGCTGCGATGGACTTCAACACGCTGATGCCGCAACTGGTTGAAATGGGGCACAGCACCACCGCGCGGCTTTTGTCCTTTTCATACGGCAAGGCGCCGGAGGTGGTGGCATCGGCCATGGGGCTGCCGAGTGACCAGCAGGTGCAGATCGCTACGCGCGTGCGCCTGACTGATGATGTTCCGTTTTCACATCTGACGACCTACGTACCTGCTTCGATTGCGCAGAACTATTCGGAAAGTGACCTCGCAACGACACCGCTTTTCAAACTGCTGGAGCGCAGCGGCGTGCAGATCGAGGAAGCGCATCAAACCGTTTCGGCGACCTTGGCGGGGCCTGATGTGGCCGACGCATTGGGCATCGCTGTCGGCTCGGCTCTGTTGTCGCTCAAGCGGATCGTTCGGGACGTCGAAGGCAATGGGGTCGAATATCTTTCCGGCCTCTATCGCTCTGACATGTTTCGGCTCGAGATGCCCTTGGCGCGCGTGGGAACCGGCTCGGCCCGGCACTGGGAACCTGCGATCGGACGCAGCGAGGAGGTCGGGAAGTGAACGCACCGCGCACCATGCTCGACAAACTCTGGGCCTCGCATGAGGTTCTGAGGCGCGAGGATGGTGTGTCGCTGCTTTGGGTGGATCGACACTTTGTACATGAAGGGTCGCATCATGCCTTTGCCAAGCTGGCCGAGCGCGGCCTGCCTGTGGCTGAACCAGCCCTCACCTTTGCGGTGGCAGATCATTACGCGCCCACACGAAGCCGGGAACGGATTGCCGATCCAAAGATTGCCCGGATGATCGAAACCCTGCGAAACAATGCGTCGGCTCACAACCTCAGGATTTTCGATCTGAGCGACCCTTCGCAGGGCATCGTTCACGTGATTGGGCCCGAGTTGGGCCTGACTTTGCCCGGACTGCTTATCAATTGCGGGGACAGCCACACATCCACTCACGGAGCATTTGGTGCGCTGGCGTTCGGGATCGGGGCGACCGAGGTTGCGCATGTGCTGGCGACGCAGACGGTCTGGCAGCGCAAACCCAAGGCGATGCGCATCAACGTCGAAGGTCGTTTAGGGTTTGGTGTAACGGCCAAGGACATTGCCCTGAACTGGATCGCGCAACTGGGCAGCGGCGGTGCGCAGGGTCATGCGATTGAATACGCGGGGCAAACGATACGGGATCTGTCGATGGAGGGGCGAATGACTCTGTGCAACCTCTCAATCGAAGGTGGGGCGCGGTTTGGCATGGTCGCACCTGACGAGGTCACGTTTGCCTATCTCGAAGGGCGCGAGTACGCCCCTTCGGGGGCAGACCTGCAAAGCGCGCGACAGGTGTGGCGCGGTCTGGTCACGGACAAAAAGGCTGTTTTTGACCGCGATATCACCCTGGGCGCGGCTGACATTTCGCCAACTGTCACTTGGGGCACCAGCCCAGAGCAGGCCCTGCCTATAACGGCCAATATTCCCGCTCAGGACCCCAGCGATCCAGCCACGTCAAACTTGGCGCGTGAAGCATTGGATTACATGGGATTGGCACCAGGGCAACCCTTGGACGGTATTCCTGTAGATCAGGTTTTTATCGGCTCGTGTACGAATGGGCGCATTGAAGACCTTCGCGAGGCTGCTTTGGTTTTGTCAGGGCGCCGGGCGCGCGTACCGGGGCTTGTTGTGCCCGGATCGGAACGTGTCAAGGCACAGGCCGAAGCCGAAGGGTTGGACAGGATTTTCCAAGATGCCGGGTTGGAGTGGGCCGCGTCGGGTTGTTCAATGTGCGTCGGCATGAATGGCGACGTTGTGGCCGAGGGTAAGCGCTGCGCATCCTCGACCAACCGCAATTTCCGTGGGCGTCAGGGACGCGGTGCGCGAACGCATCTGATGTCCCCGGCGATGGTTGCCGCAGCGGCCGTAACGGGCACAATCACAGATGTCAGGCCGCTTATTCAGGGCAGGGCGGCATAATGGCTGGTTGGAGCACACAAAAGGGGCACGCCTTGGCGCTGGCGATCGACAATATCGACACGGATCAATTGATCCCGGCGCGTTTCATGTCGGCCCCACGCAGCGAGGGATATGGCCAGTATCTGCTGCACGACATGCGGCGGGGCGATGACGAACAACTGTCCGCAGATTTTCCGCTGAACCGTCACGAAGGGATCAGTATTCTGGTCGCCGGGCATAACTTTGGAAGCGGGTCGTCGCGTGAGGCTGCGGTTTATGCGCTGGTCGATGCGGGCATTCGCGCGGTCATCGCGCCCAGTTTCGGTGACATCTTTGCCAACAATGCGATCAACAACGGCCTGCTGCCTGCGCAGGTCGATGCCCAGAAGGTGATGCAGCTACAGCACGCGTTGAAGGATGCCCCGGCCCAGGTTTCGATTGATTTGCCCGCAAGCCGACTGACCCTTGGTGACCTAAAGGTGACCTTTGAGCTGGACGAAGGATGGCGTGTGAAACTGATCAACGGCTGGGACGACATCGACCTGACCCGGCAGCATATGCAGGCAATCGGCGCGCATAGGAAAAACCGCAACAAGGCCGCCCCTTGGGCGTGGCCGAATAAACCGAATTAGGACACGTCGCGTGAAGACGGCGTAATACAGGCCAAGCGGCCTGAAATGGGGTGAGACCAAAAAATGCCCCTTCAACAAGTGGAGGAAGACTTATGAAAATGAACTCATTGGCTGCCCTGTTGGCAGGGGCCGTAATCGTCGCCGGAACGGCCAGAGCCGAAGAAACCATCTCGGCCGTTCACGCCTTTCCCGAAACGCTGATTTACACCCAGAGCTTTCTGGACTTTGTCGACAAAGTTAACGAAGCGGGCAAAGGAGTCATCCAGATAGACGTGCGCGGCGGTCCGGAAGCCATTGGCATGTTCCAACAACCCGATGCGGTTCGCGACGGTGTCGTCGACATGGTTTATACCCCAGGCTCGTTCTATGGTGGCGCGCTGCCCGAAAAAGACGCGATGGTCGCCTCGAACCTGACCGCTATTGAAACCCGCGAAAATGGCGGAACAGAACTGATCGACCAAATTCATCAGGACAAAATGGGCCTGAAGTACCTTGGCTGGTTCGACAGCGGCGTCTGCTACAACCTTTGGACTCGTAACGAGCCCAGCTTTGATGCCGACGGCAATCTGGAAGTCGAAGGGCTGAAGCTGCGCGGCAACAACGTCTACAACGCCTTTTTCACAAACTACCTTGGCGCACAGGTGATCGACCTGCCGACTGGCGAGGTTTACTCGGCGCTGCAACGTGGTGTTGTTGATGCGACGGGCTGGACCCAGATTGGCCTGATTGACCTGAAATGGAACGAGTTCCTGAACTTTCGTATCGAGCCATGCTTCTTCTCGACCGATCTTGGTGTCATCGTGAACCTCGACCGTTGGAACTCGTTGTCTGAAGAAGCGCGCACGATCCTGCAAGACGTCGCGATCCAACACGAAAAAGACAGTGTTGAAGCCCTTCGCAGCAAACGCGACGAAGACTTTGCGGCCCTTGATGCAGCGGGAATGACAGTTGTCAGTCTGGAAGGGGAAGCAAAGGCAAACTACCTTGCAGCGGCCCGCGAAAAGACGTGGGAGCGTATGAAAGGTCTGATGGCCGAACAGCCCGGCGGCACTGATAACTATGATCGCCTGATCGAGCTGTTCTACGATCTCGACGCTGCAAACTAAGTCCAAAGACAGGCCCGTTCTGGTTGGACGGGCCTATAACATTTCTGGGGCAAAGCAGGCGGGATGATGAAAAGGATCTATGATGCAGTGCTGTTTGGCATGGCCATAATCGCTGGTCTTTTGCTGGTTTGGCTGATGCTATCCGTCATCACGTCAGTTCTGATGCGAAATGCCGGGCTGCAACCCTTTGCTTGGCTGTTTACGTCTGCAGAATACGGGCTGTTGTACATGACCATGCTGGGCGCGCCTTGGCTGGTACGGGAAAAGGGCCATGTCCACATCGAACTGGTGACAGCGGCGCTGCCGATTGGTTTGCGCCGGATTGTCAGCCGTTCGGTGGCTGCCGCCTGTGTTCTGGTCTGCCTCATCCTTGCCTGGCAAGGGGCCGACCTGGTCCTGACGAATATCGAACGCGGGGACTATGACACCCGCGCTTACTATTTCCCCCGATGGATGCTGACGATCGCCTTTCCGCTTTCGTTTGGAATGATGGCGGTTGAATTTTCGCGCTTTGTCTTCGGACCCGAGCTGATGCACAGCGGAGAAGCAGGGATACACGAATAATGGAATGGTACGAAGCGCTTGCCCTGCTGCTTGGGTCAATAGTGTTCCTGATGGCCATTGGAATGCCTGTTGCGCTGGCGTTTCTTGCGGCCAACATTCTGGGCGCCTGGATTTTCATGGGGGGTGAACGGGGGGTTACGCAACTGCTCAACAACGGGCTGGGCGCGTTGACCAAATATGCGCTGATGCCAATCCCGCTGTTTCTGTTGATGGGAGAGATCTTCTTTCACACCGGGTTAGGTGGGCGCATGTTCAGCGCGATAGATAAGCTGTTGGGCCGCCTGCCGGGGCGGCTGAGCTACGTAACGGTTCTGGGCGGCACCGCGTTTTCCACTTTGTCGGGGTCGTCAATGGGCTCAACCGCGCTTTTGGGGTCGCTGATGGTGCCTGAAATGAACCGCCGCGGTTACAAGTCGTATATGAGCATTGGACCAATATTGGGAACGGGTGGCTTGGCGATCATCATACCGCCCTCGGCGCTTGCCGTTCTTCTGGCCACGCTGGCACAGATAGACGTGGCGGCCTTGCTGATCGCGGGCGTCATTCCGGGCCTGATACTCGCCTTCTTTTACATTGGTACGATCTGGCTCCAAACACGGTTGGACCCAAACGCGGCTCCGGCCTACGACGTGGAGCCTATGTCTTTGGCATACCGCCTGAAACTGCTCATGACCGAGGTCGTGCCGATGGTTGGCGTCATGGTCGTGATCATCATCTTGATGATTAAAGGCTTTGTCACCCCGTCCGAGGCCGCAGCATTTGGCGCATTGGGCGTGTTGATCCTGGCTGCCATATTCCGCTGCCTCTCGTGGGAGGCGATCAAAAAGTCGGTCATCGGTGCCCTCAAGGTTACGCTGATGGCCTATCTGATTGTCTTTGGCTCGGCCACGTTCAGTCAGCTTTTGGCATTTTCCGGAGCGTCACGAGGATTGGTGAACTGGGCCATCGCATTTGAACTTGCCCCGTTGGCCATGCTGACCGTGATGTTCGCTGTCTTGCTGCTGCTTGGCATGTTCATGGAGCAGATCTCGATCATGTTGCTGACCGTGCCAATCTTCTTTCCGCTGGCGCAGACGCTTGGGTTCGATCCCATCTGGTTCGGCCTGATCATGTTGCTTTCGCTTGAAATCAGCTTCACCACCCCGCCATTCGGGTTGTTGCTGTTTGTTATGAAAGGCGTCGCGCCGCCGGGTACCACAATGCGCGAAATCTATACATCAGCTTTCCCGTTTATTTTTTGCTCGATCTTGTTGGTGGTTCTACTGATCGCGTTCCCCGGCTTGGCATTGTTTCTGCCTAGCTTATGAGGCTGCCACGACCAGTAAGCCGCCACAAACGTACGATGTATGGTTCTGCACGGGTCGTCAGGCGCGTTGGGCCGCAAGGCTGCGTTTCTCTGAGCGTCCACCGACGATGATGGCGCTTATCAGGACGATGCCAAAAAATGCTGAAACTCCGACAAAGGGGCCTCCTATGGCTGACGCGATGCCGGTTACAGCCAAGACAATAAGCAATGATAGCGACGGTCTTTTGTTCATCTCGAACCCCTCTTTGCGCTTGCGACTTCACTTATTGTTAAGTGGTTCGTCCGGTCGCCTGAGGCTTGCGAGGTTGCGCCAAAATTTTATGAGTTCCCGTCCAATCACGCCGCGCCCATGCGTACCGGTGTTGGCAAAACTGCGTATAAATTTGGCGGCGGGGCGCAAGCCATATCGCCGGGCTTCAGCCACATATTCGGCAATCCTGCCGGATAGCGTGGCGAGATCGTCCGCTGAGGGGAGTTCGGTAGGATAAGGGGGTGCGGCCCGCAGCTAACGTACCACGCACTCACAGCCGTTGCGGTGCCCCCCCTTAGTCAACCAAAACGGATGCAGCCTACGATGTTCGCTCGTGGAACTTAGCCATTGCGCATCTCAACCAGTTTCGGGGTGTCCGAAAACGGATCATATGCGCAAAAACCGGGGTCCAATTCAGTTCCCGAAGGGTCTTGTAACCCGATGCTGATCAGGAATCCTTCGTGGCTGATGTGACGTTCTTCGGTTCTGCGAAACGGAACTCGATACCCTGCGTCGTGCCACATGATTTTGCATCTTGTACCCAGGGCCAGCTCTGGGTCTGTAAAGGCGCGATGCAATTGAAACAAAAAGGCGCAGCCGAAAGACAGCACCGCCAATCCTGTCAGTATCTTGAATTTGTGCTTCAAACGAAAAATCCTTTCTGTCTCAAGGCGTTACGCGCACGGCCAAAAAACGCGAAATCTGAAAATCTTACAACTGGCCATAACTTACCTCAGGATGCGCTTTGTCCAAAGCCGTTAATTTAGGCTTGTTTCCAAAACCCAGCCAACCACGAATTCAGCCGTTAATCTGTTGAACCGACAAAGTAGAAACTGCGCCCGGTGTTTTCAGGCGACGCGCGTTGAAACGCCATAAATCCGTTTTTGATCATCGGGATGGCAAGGCATTCGCTCATCTCCGCAGCGAACCATACCAAGTTCCGATCGTCGAATTGCCAAAGGTTGGGCAGCTTAGTGGGTGAATATCAGCGACAATGTCCCCACTAGGATCAGGCTTAGTGCCCAAACCAGATCCAGATTGAACCAGCTTTTCGACAGAAACCTGAGGCCTAGCCAATGATAGACGCCAAAGGCAAGCAGGCCGCCGGAAATAGTCATGGCTAAGGTGTGGGCAAGGGCAACAGCAACCGCAATTCCGGCATTTCCGGTCATCAGGTCAGACGCGGCTGCGTGACCTGCGTTTGTGGCGACGGTGCGGCAAATACCCAGGTAGATCGGAACCAGCATCAGGCCCGCTCCGTGCGCTATCGCAGCCAGAAATGACCACAGCACAAGCCTTGTCGGAGGCACGCGCGCAAGGAAGCGCGGGTGGCGGCGATTGAAAAGCAGGTAAAGGCCCAGGCCAATCACAAGGCACGACGCGGCAATCTGGATTTCCCGCTGCCACTCGGCCAGAAACAGCAATGCTGTAAAAGGAAACAGGATGGCCGCCATCGCCAGAAGATGCCCGGTTGCCAAGGCGAGCAGCGCCTTGAGCAGACTGTTGCCGCTTTTGTCCATCAGTGCCGCAGACACCGCCAGAGGCCAACCCATACCGGGGTTGATCCCGTGATATATGCCCGAAGCGACAACAGCCCACCAAAGAGCTGCTGCCGTATCTAATCCGTCCACGTGTCAGACAGACGGGTAGCAGAAACTGTCGGTTGAACAATCGCCGCCTTCCAGACGGATTTGGTGGCTGCGATACCCCTTTGGAAAAGTGACATAGAAGTCCTTGTCCAGCTCCAAACCGCCATTTTCACCGGCATTGGCCATCACCATCTGGCCGCCCTCGTCATCGGGGTAGAACTGGTCGTCCCATGTCGAATACAACGAATTGGTCCAGTAGACCCGCTTGCCGTCACGACTGATTTCGACCATCTGTGGACCATAGGCAAAAGCCTTGCCGTTGGGGTGTTTCGTCCCACGCGCAATCCCGCCCAGCTCGACCTTGCCAGTCAGTTTGGGTTTCATTGGGTCGGATACATCATATTGGTGCATTTCACCCTGACCCCAACATGCGACGTAAAGGTACTTGTCATCCAGGCTCAGGTCGATGTCGGTTACCAATGGCGGCACGGCCTCGAACCCCTGCAACAGGGGTGGAAGGTTTTCGGCCTTTTCTGGCCGGGGGTCGATCGTGATCGTTTTCTTCGCCTCGAACGTGCCATCGTCCTTCTGCCACCACGTGAAAATCGAACCCTGCAGGTTGGTCGTATCCACAACGACCCCGCAGAACCCATAATCTTTTGCCGGATCATGCGCAGGCCGGATTTCCAGCGCCATCTGGTGGTTTTCGCCAAGGTCGATGGTCTGGACGTTGCGGCGTTCGCGCAGGTTCCAGAAGTGAATTTTGTGACCGTATTTGTTGGACAGTAAATCCTCGGCCACGATCCCGTTTTCGAATTGCGGGGGCAGGCCCCATTCCGAGCTCACCATGTAATCGCGCGGAAGGTTCCACCAGAAGTCGTAGTGCTTGGTTTGCTCACCCCGGTCCATCTCGTATCGGCCGAGGATTTCGAAGCTTTCACAATCCATGATGAAAATGCCGGGTGGTCCGTCTGTGCCGTCTTTGCCACCACCCCCAAGCGTCGAGACATAGATACCTTCGGGGCCGCAATGGATTGTATGCGGGCGCGAGTATCCTGTCTTGGCAAACACCTCTTCGGGTTCAATGATCTTGTGGATTTTCGCCTTGAGCGGCTCTTTGACGTCGATCACGTAGATGCGTGAGGATCGAATGCCGGGAATGATCAGGTACCTGCGCTCAAGAAAGGCGTGCCCGGTCAGAGGGGACAGCGCAGACGAGCAAGCGTTCCACCCGAAGTGATGAAACTCATCACCTTTGTTGGGCATAATGAGTTTGTGAACAATCTTGCTGTAGGTTTTGGAATTCGGATCAACGTCGATAACTGCTAACCCATCCGGTTTCGAACCGTCCGGACTGAGCATCAAAGTAAAGGCCAGCGTTTCCGCCGGAGCCTCCATTGCAAGTTTAGGGGTTGCGTGAAAAGTGGGATCAGGTCTCAAGTTCATATCTGGCTCCTCCCAAAGCGTGGGCGCCTGACCAAAATGGGTTGGCCTATTAGCGCCCAATCCAGAGAATGCCACATAATCGAGATTCGTTAAATCTGTGGCGGCGGCCAATGCCCGACCCCGCAAGTTGGCTTGTTGTTTAAGCCTGAAAACCTCGTCATCCGGCGGGCCCACTGAACCAAGTGCTGACCCAAGGCGAAACGATTACAAATCAGGGGTAGTCCTTCGGTTTGGACAATCGCAGGATTAGGTTTGCGGCAATCGGCGCGCCAATGATGACCAGCACAATTCGCGTCAGGTGGTGCGTGATGACAAACCCCAGATCCGCGCCTGATACAATCGCCAGCACCGTCATTTCCGCCTGTCCGCCGGGTGCGAAAGCAAGGAATGCTTCGACCGGACGCCCCAATCCCAAAGTGGTAACGATGGCTGTGAACCCTGCCGCCAAGACCGCAAGCACTACGACATAGGCGAAACCGGCGGCGACAACGCGCTGAAGCTCTCGCCAAGTGACGCCAACGAATTTCACCCCGATGGTGCAGCCGATAAAGAACTGCGCCGCCAAGATAGCCTCGCGTGGGGGGCGCGAGTGTATGAAATCGCCCAGCGACAACGCGGCTGTCAAAATCATGGGGCCCAGAATGGACGCGCCGAACAACCCAATCCTCTCACCCCCTTTCCAGCCTACAACCGCGGCCAGAACCATTAGCAGAACCTCGTGAATGGGTAGCTCGCTGGCGGGTTGCCCAATGGGGTTTGTCAGGTCCGCATCGTAGAAAACTGCCAGGAAAATAGGGGCCAACGTCACGATGATCAGAACGCGCGTACCGTGGATCAGGGACAAGGTACGCGGGTTGGCCCCGGCTTCGGTTCCGAAAATGATCATGTCCTGAAGGCCACCGGGCATGGCGGCATAGAATGCGGTTGTGGTGTCAAACCCCCATAGCTTGCGAAAGAACGGCACACCAATCAGGGCGATCAGGAGGATGAACAACGGGATCAGCATGATCGAGGCCGCCATTTTGGGCAGTTCGGCAAACAGGCTGGGGGTAATCGACGCGCCGACTGCAACACCCAGAATTGTCCGCGCCGCAACAGAAACCTGTCCGAAGCCTTCCATCGGCGCATGGGCCAGAGCAGCCATCAGGCAAGCTGTCATCGGGCCGAACAAAAACGGCAGCGGCAGGCCCAAAACCCAAAAGACCCCTGTGCCAAGAACCGCAAGGCCAGCGGTCACGAATCGCTTCATCAGCAGAGAATGAAAAATGTCTTGATTGGCCAACTCTCGTGTTCCATCGGCATTGACTCATTTTGTATCCATATGTATACAATTGGACGCAGCATGCAAGTACAGGCGTTATGAGCATTCAGGACGATCAGATTAAGCCCGGACCGCAGGGCAGCTCTGCCTATCAATCCCTGCTGGATGAAATTCGCGCAGGGGCTTTGCTGCCGGGTGATCGTCTGCGCGAGATAGAGTTGTCGGAACGGCTGGGCGTTAGCCGCACCCCTGTGCGGGAAGCGATCCGACAGCTAGAGGCGGATGGGCTGGTTACGCATGTTCCGCGTCTGGGCGCGACGGTCCGCAGCCTCGACTATGCCGAAGTGATGGAGCTGTATGAGATGCGCGCAGTGCTTGAAGGGACTGCGGCGCGACTTGCTGCGCGGGCTGCCTCTGACATTGAGTTGGATGAGCTGGACGTTCTCAATGACCGGCTGGCCGAGGCAGGCACAGGGCCGGATGCCGTGCGGATCAACAAGATTTTCCACGCCACGTTGTTGGATGCGGCAAAGAACAGATTTCTGACGAAATCCACATTGTCCTTGCAAAAGGCGTTGTTGATTCTGGGACCCTCACAGCTTTTGGACAGTGAACGGGCCGCGTCAGCCGTGGCGGAACACCGGCGCATCATGGTCGCGTTGAAAGCGCGCGACGGTGCTGCGGCAGAATCTGAAATGCGCGCTCATATCCAGGCGGCGCAACGAATGCGTATCCGCGCGCTGCAGGAGCGCGACCGGGCAAAGGACCGGGATTTATAAGGCCGGGAAAAGCTAAGCGCCACTATTGGTCATAGAGGTCGGGAACCAACCCTTCGGACAGTCTTTTCAGAATGTCGGGTGCGGTGCCTGCTTGCTGAACCGGGCCGTAATAGACATCATATGAGCCGCCAAGCTTAGCAATCAACTCTGACACGTATCGCAGAGACGCGACTTTGCGCCCAAACTCGTCGTTGCCCCCACTCAGGACCCCAGCCAGACGGCGCGTCCGGTAGTAGTGCCGAGAGTTGCGCATGTTTGCCGATGCGGGAACGATTGGCGCCCCGGCCTCTGCTGAAACACGGGTTACCCCGGTCCTCCAGGGAGGTTCGACCAGACGGTCACCTTTCAAATACGGAACCCGGCCAGAGCCGAACACGAGCAGGGCGCCGTCTTTCTTAAGGTGTTGCAACATTCCGGCACGGGTCTGTCGGGCCGTCAAAACCCTGTCCTTTTGATCCAGATCCACCGGGACGATCAGATCGCGGCCCAAAAACCTTTCAGCTTCGCGCCCGGCGACAACCTTCAGGTCCGCGCGATGGTCCTGCAATGCCCCCGCATGGGCAAGAAAATCGAAGGTCCCGATCGGATGGGTCGAGGCGATGACGACCGGGCCTTGGGTCGGAATATTCTCAAGCCCGTGCGCGCGTATCGTGGTTCCGTGGTTCATCTGCAAAACCGCGCGCACCAACTCTGGCCCGGTGCGTTCACCAAGCTCCGACAATATCTCTTCGGTTTCTTTCAGGGCAAAGAAAGCCTGACCAGTCGTGGTGCGGTTGATCCAGTCAACGCCCTCCATCAGGTACCGCAAGACCCTTAACCTAAAGTCTGCTCCAACTGGAATGCGCAGACGGGCGCGCAGTAAGTCATCCACCGGATTATCATTATTGTCGTTGCCCAAGACGCGCCCAAATCATTGTAGTGTCGTGATCACGACGCTTACACGTATTCGGTTCAACTGCACAACCTTGCGAAAGTCTACAGGCTGTTCAACTCCGGACACCGTGAGATTATGGGGGCTGGTTTGACGGGCGAGGAAGTCGCCCTTTCAGATCGTTTTCGGTGAGGTCCAAACATATCATGCTAATGCTGCGCCTTTGCTATCTTTGGCAAGTTGCAAGGCTTCAAGGCGGCCCAGTTCCTCTAGGGCACGGCCATGATCACCTGTATGGGCCAGCGCTTTCTGATAGGCACGAAGGACTGATCGTGGACGCCAAGGCAACGCGGCTTGAGATACCCACGCACGCAAGACCGGAGGCAGGCGGTCAAACTCGCGCATCGGATTTTCGGCGCGGCGTCGCTTTCTGAGTTTCGTCTGGCCAAGATTTCGCGGCATCAGACGTCTTCTTCGAAGTCAAAAATGGGATCGAGCACCAGAACAAGACGGGTCTCACCCGTTCCCGCGATTGGTGGCGAGCGATGTCGTAACTCCGACGGAGTGTTTTGCGGCCAAAGCGTGCCGCGCATAACTATGGGGGCACCGGTTGCCACGGTAAACACGCGGTCTGGGTCAAGGCCATCCCTTGAAACACCGTATTGCGTGCCTGTCCCGCGATAGGTGCAGATCAGGCGCGCGTATAAGGCATCTATGTGGAATTTCCTGCAGGCATTGGTTTTGATCGCGTCTAGGCGAAGTCGAAGATAGGGTGCGCGCATCATCTCGGCAAACCGCGTGGCGAGGTCTGAGATGTCATCCTCTAACCAAGTGCGTTCTGCACCTTCGTCCATCCCCGCCATGTTGCACAAGTGACTCAGGGCGTCCGGAACGGCCTGAGGGCGTAGGACTAGCAGCGCTTTGGGCAGATGCGATGGGTCCAGGGTGTTGATCCATGCCTGAAATTCCGGCGCAAGTTGACGGCGCCAGATAGTCGCCGCGCACCCCGGCATTTCGATTTTGGCCAATCCGTCCGGCTTATCCGATACGCCCACTCCGACGGCTGCGCCGTTCAGGTCGGTGCGATGATAGGTCATGCGGCATCCTCCACTCGGCGCCACAGCGGAAACGGGTCAGGCAAGTCAGATGGAAGGGCATCCGGCCCGGGTGCAGCGGCCTGAGATAGCAGGCAGGATTCAAGACGGGATTTGAGGGATGGCCAGTCGATGCCTGCACCGATAAACACAATATCTTGCCGCCGATCGCCCCAAGGCTCGACCCAGTGTTGTTTGATGTAGTCAAGCACTGACGGGTGATCAGGCCATCTGGTATCGGGCACGGACGCCCACCAAGTTCCGATTGGCTTCACGCTGGACAGAGCGCCAGCAAGGGAAAACTCAGCCACCCAATCGGGACGGGTTGCAATCCAGAAATGACCTTTCGCCCGGATCGCACCGGGCAAATTGCCATTCAGCAGCACCAGGATTTTCTCGGGCTCAAAGGGTTGTCCGGCGCGAAAAACATAGGACGAAACGCCATACTCTTCGGTTTCCGGCACGTGGTCGGCAAAACCATAAAGCTCCTTGACCCACATGGGGTGCTGATGCGCCTTTTCGAAATCGAAAAGGCCAGTGTCCAGAATGGCATCACTGGAAACCTCGGATTGGTTCGTTTCGATGATTTTTGCATCCGCATTGAGGCTACGGATGATCTTGCGCGCTGCATCGGTGCGTTCGGGCCCGGCATCAGCAACCTTGTTCAGGATGACAACGTCGGCAAATTCGATCTGGTCGGTCAGTAGATGCACCAGAGTGCGATCGTCCTCGTCGCCAAGGGTCTCGCCACGGTGGTGAAGGAAGTCGTGGCTGGAGTAGTCGTTAAGCAGGTTCACCGCGTCAACAACGGTGACCATCGTGTCAAGGCGGGCCACGTCAGACAGGCTTTCACCGTCTTCATCGCGAAAATCAAAAGTCGCCGCGACGGGCAGGGGTTCTGAGATACCAGTGGATTCAATCAGGAGATAGTCAAACCGACCTTCCGCAGCCAGTCGCCGGACCTCGGCCAGCAGATCATCGCGCTGGGTGCAGCAGATACAGCCATTTGACATTTCAACCAGAGATTCACCGGTACGGCGGAGCTCCGTTTCGGCCCGGATCAAATCGGCGTCGATGTTCACTTCGGACATGTCATTAACGATGACGGCGACACGCCGGCCTTCACGATTATTGAGAACCCGGTTCAGCAGGGTTGTTTTGCCAGCTCCAAGAAAACCGGACAGGACAGTAACGGGAAGGCGGGTATCAGTCATAGCTTAAAAACACTTCTTCTTTCGTGGTGGGTATGGGCGACGGGTTCGCAACATGTTGGCGTGGGGTGGGAGGTCGTAATTTAGATAATGATATGTAATAACGTAACGATATGAAAATGTAAACCACAACCGCCTCGTGGATGTTTGCGGATTGGGGCTAAGGCCGTCGGTCTTTCGTTCGGTTTTAGGGCGAATTTGAAAACGTCGGCGGATCGCGATCACTCGGAACTTGGGCAAACACTCACTTGCGATGCCGCTGACGTTCAGCCCGGCCGAATTTTGAACTTCGGCCGGGCAGGGGATCAAAGGCAATCGGCCAGTGTTTGCGCCATGTTGCGAATGACTTGGGGGTAAAGCGCCGCTCCGGGTTCAAGATCAGAGCCGAGCGGGTCGATCACCGCGGTATTAGCGTCGGCACCATCCATCACAACCTCGACGATCCCAGGATTGAACTGCGGTTCGGCCAGAACGCATTTCACGCCTTCGTCCTTGATGCGCGCCTGAATTTCAGCAATGCGGGCCGGGCTTGGGTCGGATGCATCACCGATCGAAATTGCGCCAGAGGCGGGAAAATCAAACGCATTTTCAAAATAATGGTAGGCATCGTGGAAGACGACAAAGCTGCCTCCTCGGACCGGCTCGAGCGTTTCGGCGATCTCAGAAGACAGGGCCGCCATTTCTTCGCGCGCCGCCGCAGCATTTGCGAAATACGTACCGGCGTTGTCCGGATCAGCCGCAGATAGTTGAGCGGCGATCACATTCAGCCACGTATTTGCGTTCTCTGGCGACAACCAGGCGTGCGGGTCATGGTCCCCATGCGCGTGACCATCGTGGTCGTCATGCCCTTCGTGGTCATGATCATCATGGGCATGTTCATCGTCATGGCCTTTGGTTTCAGCATGGTCGTCATGGCCGTCATGTTTGGCGTGATCGTCATGATCGTGGGCTTCAAACAGGGCGTTCTCACGGAAATCCAGAAGAATTGTTCCATCCGTTTCCAACAGGGTCGTGACGGTTGCGCCGTCAGCAAGGGTCTCGACGGCCCCTTCCATCCACGGTGTCAGGTCTTCACCCATCCAAAAAACCAAGTTGGCGTCTTGCAGCGCAGCAGCTTCTGAGGGGCGCAGATTGTATTCGTGCGGCGAGGCACCCTGTGAGATGATCAGGTCGGGCGTTCCGACACCTTCCATAACCCGTGCCACAAGCGAGTGAACTGGCGCGATGTCGACCGCGACATTGGGTACATCCGCCAAGGCCGTTCCGCCCATGAATGCAGCGGTGATAGATAGTGGGAGAAGCTTTCTGGACATCAGACCCTCTGTGTGATTTTATAACATTGCGAGCGACATACATGATATGGAATAACATGACAAGTGATACGCAACCCGAAATAACCGGAGATACGGCTCCGGTTGGGTTCCAAAAGCATGACCACAAGACTTGCGTTGCGGCCGGGCTGTCCGCAGCGGAAAACCGGTGCAAGGAAGAAGGACTGCGTCTGACGCCAGTCCGTCGCAGGGTTCTGGAAATGCTGTTGCAAGAGCATCGCGCGCTGGGCGCGTACGCGATACTCGACCGATTGCGCGAGGAAGGCTTTGGGTCACAGCCTCCGGTGGCCTATCGTGCGCTCGACTTTCTTGCTCAGAATGGGTTCGTGCATAAGATTGAGCGACTGAACGCCTTTGTTGCCTGTTCTCACCCGGGGGCCTCTCATTCGCCGGCCTTCATGATCTGCCGAAAATGCGAAGCCGTGGCCGAGGCGCAATCCACTCCGGCCAAAGGTGTTTTGGGGGCTGCAGCACGCGCGGCGGGTTTCGAAATTGAACGAACGGTTGTAGAAGCCGAAGGGCTTTGCCCCGACTGCACCGAAAAGGCGTAGAAATGACCCTGATCACCGTTGAAAAACTCAGCGTAAGGTACGGTGCGAACACCGTTCTGCAAAATGTGGATATGGCGATTGAGGCAGGTGAGATCGTCACCATCGTTGGCCCGAACGGATCGGGCAAAACCAGTCTGCTTAGGGCCATCATCGGTGCGACAAATCCTTCTGCTGGCCATGTTTCCCGGGAGCCTGGGCTGAAAATCGGCTATGTGCCGCAAAAACTGCATGTTGACCCGACATTGCCGATCTCGGTTGCAAGGTTCATGCGTCTGACGCACCGTGTTTCAAAAGATGACTGCGCTGCGGCGCTGGCGGCGGCGGGTGTGCCGGATCTTTTGAAGCGCCAGATGTCCCAACTGTCCGGGGGCCAGTTTCAGCGCGTATTGCTGGCGCGGGCTTTGATCAATCGTCCCGACATCCTTTTGCTGGATGAAGCCACGCAAGGCCTCGACCAGCGAGGCTCGGCCAGTTTTTACCAGCAGATCGAGGCGGTGAGACAGGAAACCGGTTGCGCCATCCTGATGATCAGCCACGAGCTGCACGTTGTGATGAGTGCTTCGGACAGGGTGATCTGCCTCAATGGTCATGTCTGCTGCGAGGGGTCGCCTGCCGTGGTTGCTTCGGCACCAGAATACCGCGCCCTGTTTGGAACAGGCACCGGTGGCGCGCTTGCCCTGTATCGCCACGAACATGATCACAACCACGACCACTCTCACGAAGCGGCAGAATAATGCTTGATGATTTTATGACGCGGGCAACGCTCGCCGGTATTGGCGTGGCAATTGCAGCCGCCCCCCTTGGGTGTTTTGTGGTCTGGCGGCGTATGGCTTACTTTGGCGATGCCACCGCTCATGCTGCGATCCTGGGTGTTGCGCTGTCGCTGGCTTTCCAGATGTCGGTCTTTCTGGGCGCATTGGTTGTCGCGCTTATCATGGCGTTGGCCGTCACATTGCTGTCCGGTCGCGGTTATGCCATGGATACCCTTCTTGGAGTTATGGCGCATTCGTCGCTTGCCTTTGGCCTTGTCGCGGTGTCGTTTTTGTCGGGCATTCGCATCGACCTGATGGCCTATCTTTTTGGTGACATACTGTCAGTTTCGCGCACCGATCTTGTCGTGATCTGGGGCGGGGCCGCGCTGGTCGTCGCGTTGATCGTATGGCGATGGTCGCAACTGCTGACCGCTACGCTGAACGAAGAATTGGCCTACGCCACCGGGTTCGACCCCAAGCGCGAGCAGTTGATCCTAACTTTGTCACTGGCGGTTACGGTTGCTGTCGCGATCAAAGTTGTAGGCGTGTTGCTCATTGCCGCGATGCTGATCATTCCGGCGGCGGCCGCGCGCAGCCTGGCGCGATCTCCGGAAACGATGGCATTGATTGCCGCGGCAATCGGGGCTTTCTCGGCCGTAGCAGGACTTCGCTCAGCTTATGTGTTTGACACACCGGCGGGTCCCTCAATCGTCTGCGTGGCCGCGGTTTTGTTTGCCGGTTTCAGCCTCACGGGATGGCGGTCGCGAAGCGGGGTGTAGGACAATTATACTTTGGATTGGTCAATGGGGTTTTGCGTCTGCCAAAAATTGATTGGCTGCCACAATATTGTCGTTGACCTGACATGTGATCTCGGGCACTCGTTCGGATGATGGTTCCCGATGGTGCGCCCAAGGGATGAAAAGGGAATACGGTGAGGCCGCCATTTGGCGCCAAGTCCGTGACTGCCCCCGCAACTGTAAGCGGTGAGCGACGCCAACAACCCACTGGCCCAAGTGCCGGGAAGGATGGCCGAGCATCGACCCGCAAGTCAGGAGACCTGCCATCAAATGTTAACCAACCCGGGGCGGGGCGTCCTGGAAGGAGGCTTTGATGACACGAGCACATCGTGTTTACATTTCCGGCACTGTCTGCCCGCGCTTTGAAGCAGGCGGAGGAACCCATGCCGTCAGCGCCTGACCATTTTCTTCTCATCTGCAAAACATGTCAGGGTGAGGTACACGCGCAGGGCTTGTCCGACGCGCTGTTCGATCGTTTGCCAAATGGTTTTTCCATCCGCATGGTCGATTGCATGGCCGGATGCGCGCGGCCTGTGACTGTCGGATTTCAGGCAGTCGATAAAGCGCAGTACCTTTTTGGTGACATTCTTGATACGCAGGATATCCAGGCACTGACTGAGTTTGCCCACCAATACCAAAACAGCGCAGATGGCTGGACCAATGCGACCGAGCGTCCGGAAAAACTGTTCACAAAGACACTGTCCCGCATGCCCCAAATTCAAAAAGGGGTGTGTCCATGACCAACCCAGCTATTTTGGTTGCGCGTGATCTGACCCATCAGGTTCTTAGTGGCGATATACTGCTGCAGGGGGTCTCATTCACATTATGCGAAGGCGCAATCCTTGCAATTGCCGGGCCCAACGGGGCAGGCAAGACGACGCTTTTGAATCTGTTATGCGGCGCGCACGAGGTGAATCAGGGTGATGTTCTGGTCAACGGACGCAGCCTGAAACAGATGTCCGCACGGGATCGGGCGCGGACGATCGCCGTGGTCAGTCAGCAGGAGTTCCCGGATGGCAGGTTGCTGTTGCGGGATTATGTGGCGCTGGGCCAGATTCCGATCCGTGCAGACCGCTCTGCCGAGGAACACGCCGCGGATCTGGTCAGAATCCTGAGCCTTACCGGGCTTAGTGCTTTGGCCGAAAAAAAGATGGCCTTTCTGTCCGGGGGGGAACGCCAGCGCGCGCATATCGCCCGTGCTTTGGCCCAGAATCCTACGCTTTTGTTTCTGGACGAACCCACCAACCATCTGGATCCAGACACGAAGGGGCGGATGCTTTCGCTGGTCGCTGAACTGGGTATCACTGTGGTGATGATCCTGCATGATCTGGTGATGATCCCAGAATTTGCCACTCATGTGGCATTGATGAAAGATACACGGCTGACCGGTTTTGGGCTGGTCGCCGATGTGCTGACCCCGGACAGGGTTAGTGACACGTTTGGCGTCGATTACCTGTGCTTTCACCACGAAGGGCGCGTGATCCGGGCGCTGGATATCCGAAAAACCTCGATAACAACTTATGAATAGGAATATTTCTGAATGAAACAGATCTTGTCTGTGGCGTTGACCACCGTTTTGGCAGGTGGTGCCGTCGCGCACGAAGTCACAGTTGATAATTGCGGTGCGCCGCTGGTGTTCGACACCCAGCCCGAGCGTCTGGTTGTGCATGATATGAACATGACCGACATGGCCTTTGCGTTGGGTCTGCAGGACAAGATCGTGGGTCTGACCGGCATCACCGGCTGGTACAAGACCAGCCCCGAGTTTGACACGCTGCGCGGTGACATCCCCGAGCTTGCGCCGAAATACCCAACTGTTGAGAACCTTGTGGCGGTAGAGCCTGACCTGTTCTTCGCGGGTTGGTACTATGGGATGAAGCCGGGGGGCGACGTGACGCCCGACACGCTGGAACCCTTTGGCATCAAGACAATGATCCTAACGGAAAGCTGTGTGCATCTGGACAAGGACCGTCCCGAGGCCAGCATGGACCTGTTGTTTGATGATGTGCTTCGTCTGGGCGAGGTCATGCATGTTGAAGACAAGGCCGAGGCTCTGGTTTCCGGCTGGAAAGAGGAACTGGCAGCGATCCAGGCGCAGACTGCGGACCTGCCAAAACCCCGTGTTTTCCTGCTGGATGGGCCAGCCGACGCGCCCTTTACCGCGGGTAAATTCGCCATCCCTGACGCGATGATCGCTGCAGCTGGTGGTGCGAATGTCACTCATGACATGGACACAAGCTGGGGCCGCACCTCGTGGGAGGCTGTGGCAGCTTCGAACCCCGAATTTCTGGTGCTGCTGGATTATCAGACCGGCAACGGCGCGGAAGACACGTTCAAGTTTCTGCAGGAACACCCCGTGATGTCGCAGACCGACGCGGTCAGGAACGAGCGCTGGATTGGCCTACGTTACGAAGAACTGACTCCCGGACCCGCAAATATCGCGGCGATTTCGAAAATGGCCGACGCGATGCACCCGGGCCTGAACTAATATGGGCCGTTTTGGCCTGACACTCTTGCTGGGGGCGGTTGTTGTGACCGCCCTTTTGCTGGTTTCGACCATTTACGGCACGACGCAAATTCCAGCCGCGGTTGCGTTGGATGCGGTGATGCTGGGCACCGGCATGGCGGATGGCGAGGTGTCGCCGCTGCACCGCATTGTCTTTGACCTTCGCTTGCCGCGTGCATTGTTTGCGGCCGTGATCGGTGCAGGGCTGGGCGTTGTCGGCGTAGTGCTTCAGACCACAACACGCAACGACTTGGCTGATCCCTTCCTGTTCGGCCTTTCGTCGGGTGCGGCGGCGGGTGCGGTTATCGTCATTACGGTGACCGGCGACATCCTGGGATTCTGGACGCTGCCGCTGGCTGCATTTTGTGGCGGGCTTGTCGCGTCGGGAATTGTGCTGGCACTGGTTCACGGATTGCGCACCAGTGCGCCGGAAAAGCTTATCCTTGCGGGGTTGGCAGTTTCGTTTCTGTTTTCGGCGATCACGAACTATCTGATATTTGCGGGCGACAGTCGCGCCGCGCACTCGGTCATCTTCTGGATGCTGGGCGGTCTGGGTCTGGCCCGATGGGAGACATTTCCGCTGGTCTGCGCCGGGATGTTTCTGATCTTGATGTATGCCCTGTGGCGCAGTCGCTGGCTGGATGCGCTTTTGACCGGCGACTTGACGGCAGCGACGCTGGGCGTTCCGGTACAGGCATTGAGGTTCCGCATGTTTTTTGTAGCGGCACTAGCGACCGCCGTTTTTGTTTCGGTTGCGGGGGTCATCGGTTTTGTGGGGCTCATGGTGCCCCATATCGCACGTGGGATCGCTGGACCTTTGCACACCCGTCTTGTGCCCGCCGCCGCCATCGTCGGGGCGGCTTTGCTGACCGGTTCAGATATCCTCAGCCGCTTGTTGCTTGCGCCTCAGGAACTGCCAGTGGGTATTGTTACCACCTCGATAGGGTCGGTTTTTGTTTTTCTTTTGTTGTTTAAAACAGCAAGGGACACGAAGTGACGAAGGCACTTTTGTCTAGGTCGAAAAGTTTGCCTGCAATCTCGAGATGAGATTCCATTGCCAGGGGGGCTGCGCTAGGCGGCCCCCTCGGTCACGGCGACGGGAATATTCAGCCCCCCGATTTGCGCCAGCAGGTCAACGACCTGATCCACGCCCTTGCGATGCCGCAGCGAAGTGAACACGAATGGGCGACCGTTGCGCATCTTTGTTGCGTCTCGGTCCATCACCTCTAGCGACGCGCCAACATGCGGGGCCAGATCGGTCTTGTTGATGATCAGGACGTCCGATTTGGTGATCGCAGGACCGCCTTTGCGCGGAATCTCTTCACCCGCGGCCACGTCGATCACATAGAGCGTAACGTCCGCCAGTTCCGGGCTGAATGTGGCAGACAAGTTGTCGCCACCGCTTTCGATCAGAACGACCTCGACGTCGGGGTGACGCGCCTGCATCTCGGCAACGGCCGCAAGGTTGATCGAAGCATCCTCGCGAATGGCCGTATGCGGGCAGCCGCCGGTTTCGACGCCGATGATCCGGTCCTGCGGCAGAATTTGCATCCGCATCAGCGCCTCGGCATCTTCGCGGGTATAGATGTCGTTGGTGATCACGCCAACGGATACCTTGTCGCGCAGCGCTTCGGACAGGGCGGCGGTCAGAGTTGTCTTGCCTGCGCCAACAGGACCACCGATGCCCACGCGCAGGGGGCCGTTCATTTTGCTCATGTTCGGAACATCCTTGAATATTGAGTTTCGTGTTTCATCGACGCGACATCTGTCAGAAACACCGTCGACCCCAGATCATCCAGCCCCAAGGTCACAGCGCCCGTCGCCACATGCTGACACAAAGGCGTTAGATCGCGGATCATCCGCTGCCCTTCGGTTTGACCCAACGGTACCAAACGCGTCGCACACGCGACCAGATTGGACATGAAGGCCTGCAGGTACATCTGGGCCGTCAGGGCGAGCGGCAAGCCCTGTCGCTGTGCAGCGTATCCCACGGCGACCGGGTAGGTCAGGGTGCCCAGCTCCACCGCCCAGACATCTGCGGTTATGCCGCAAAACGCCTCTCCCAGCAGTCGAGTTTCCATCAACCGCTCGGACGAGGCGCAGAATGCGCGCGCAGCCTGATCCACCTCGGACAAGGAGGTGGTGGTCTGTGCCGAATACGCGGCTGAAAGAAATATGCAATCATTCCGGCCAGAGCCGTATTCGATCACATCGGCAACCCACTCCTTTGTGTCGGCGGCGTTGGCAACGCTGCCGCACTCGATCGCCCATTCCAGACCGTGTGAATACGCGAACCCTCCCACCGGATAAGCAGGCGAGAGCCATTGGGTCAGCGTCAGGATATCTGTGTCAGTGGGCGTGGCCATGGGTCCTGCCGTGGCCATAAGCACCACCTTCGGGGGTAAAGGGTTCCTGAACCTCACGCACCGTTGCGCCGATTTTCAGCAACATGTCGCGGATGACGTGGTCGATTTGGATCAGCAGGCGGTCCGCTTCGACCTGACAGGGTGTGTGGCGGTTGCCGATATGCCACGCGATGCGGGTCAGGTCGGGGGCCGTGACTTCCAGCAACGCTTCTGGCGCGGCCTGGATTTCGACCTCGCGCCCGTCGTCAAGGATCAGGGCACCGCCATGATCTAGCGAGGTTGTTTGTGACAGATCAATCAGAATCTGCTCACCGCTTTCACAGGTCAGCACCTTGCGGCGCAGAAAGCGATCTTCATAAGTCAGTGACAGGTGGTCGGCGGGGTCACCATGCGTATGGTCGGAATACTGCCGTGCCGTGCAGAGAAGGGCGGTCATGCGGTTGCCCCCCCTGCCAAAAGCCGTGTCAAAGCCAGATTGAATCCGCGAAGACGCGGTGTGGGATCCGGTCGCGTGTCAACCCGAGCTTGCGCAAGTCTTCGTCGCTGAGGGATTGAAGAAATCTGATCTGCTGAACGCGCGTTTGTGCGTCTGCCATCCGGATAAGAAACGAATAGATCGACGTCCCGAAGGATGCGATCAGTCCGGGTAGCGAAACGCGCGGGGTGGTTTGCGGTGCTGAATGTGCCATGTGGACCTTCAAACTTGTTGGTCCTCCCTTGGTCTTCATGATGTGTCATGTCGGCCTCATTTAGTAGTAGATGTTTGGTCATGGCTGCGTTGCGTATGCTGCAACGCAGCATGTCTCAGAACATGAAATAGCGTTGCGCCATGGGCAGAACCTCGGCGGGTTGGCAGGTCAGCAACTCGCCATCGGCGCGGACCTCATAGGTTTCGGGGTCAACCTCGACCTGCGGCGTGGCGTGGTTCAGCAATAGGTCGCTTTTGCCGATATTGCGGGTGTTTTGCACCGCAACGGTTTGCTTTGCCAACCCCAGTGTATCACCAATTCCCGCAGCCTGCGCCGCGCCCGAGACAAATGTGATCGCCGAATGTTCGACCGAACGCCCATAGGCCCCGAACATCGGACGGCTATAGACCGGCTGCGGTGTCGGGATCGAGGCATTGGGGTCGCCCATCTGCGCACAGGCAATCGTGCCGCCCAGCAAGACCATCTCGGGCTTGACCCCGAAAAAGGCCGGGTTCCACAGCACCAGATCGGCGCGCTTGCCTTCTTCGATACTGCCAATCTCATGGCTCAGCCCGTGGGCAATTGCCGGGTTGATGGTGTATTTGGCGATATACCGGCGCACGCGCATATTGTCGTTCTCGCCGGTTTCCTCGGGCAGGCGGCCGCGCTGTTTCTTCATCTTGTCGGCGGTCTGCCATGTTCGGATCAGCACCTCTCCGACCCGGCCCATAGCCTGACTGTCCGAGGCGATGATGCTGAACGCGCCCATGTCGTGGAGGATGTCCTCGGCCGCGATCGTCTCGCGCCGGATGCGGCTTTCGGCAAAGGCCACGTCCTCGGGGATGGATTTGTCGAGGTGGTGGCACACCATCAGCATATCCAGATGCTCTTCGACCGTGTTCACGGTGAAGGGGCGCGTCGGGTTGGTCGAAGACGGCAGAACGTGGTTCTCGCCGCAGATCTTGATGATATCGGGGGCGTGACCACCGCCTGCGCCTTCGGTGTGGAAAGCGTGAATCGTCCGGCCTTTCATGGCCCCCACGGTGTTCTCGACAAAACCGGATTCGTTCAGCGTGTCGGTGTGGATCATGACCTGCACGTCCATCGCGTCGGCCACCGTCAGGCAGCAGTCGATAGCGGCAGGGGTGGTGCCCCAATCCTCGTGTAGTTTCAGGGCGCAGGCGCCTGCGTTGATCTGTTCCTCCAGCGCGGCGGGCAGCGAGGCGTTGCCCTTGCCCGCAAAGGCCAGGTTCATCGGAAACGCGTCGGCGGCCTGCAACATCCGCCCGATATGCCACGGTCCCGGCGTGCAGGTGGTGGCCAGCGTCCCATGCGCAGGGCCAGTGCCGCCGCCCAGCATGGTGGTCAGGCCGGAATGCAGCGCATCCTCGATCTGTTGTGGGCAGATAAAATGGATATGGCTGTCGAAACCCCCGGCGGTCAGGATACGCCCTTCGCCCGCAATAGCCTCGGTGCCGGGGCCGATGATGATATCGACGCCGGGTTGCGTGTCGGGGTTCCCGGCCTTGCCGATCTTGGCGATGCGCCCGTCTTTCAGGCCCACATCCGCCTTGTAGATGCCCGAGTGATCCACGATCAGCGCATTGGTGATGACCGTGTCCACGGCCCCTTCGGCCCGCGTGGCCTGAGACTGCCCCATCCCGTCGCGGATCACCTTGCCACCGCCGAACTTGACCTCTTCGCCGTAAAGCAGCGCGTTGTCGCCGGCGCCCCCGGTAGCAGCGGCACCCGCGCGTTCGGCGGTCAGGTCGCGTTCAACCTCGATCACTAGATCGGTATCAGCCAACCGCAGCCTGTCGCCGGTGGTGGGGCCGAACATGGCGGCATAGTCAGAGCGTTTGATTGTTGCTGGCATCAGAGCGACCCCATGACCTTTTGATTGAACCCATAGATCTTACGCGCCCCCCCGATGGGTATCAGCGAGACCTCGCGCGCCTGACCGGGCTCGAACCGGACGGCGGTGCCGGGGGCGATGTCCAGACGCAGCCCGTGTGCGGCGGCGCGGTCGAAATCCAGCGCTGGGTTGGTTTCGGCGAAATGATAGTGCGAGCCGACCTGAACCGGGCGGTCACCAGTATTGGCGACCATCAGGGTGATGGCTGAGGCACTTGCGTTAAGGGTGATCTCGCCCTTGGCCGGGAACAACTCACCTGGGATCATTTGTTCAGCTTTACCATCAACGCGAGGGCGGCTAGTGCAACAACGGCCAGCCCAACGCCCAGAGTGGCATAATCCGAGCCATGCGCATGGATATGTGTTCCGTTATGGGCTGCCGCAGGGCCAGCAAGGATCAGGGCGGGGAAAAGCATACGGGTCATATCAGTGTTCCTTTTTTAGCGGATGGGATTGTGGACAGTCACCAGCTTGGTGCCGTCTGGAAAGGTGGCTTCGACCTGAACCTCGTGGATCATTTCGGGCACGCCCTCCATGCATTGCGCGCGGGTGATCACTTCGGCTCCGGCCTGCATCATATCGGCAACCGAGCGCCCATCGCGCGCGCCTTCGACCACCGCGTCGGTGATCAGCGCGATCGCCTCGGGGTGGTTCAGCTTGACGCCTCGGGCCAATCGCTTGCGGGCGACCTCGGCGGCCATGGCGACCAGCAGTTTGTCTTTTTCACGGGGGGTCAGGTTCATGTCAGATCATCCAGCATCGGGGAAGCGTGTCATTGTTCAGCCGCCGCAGCACCGGCATCAGTGTTCGACGGAGGGTAAAGCTGTCTTCGGCAAGCACCCGGATGACCAGCAGATCGCTTTGGATCAGCGAGGCTCCGGCGGTGGAGGGTAGCATCGCGCGGATAGGGCCGATCTGACCCTCGGCAGTGGGTGAGGCAAAGGCGACCAGCGCCATCGCCCCCGCACCGCCCGCGATATGTGTCTTGGCCAGGTGGGCGTGCAGATCACCGTCGAACTGCATCGCGTCCATAAACAGAGGTGCGCCATCGCGCGCGATCTCAATTCGGTCTCGCAGGCGGATATTGGTCAGGGTCTCGCCCATCGCCATGCGACCAAAGATCAGGGGTTCGACCATCAGGGCGGTGGCATCCGGGGCAAGGTCGATCTGCAACCGGCGATCCAGCGCGCTGCCGTCGAACAGAATGGTTTCCTGCGGTAGCCAGTTCAGCCGCGCGCCCGGAGCGACACTCAGGTGGTTCACGATCTGGCCCGAGGGGCCGGGTTTGGCCTTGTACGCGCGCTCGCAGGCTTGGGTGGTCAGGGTCAGGGTCGTGCCATCGCCCGCGTGGCCGCTAAAGCGGAATGCGTCCCCGCCCGTGATACCACCAGCAGTGTTCAGCAGCACCGCGTCCAGCGCGTTCCCGTCGGTTCGGGGAAACAGGCACTTAAATGACCCCGATTGGCGAAAACCGTCCAATACCGACTTTTCGCCCAATTGCTTTGCACTTAGCCGAATCGCGCCCTTCGCGCGCGGCGGCATCGCGTCTTGCTTGGGCAATATGGAGGCATGTTGAGTAATGACGCACCTGCGGAACCAGAAGTTATGCTGTTGGTTTCAACGTTTGCGCGCCGGAACTCTATTCTTCGACGTCGGTTTTCGTCGGTTTTCCGCAGTATGTGATTAATTTTTGGGCGCGACCTCAGGCGGCTGGTCAAAAAACAGGCAGGTACGGCGGATTGTGAAAAATGATGGGCCCTGCATTTGCTAAATTCTCGGCGATGCAGAAACCGTATGGGTGCCCGCCGAGGAGACGACCCGGGGGTGTGTGACGGCTGCGCGAATTGGACCTCGGACACAACCGCCACACGGAACGCAACAACAGTTGCGGGGATCAGGTAGAAGAAGAGTGCGCGTCTGCGCAAGCCCTCTCTCCCGGCCCCGCCCAGGAGAATCATATGACATCTCTCAAATCCACGCTCGCCGGATCACTTGTCTTTGCCGCCATGGCGACCGCTGCACTGTCTGCTGAAGACACGATCAAAGTCGGTGTATTGCACTCGCTGTCGGGCACCATGGCGATTTCGGAAACCACGCTGAAAGACACCATGCTGATGCTGATCGACCAGCAAAACGCCAAGGGTGGCCTGCTGGGCAAACAGCTTGAGGCCGTGGTCGTTGATCCCGCATCCGACTGGCCGCTGTTCGCGGAAAAAGCGCGCGAGCTGCTGACCGTACATGAGGTGGATGTGATCTTTGGCAACTGGACGTCGGTCAGCCGTAAGTCGGTTCTGCCGGTGATCGAAGAGCTGAACGGCCTGCTGTTCTACCCTGTTCAATATGAGGGCGAGGAATCCTCGAAAAACGTCTTCTATACCGGCGCCGCGCCGAACCAGCAGGCGATCCCTGCGACTGACTATTTCCTGGATGAGCTGGGCGTCGAGAAATTCGCGCTGCTGGGCACCGACTATGTGTACCCGCGTACCACCAACAACATTCTGGAAAGCTACCTGAAGGGTAAAGGCATCGCGGACGAGGATATCTTCGTCAACTACACCCCGTTCGGTCATTCCGACTGGTCCAAGATCGTGGCGGACGTTGTCGCGCTGGGCGCGGATGGCAAGAAAGTCGGCGTGATCTCGACCATCAACGGTGACGCGAATATCGGCTTCTACAAAGAGCTGGCGGCTGCGGGCGTTTCGGCGGATGATATTCCGGTCGTGGCCTTCTCGGTCGGTGAAGAAGAACTGTCGGGTCTGGATACCGCGAACCTGGTCGGTCACATGGCCGCGTGGAACTATTTCCAGTCGGCCGATACCGAAGCCAACGCTGAATTCGTTGAAACATGGAAAGCCACCATGGGTGACGAGCGTGTGACCAATGACCCGATGGAGGCGCACTATATCGGCTTCAACATGTGGGTGAACGCCGCAACTGAGGCTGGCTCGACCGAGGTCGACGACGTACGCGCCGCGATGTACGGGCAGGAATTCCCGAACCTGACTGGCGGCACGGCGGTTATGCTGCCGAACCACCACTTGGCGAAACCGGTTCTGATCGGTGAGATTCAGGAAGACGGTCAGTTCGACATCATCAGCGAAACCGAGGTTGTGCCGGGTGATGCCTGGACAGACTTCCTGCCAGAATCGGCGGTTCTGATCTCGGATTGGAAAGAGCTGGGCTGCGGTATGTACAACACCGAGACCAAGACCTGCGTTCAGACGCTGTCGAACTACTAAACCAGATGCAAGGCGGGTGTGATCGCCCGCCTTGCCCATAAGACACCTCGGGTTTCTCTACATGTTACGACTATTCCTTGCGGGCCTCGCAATTCTGTGCGCCTGCCTGACTGCCAACGCGCAAGAGGGCGGTCTGCAACCGATCCTGCAAGAGCATCAGGAGATCATCGCCAAAAGCTCACGCAAGACGATCGGACCTGCGATTGACGCGATTGTCAGCAGTGGTTTGCCTCAGGCGCAGGTGATGCTTGAGACTTGGGCCGCCAAGAATGTGTGGATGCGCAAGTCGGATGGTCTGTTCTTTGCCGGTAAAAAGGGTGAGGGACGGTCTTATGAGCTGACCGATTTCGACACCGGCGAAGTTGTTGGCACGTACGAGAAATCTGACCTGAAACAATTGAAGCCCAATAGCGGTATCCGCGCAATGATCGGGACGGCCTTGGTGCAATTCCAACTGACCGACCCGGACCGTGCGAAACGCGCGGCCGCGTTGCAATCTATACAACGTGATCCTGAAGGGGCCTTGCTGGCCCCCCTGCGCGCGTCGATTGAGGATGAACCCGACGAGGCGTTGAAGGCGCAGAAACAGCGGCTGGAGCGGTTGCTGACCATTGGTTACGACGAAGACAATGCAGCGCGGGTGGCCGCGATTGAGGACATGTCCGGCGATCTGGGCGTGGATGTCCGCGCAGCGCTGAATCCTCTGGTCGTGACCAGATTGCAGACGGCCGCGGAATTGCCCTCGGATGAGAATATAGCGACCGTGCTGGAGCCCGGATCAGACGTACTTTCACGAGATGCGGCCTATGACCTGCTGGTTGCCAGCGATCTGGCCGCCCCGCGCATTTCACCGGACGATATCCGCTCTGCACTGGCCGCGCATATCGACGGTGGCCGCGTCGGCGACGTCCCTGTCGCGCAACTGAATACAGACGCCACCCGCACACAGGCTTATGCGGCACTGGCAGAAACCGGACTTGTTCCTGCACTGGTCACTGAGGTCGACATCGACGCCGCGCTGGGCGCACATGTGTTCTTTGAAACCTACGCAGAGCCGTCGCCCGAAGTGACCTCCGCCGCCGCACAGGCGCTGGAGCAGATCGAGCTGAAGGTCGGCCTGAACCAGACGCTGGACCTGACGCTGGACGCGATCTCGCTGGCGTCGATCTATTTCCTCGCGGCCATTGGTCTGGCCATCACCTTCGGCGTGATGGGCGTGATCAACATGGCCCATGGTGAGTTCATCATGATGGGTGCCTATACCGGTTACGTCGTACAGCAGTTCATTCCAGACCACACGTTGTCGATCATCGTGGCGATCCCGATGGCTTTTGCCGTCACCTTCGCCATGGGTGTGGCGATGGAGCGGTTGGTGATCCGCTGGCTCTATTCCCGTCCGCTGGAAACGCTGCTGGCAACCTTCGGCATCTCGATCGCGCTACAGCAATTGGCCAAGAACATCTTTGGCACGCAGGCGCGCCCGCTGACCGCGCCCGGCTGGCTGGACGGAGCATGGGTGCTGAACGATGTGGTCTCGATCAGCTATATCCGTATCGCGATCTTTGTGCTGGCGATGATCTTTTTGGGGCTGTTCCTTTACATCATGAAGCGTACCCGCCTGGGGCTTGAGATGCGCGCGGTGACGCAGAATCCGCGTATGGCCGGGTCGATGGGGATCAATCCGGGGCGGGTGAATATGCTGACCTTCGGCTTGGGCTCGGGCATCGCCGGGATTGCGGGCGTTGCGATTGGGTTGTTCGCCAAAGTCACGTCCGATCTGGGCAGCGACTATATCGTGCAGAGCTTCATGACCGTGGTCGTTGGCGGTGTCGGCAACATTTGGGGCGCACTGGCGGGCGCTGGCATGATCGGCTTCCTGCAAAAAGGGATCGAGTGGATGAACCCGTCGAACACCCTCGCCGCGCAGACCTACATGATCATCTTCATCATCATTTTCATTCAGTTCCGGCCAAGGGGCATCATCGCCCTCAAAGGCCGCGCGGCGGGGGATTGAGCCATGGAACGCAGCTTTGTCGCAAAGAATCCCTCGGTGCTGGTCTTTCTAGCTATCCTGTCCCTGTTCACTTTGGGCGTCACCGTCCTGTCCGAAGGGTTCGGGATCGGCGTGATTTCGACCAGTTTCGTCAAGACACTAGGCAAGACCCTGTGCCTGTGCCTGATCGCCGTGGCGATGGATCTGGTCTGGGGCTTTACCGGGATCCTTTCACTGGGCCATTTCGCCTTTTTCGGACTGGGCGGTTACATGATCGGCATGTGGCTGATGTACGAACGCACCCGCCTGATCGTGGTCGAGTCTCTGTCGCAGGCCGATATCCCTCCGACTTCCACTGAAGTCGTGGACGCCATCGGTACGCAAATCTTCGGCGTCGTCGGATCGTCTGAATTCCCGCTGATCTGGGCCTTCTCAGATAGCCTGTTTCTGCAACTGGCACTGGTCGTGCTGGTGCCGGGCCTGCTGGCGCTGATCTTTGGCTGGCTGGCGTTTCGCAGCCGGGTGACGGGAGTCTACCTGTCGATCCTGACTCAAGCCATGACTTTGGCACTGGCGCTATACCTGTTCCAGAACGACAGCGGGTTGCGTGGCAACAACGGCCTGTCGGGTCTTCAGAACCTGCCCGGCGTCACTGCCTCGCAAGACGTGGTGTCGATTTGGTTCCTCTGGGCCTCGGCGCTGGCGCTTGGGCTGGGCTATATGCTGGCGGCATGGGTCGTATCGGGCAAGTTCGGCTCGGTCATCCGCGGCATCCGGGATAACGAGGCGCGGGTGCGGTTCCTTGGCTATTCGGTCGAGGTTTACAAACTGGCCGTCTTCACCCTGACCGCCTGCATCGCAGCCATTGCGGGCGCGCTTTATTACCCGCAAGCGGGCATCATCAACCCCGAGGAAATGGCCCCCATCGCCTCGATCTATCTGGCTGTCTGGGTCGCCATCGGCGGGCGCGGACGTCTGTATGGCGCGGTCATCGGTGCGGCGTTTGTCAGCTTGCTCAGTACATGGTTCACGGGCGGACAAGCCCCCGACATACCGCTGGGGTTCTACACGATCAAATGGGTCGACTGGTGGCAGGTGCTGCTGGGCGTGTCCTTTGTGCTGGTCACGCTGTTCGCCCCGCAAGGGATCGGGGGGTTGTTCGACCTCTGGACCAACCGTCGCGCGCCACAGCGCCACGGCGCGGCCCTTGGGCCTGATGAAAGCGCATTGCGCGAAAAGGAGGCCACGGAATGAGCACTCTGCTAGAGGTCAGCGGCGTTTCTGTCACTTTCGACGGGTTCCGTGCCATCAACAACCTGTCCTTTCAGATCGGCAACGCGGAACTGCGTGCCGTGATCGGTCCAAACGGGGCGGGCAAAACCACCTTCATGGATATCGTCACCGGCAAGACCCGCCCTGACGAGGGCCGCGTGATCTGGGGCGAGAAATCCGTGTCCCTGCTGCGCATGAGCGAGGCAAAAATCGCGCAGGCGGGGATCGGGCGGAAGTTCCAGAAACCCACCGTGTTCGAAGATCAGACGGTGCAGGAAAACCTGCTGATGGCGTTGAAGAACAAACGCGGGTGGTTGGGCGTGCTGTTCTATCGCCCTTCAACGGTTGATCTGGACAAGGTCGAAGAACTGGCCGCCGAGATCGGCTTGAAAGATGAACTGACCCGCAAATCCGGCGAACTCAGCCACGGACAGAAGCAATGGCTTGAGATCGGCATGCTTCTGGCGCAGGAACCGCGCCTGCTGCTGGTCGATGAGCCCGCCGCCGGGATGACGCCGCAGGAACGTGAGCATACTACCGACTTGCTGGTGCAGGCCGCGAAAACCCGTGCCGTGGTGGTGGTGGAACACGATATGGAATTTGTGCGCCGTTTGAACTGCAAGGTCACGGTCCTGCACGAAGGCGCGGTTCTGGCCGAGGGGTCTTTGGACCACGTGACATCAAATCAGGACGTCATCGACGTCTATCTGGGGCGCTAGGCGATGCTGACACTTAACGATCTGACCCTGCATTACGGGCATTCGCAAATTTTGAACGGCATCTCGATGCAGGCTGCACAAGGCGAGGTGACCTGCGTGATGGGCACCAATGGTGTTGGCAAGACCAGCCTGATCAAGGCGATCTCGGGGACGCACCCACGATCCGGCGGGCAAATGGTGCTGAACGGAGAGGAGCTGGGCATCCTGCCTGCGCATCGCATGGCATGGAAAGGTGTGGCGTATGTCCCGCAAGGCCGAGAGATTTTCCCATTGCTGACCGTGCGTGAGAACCTGGAGACCGGATTCGCCTGCCTTCCAAAAACCGAACATCACATTCCCGATGAAATTTTCGAGCTGTTCCCAGTGCTCAGACAGATGCAGAATCGCCGGGGGGGTGATCTGTCCGGTGGGCAACAGCAGCAACTGGCAATCGCACGCGCTTTGATCACCAAACCAAAGCTGCTGCTGCTGGATGAGCCGACCGAAGGCATTCAGCCAAATATCATCCAACAGATTGGAGGAGTCATTCGCCACCTTCGCTCCAAAGGTGAAATGGCAATTGTGTTGGTCGAACAGTATTTTGACTTTGCTTATGACCTTGCTGACCGCTTTGTCGTGCTGAGGCGTGGTGAAATCCTGATGAAGGGCAGCAGGCAGGATCTGTCGCGCGAGCAAGTCCTTCAGGGTGTAACTGTCTAAACTAAATAGATTTTATTTTTCTGTCCCGCCTTGCTTATGTGAGGCGGGATTTTTTGTGATCGCATTAAAGAATTCTTAAGAATCATGGCGCGACTCTTCTGACTGAGGCCGAATTTAGGACACAAATCTGCCCCAAACGACAAAAAATTCCCGTTATACGGGAAAACTTTTGCGTTTGTGGGGAGGTTTGGCAGCTTTCCGCTTGGTAACCATTTGTTAACGGGGATGTCTGCCTCGTGAGTGCGGATTTCGCACGTTGTTAAAACAGTCTGGAGTAAAAGTTATGTCGAATTCCATTCGCAAAATTTTCCTGAAACTGCGCAAAGACGAGCGCGGCGCGACCTTGGTCGAATACGGTGTTGCACTGCTGGTTGCGATTATCGCCGGTGGTACATTCCTTACGTCCCTGGCGACCCAAACGAACTCGAACTTTAGCGACGCTACTTCGTCGATCCAAACTCGCTAAGTCGCGTTGGTTTGTGCGTCTATCGCACTCTAACAATAATCTGGAGAAAAAATCATGTCGGGATCTATTCGCAAGATTTTCCTGAAACTCCGTAAAGACGAGCGTGGGGCTACTTTGGTGGAATACGGAGTCGCTCTGCTGGTTGCAATTATCGCTGGTGGTACATTCCTAACCAGTTTGGCGAGCGAAACGAACTCTAACTACACTGACGCCACAACAGCCGCTGCGACGCGCTGATTCAGGGCGCATGAGTTCTTTGAATAGCTAACTCCCCGCAAGCTCTTTGTGGGGGGTAGCACCCAACTTAATCAGTAGCGTCAGTTTGATTACCGTTTTGTAAAGTTACACAGCAATTCGCCCAAATCTGACTGCCAAAGCCGACTTCGGAAATTGGAGGGCAAAATGCGAGTTAAATCATTTTTGATGACAGTCTTCGGGGTCGCCCTGGCGGGGGGCGCGGTATTCTGGGCCCAAGACCAGCTTGAAAGAAATCAGGCAGCCGCTGTCGATAACACCATCGTTCGCGTAGTTGCCGTGGCAGATAACATTGCCTTCGGTAGCCCGATCGAAAGATACAAGCTTACAACGATTGAATGGCCGGCCGACTCTGTTCCGCCGGGCGTGTTCACAAATTTCGACGATGTCGTACCCGCTCAGGGTGGAGAGCCGCGTCGCGCGAAACGTGCCCTGGCGCAGGGAGAGCTTCTGCTGGCATCCAAAGTCTCGGGATTTGGTGAAAAAGTCACGATTGTTCAGACAATTGGTGAAGGCAACCGCGCGATGGCGATCAACGTCAACGCGCAGACCGGCGTTGGTGGCTTCGTCACCCCCGGCGATTTTGTCGACATCGTTCTGACCCGTGGCAGCGATGATACCCTGCGTGCGCTGACCATCCTGCAAAACATCCGGGTTATTGGTGTTGACCAGAAAACCGATGAGGAACTGGACCAGCCAGGAATTGCCCGCACCGTAACGGTGGAGGTGACACCGGATGAAAGCCAACGCCTGGCGCTGGCGCAGAAAGCCGGTCAGTTGAGCCTGTCCCTGCGGTCGCTGGATGAGCTTGACGACAAGCCGCTGGAAACCGTGCGCCTGAGCGACATCCTGCTTGAAAAGTCACCGGTTGATGACGGCACGCCGCAGCCTGTGGTCAAGGTACGCCGCGGCATTACCGACGTCCAAGAAGTTCCGGTCGTAAATAACACTACAGAAGAAGAGACACCTGTCACTGATACGTCCAGCACCGTGAACTAAGGCGCGTCGAGTTTGTTCGGAGGGTTAATGATGTTCTCGTTACGTACTTTCAAGAAAGAAGAAGACGGAACCATCCTGGTCTTTGCGGCCCTATGTCTGGCCATGATCATCGGATTTGCCGCTCTGACCTTTGACCTTGGACGTATGGCGTCGACGCAAACTGACCTTCAGGCCTATGCCGACCACGTCGCCTTGGCCGCCGCCGGAGAGCTGGACGGAAACCCCGACTCAATCACTCGTGCCACAAATGCGGCGGGTGCGATGATCGTGGATAAACAGTTCTTCGCCGACGGTGACAAAACCCTGGATTCGGCAGCGGATTTCTCGCTCCGTTTCCTGACGGGTTTGCCCACCCCGGCAGCGGATCCTGACGACGATGATGCCGTAGACAGCTTTGTCACGACCGACCCGGCTTTGGCTGTCATGGTTGAAGTGACAGCGACCCCAAGAACTGTATTCATCCCGTTTGCTCGTGCGCTGGCATCTTTGGTCGGTGCAGCGACCCCCAATGAACAGGTCGGTGCCCAGGCGATTGCAGGGTACACTTCTTACGCTTGTGACGTGACACCGCTGATGTTCTGCATCCCGCCTAACTGGTCGGCCAGCGACCCTGCGATTGTGGGGACGACGATCAAACTGCGTACCGGTGGGAACAATTCAGCTTGGGGTCCCGGTAACTTTGGTTTCCTTGATCCGACGGATTATGGAATCAACCCGCTGGGGCCCTGCAACGGGCTGACCGGGGCCAATCTTTACATTTGCCTGATCGCGGCAGAGGGCAACATAGGGCGTTGCGTTGCGCAGCGCGGTGTTGACACCGAACCCGGTCAAAGAAACGGGATTGGCAGCGCGATCTATAACTCCCGCTTCGATTATTTCTCGGGCACGATGAATAATCTGAAGAACAACCCCGACTATGCACCAGCGCCGAATGTAATCTCGGGTTGGAACCGCTCGGGCAATAGCAACGGCAACGGCACTGGCCCGAATTGCATAAACGGCCAGCCAGAAGTTTCGCTGGATACGCTTCCTTTGCCGCCAGATGATTGTTTCGTGGACGACTCCTGTAGTTTCCCCGGCGGTGGCGGTCGATTTGGTGACGGGGATTGGAGTGATGGCCGATCGGATTACCTGACCCAGAACTATGGCGTCGGCCTGGACCCCGCGAACCCTCTGCCAGCGCATTCTCAAGGCCTGAAAGTTGACGCGCTGAACGCAATGCCTGCATCGACCACGCGCTACCAGATGTATCTGGAGGAAATTGACCAGTTCGGCAGCGGCGATATCTTGGAACAACGCCAAGAGAACGGCCGCCCCCAATGTAACGCGCCTGCCACGTCAACTGATCCCGACCGCCGGACCTTTATTCTTGCTGCCGTCGACTGCGCCGCAAACAACGTACAGGGACGTGCAGAAGACGTCACGGTGAAAGAATACGTAAAAGGCTTCCTGATCCAGCCATTGGCGAACACCAACGGTACAGACTTTGACATCTTCCTGGAAGTAGTCAGCCAGGTCGGTGGTGACGGTCTGGGCGGTAACGAAGACGACGGAATCTTCCGCGACGTCGTGAGGTTGTACCGGTGAAACGTCTGTTTGCTCATATCACGCGGCTCAAGCGCTGTGAGTCAGGCGCGCCTATGGTCGAATTTGCCATCATCCTTCCCGTTCTGCTGCTGTTCATCGCAGTTATTATCGAAGGCGGCCGGATCACCTGGATCCATCAGGCGACGGCAGGTGGTGTACGGGATGCGTCCCGCATGATTGCCCGCATTGCCCCGCTTGACTTGTGTAATGCCGGAACCGTCGGGACCTATGACTCGCTTGCGACCACTATCGTCACCAACCAGTTGGGTGGCTCGTCGATCATGCCGGGTGGGACGACTGTCGTGGATGTCACCCCGACCTGTATCCCCCGTGTGGGAACCTATCGGGTCAACCCGGCGTCTATCGTTGAAGTTACGGCCGAGGTTGAGATTGACTTTATCTTTGGTGGAATATTTGGCTGGTTCGGCAACTCGCTGACATCCATTACCACCGTGATTTCGGATCAAAGCAGGGTGTACGGCGTATGAGACAACTAGCCCATATCGCAAGGTTGCTTGGCCGTCAGGACCGTGGCGCGGCATTGGTCGAATTGGCCATCGTCATTCCAATATTCCTGTTCCTGATTTTTGGCGTCATCGACTACGGTCGCCTGTATTGGTCAACAACGGCTGCGCAGAAAGCGATGCATACCGCCGCGAGACTGGCAACCGTTGGTCCGCCTCAATGTGGCGCGCTGCCTGCGTCGCATGACCTGTCTGGAACTGCGCCGGGTGACACACGATTTGGCGCGCTGTGCCGCAGCGGGAATATCTGTGCGGTCCCCAACCTTCCGGCTCCGTGCACGTTGGACACGTCGACGGCCTATGGCGCGCGTATCTGGGACGAGATCGGCCCGTTGCTTCCGCCTGGAACGACGGCAGCCAATGTTCAGTTCACTTATTCGCATGACTCTCGGCTTGGATTCCTCGGTGGACCCTATACGCCGGTTGTCACAGCAGATCTCATTAATGTCGACTTCAATTTCGTGATGCCACTGGCAGGACTGGCTGCCTTGGCAGGTGGAGGCCCTGCGGTCACGTCCAATACCCCAAACAGTATTTCCCTTCCCGCCATGAGCACTTCGGTACCTGCCGAAGACCTGGCTGTCGGGGCGGTAGAGTAAGGAGAAAGATAATGAGTGCTAAGCAGATTTCAGTATTGTTGATTTCGCCTGACGAACAAATCTATTCGGCGATCGAAGGGTCCCTGGCCAGTCAGGATAACTGCACGTTCACCGGTCAGAAGGACACGGTCGAGGGTGCCAACGGATCGGCCGTCTCGCTGACCGCGCTGCATGATGTTGTGCTTTTCGACGTGGACGAGAATTCGGACGCCATGCTTGAGACCGCGCAATCCATCTGCGATGCCCGGATGCCGAACGCAATCATTATCGCTCTGGCTCCTGAAGACCTGCCGCTTGAAAAGGCGCGTCAGCTCACGAAGCTGGGCGTAGATGATGTTCTGCCCCGTAAGGCGATTAACGAAGAAATCGTTCCTCAGGTAGACGCAATCCGTGCCCGCCGCCAGGCTCAGTTGCCCGCTGTTTGGGGCGGTCAGGCGACTCTTGGCAAGGTCATTGCCGTAGCGAAGTCCCGAGGCGGGGTAGGGTCTTCGCTTGTTGCCGCGAATATGGCCAACGAACTGCAATGCAAGGAAGGTTTTTTCAAGAAAAAGGCCGCGAACGACGTCGCCGTCGTCGATCTTGATTTCCAGTTCGGGTCCATCGCAGCCCTGATGGACGTCGAAGAAAGTGACGCGATGTGGCGGATGGCCATGGAAGAAAGCATCCCTGACAATGCGTTTCTGGAACAGGCCATGGTGAAAGCACCCTGCGGCGTAGACGTTCTGGCCGCGCCGTCGCGCTATGGGCCGTTGTCTGCGATCAAGGAAGAGCAAATCTCGGCCATTCTTGATAGCCTGCGGCGCACTCATGACTACGTCGTCGTGGATTTGCCTCGTGCTCTGGTCGAGTGGATCACACCTGTTCTTGCTCAGGCAGACCGGTTGTACCTGGTCACGGACGTCGCGGTTCCATCGGTTCGGTCCGCCCGTAAACTGATGGACTTCTATCAAGCCGAAAATCCGGCGATTGATATTCAGCTTGTCGCCAGCCTTGAGAAAAAGCCGCTGTTCCCCGCCGCGCACCATCGGGCAGCGTCGAAATTGCTGGAAAAAGACTTTGCCTATTGGGTGCCCAAGGACGATCGCACAGTGCGTGAATCCGTTGATCGCGGCATCCCGCTGCAGGAGGTCTCAAACCGGGCACCTGCGACGCGCGCCATCAAGAAGCTGGCAGATGAAACCCGTATCGCAATGCCGCCTCGTGTCGGTAAGTGATCGGTCGCCATCTGTAGACGTGAATTAACAAGTAATAAGGGTTTGGAATATGTTTCGTGAATTTGACAGAACAGGTCGCACATCTTCTGGCGCAGCCAAGATTGTGGCTTTGGACACGAAGCAGGTTGCCGACAACCTGTCCGATATTGCAGCATTTGATGCCGAGAAAAAAGCGAACCAGCAAGCAATGGAGCTGGAGCGCATTGATCTGAAGGCGCGGATGCACAACTCGTTGCTGGATAAGCTGAATCTGGCCGTCATCGACAAGGTCGAAGAAGAAACGCTTCGCGGCGAGATTGGGAAACACGCAACGGAACTTCTTCGTGCCGAAGGTCGCGCGATGCGCAGCGAAGAGGTCAAGCAACTGGTCGAGGAACTGATGCATGAGGTTCTGGGGCTTGGTCCTCTTGAACCGCTGCTGGCCGATCCGACGATCAACGATATCCTGGTCAACGGGCATGAACAGATTTTCGTGGAACGTGCCGGTATTCTTGAAAAAACGTCGGCCCGGTTCCGTGATGAACGTCACCTGCTTAGAATTATCGACAAAATCGTCAGCCGCGTGGGTCGCCGTATTGACGAACGCCAGCCCTGGGTGGACGCGCGTCTGGAGGATGGCAGCCGGGTCAATGCGATCATCCGCCCCTGTGCGCTGGACGGCCCGGCGCTGTCAATTCGGAAGTTTGCACGCGTTCCGCTGACGATGCAGCGTCTTGTTCAGAACGAAGCCCTGAATGACAGTGCTGCGGCCCTGTTGCGCGGGCTGGTCGAAGCCAAGATGAACGTCTTGATCTCGGGCGGTACCGGTTCGGGTAAGACAACCATGCTGAACGCTCTGTCATCTTATATTGGTGCCCGTGAACGTATTGTAACGATCGAAGACGCCGCGGAACTGCAACTGCAGCAGGAACACGTCCTGCGCATGGAAACTCGCCCGGCAGGTCTGGACGGAACTGGTGCGGTGGCGCAGCGTGATCTGGTTCGCAACGCGCTTCGGATGCGTCCCGACCGTATCGTGGTGGGCGAGGTTCGCGGCTCGGAAGCCTTTGACATGCTGCAAGCGATGAACACAGGTCACGACGGCTCGATGACCACAGTTCACGCCAACACGCCCCGAGACGCTTTGGCGCGGGTCGAGCAGATGGTTCAGATGGGTGGGATGGAGCTGCCGCACACGGCGATCCGGTCAACCATCGCGTCGGCCATCAACTTTGTGCTGCAGCTGAACCGTATGTCTGACGGCACCCGTCGTGTAACGTCCATTGCCGAAGTTACCGGTATGGAAGCAGACGTCGTGACCATGCAGGACATCTTTGTCTTCAAGCGTCAAGGCAAGGACGAAAACGGCAAGGTACTGGGTAAGTTCGTTGCAACCGGCATTCGCCCCAAATCCAGCGATGTTTTGGCCGCGGCCGGCGTGGACTTGTCTTCGGTCCAATTCAACTAAGGAGGTCGGCTATGTTTGAGCAAATTCGGGCTTTCTTTGCAGACATCGACATCAACGCCATTTTAGGCCCAGAGTTGGAAGTGGCCGGGTTTGACGCCCAGTTGGTTATGGCACTGGCCATTTTCCTGGGTGCGCTTATTGCCTTTGAAGGAATACGGCAGTTTCTGAAGCGCGGTGAAAACCGCGAAGAGGCGATCAATCGTCGCGTTCAGATGTTGAACCAGGGTTCAACCGGAGAAGACGTTCTGAACCTGCTGAAACCGCAGGAAGCCAGACCGCTGCTGCGGAAGTTTCCTTTTGTCGGCGATTTGCCTGCCGCGCTCAAGGCGTCTGGTTTGAACATGGTTCCGGAAGTTTTTCTGATGGCCTGCGTCGCAGCGTTCCTGATTTGTGCGATCGGCGGGTCGATGGTGGCTAACCCTCTGCAGGTGGTCTCAATCTCAGCTCTGGTCTTTCTGATCGGACCGCTTCTCGCCTTGGGTGCTACGCTTCGTCAGCGTAAAGCCGCATTGATCAAGCAACTGCCCGATGCGCTGGACCTGATGTCGCGCGGTTTGAAAGTGGGTCACCCTCTGAACGCAACCTTGCAAAGCGTCGCCGAAGAAATGCCGGATCCCATCGGAACAGAATTTGGCCTTGTCGTTGACCAAGTAGCCTTTGGTGAAGAATTGACGACAGCTATGAAGGCTATGGCGGACCGTGTTGACGAAGAAGACGTTCAATACCTCGCCGTTGCGCTGATGATGCAGCACGGCACGGGCGGTGATCTTGCGGGTATTCTTAGGACATTGTCCCGTGTGATCCGCGCGCGCATGTCTCTGCGCCGCAAGATCAAGGCGATTTCGGCCGAAGGACGGATGACCGCCTATATCCTTTCGTCCATTCCGGTTCTGATCGCGGTATTCATGACGATTATTACGCCCTCATATTATGGCGATGTAATGGACGCTCCGGCATTTTGGCCGGCAATGAGCGTTATTGCGGTGGCAGTCGTTCTCAATGCCTTCGTGATGTTCAAGCTCGTGAATTTCCGGATATAAGGAGCATTTACGATGGAATTTATTAGTTCACTTTTGGATGGTGGCTGGGGTACTCAGGCCTTGATCCTTGGCCTTGTTGCTGTTGGTGCTATTATTGCTTTTCTGGGAATTTCGTCATCGCTAAGCGAACGCTCTACAGCGGCCGAGCGCATGATGCCGAGCCGTCAGCGCCAAAACCTGACCCGTACAATAACCAATGACCTCGAAGACGAGGCCCCGGTAGGGTTGAGCGCGGCCTTGATCCCAAGCGATGCCAGTGAACGCTTCGAAGTTGGGCAGGTTCTGGCGAAATCGGGCTTTCGCGGAAAGAATGCGATTGCGGGATATTACTTCTTGCGGTTGATGTTGGCCACGTCTCTGCCTTTGCTGTTCATCCTGTTGCTGAACTGGCAGCCCGCCAACAGTATCGGCAATTCCATCGGCAAATACATGTCCAGCTTGGACCTGTTGGAAATCATCCGTAATGTCGCCATTTTGTGCGCGATTGGTTTCTTTGGCCCCCAGTACTGGATGAACGCGCGCATAAAAGAGCGTAAGCGGCTCATGGAAAATGCCTTTCCCAACATGCTGGATCTTCTTCAGATCGGCGTCGAAGCAGGAATGGGCTTTGATCAGGCCCTTCTGAAGGTCGCTGTGGAAATGCAGCTGGTTTCGCCCGAAATGTCCGAAGAAATCCTGATTGCGCTCAGTGAAATTCAGGCCGGTCGCGACCGTGACACAGCCCTCATGCGCATGGCCCGTCGCACCGGTATCGAAGAGATGAGTTCCTTCGTAAGCGTTGTCCTTCAGTCGACAAGATTCGGTGTGCCGCTTGCGGCAGCACTGAACACATACGCCGAAGAGATGCGCGAGTTGCGCGAATTGCGGGCGCAGGAAATGGCGAACAAACTGCCGGTGAAAATGTCGGGTGTGATGGCCTTCCTGATGCTGCCAGCAATCGCTGGTCTAATCCTGACGCCGATCTTTATCCGCTATGCTGAAACGTTCGGGAACTGATCGTTAACCGGTCAGTTCCGCGACTGATATGGCGATCAGGACCAATCCTGCCGAGCCGATTGCGATGCCCATTGGAAACTCACGTGATTGGGCGGTCGACTTGAAACGAGGGGAAGTATCGCGCGCAAGACGGCGGAACAAGGCCATACCAACCAGACCGACCGCCATCGCGGCCGCAAACAAGAACAGGTAGTTCGGTATCTGGGTCGAAGGAACAGCAAGAAAGACGATGGGTAGCATCTTGGCGTCCCCCCCGCCAAGCCAGTTGATGGCAAACAGACCGAAACAGATCACAAAGCACGCCCCCGCGATCAGCAAGCGCAAAAGAAGCTCGTTCCATGCCAGAAAGGGTGCGGCAGCCACAAACAGGATCAGGCCCACAATGCAGTAGGTATTTGGAATTCTGAGCTGGGTAAAATCCGTCCAGGCCATTGCGACGAACAGCGGTGCGAACAGCCACAATGCCAGCCAATTTTGCCAGTCGGTGTCTGGCATCAAGCCCTTGCCTGATGCTGCTTTCCGTGCAGTGCTTCGCGTTCTTCGACTGAAACCAAACGTCTTGCCAGCATGTGAAAGTTATCCAGACCTGTTTTCGAATAGATATGCTTCAGATGCGTTCTAACAGTTGCTGGCCCAATTCCAAGTTCTGTGCCGATCCCTTGCGGAGAAATGCCGCGCGAAACCAGCGCGCATACGCGCCATTCAGCGCGGGTCAACCCAGCCGGGTTTCCTGTGCTTAGGATTGGAGTGTCCGTTGTGCTTTTCCGAATTGTCGACACTGTTTGGCGCGACAAAGCTTCGGTGACCAAACCCGGTCGACGGCTTTGGTAGGTTTCTGAAAGCTGCGGAGCGATCTGTTCAATGGCTTCCTTGAAACCGGGTTCGGGGGTTTGCCCGAAATGCAGCTCCAGAAAGTCGATCTCGCCCCCTTGGTGATCCAGGCAGACAAACAGAATGTCCTTAATCTTGCGATGAGTTACCCAATCGACAAGGACGGGTGACAAATCGCTGGGATCTTCACCATCCTCACGCAAGCTGAAAACAGATGCCCGTTTCGGCATGTTGCGGAAAGGGCCCAATGCATCGTTGGCAAAGGACAAGAACAGCGGGCGGCTGACGGCCGGATCACGCGTGTCCGCACGGGCGGCAACGCGATGCGCCCCCTTGTTGAGCCAGAGCCGGCTAATCACGCCGCAATCTGCACCGAAGGCTTCAACAATGCCTTTCAGCGCGGCGTCCAATACCAGACCACCCTGGCTCCAGTGAATGAAATTTATGATGGCTCTTGCGTGAAGCGTGTTAGGCAGCCACACTCCGCGATGAGCATTCCCCCCATTCATGTCACACCGTTCCGTTACTCGTAAAAAATTACAGGTTAATGATTTATAAAGTCTTTTCACTTTTACCGATTCTACTCGGCCCACCAGAAATATCACTTGAAAATGAACCGAAAATTAATTTTTAACTAATTCGAAGGTATCGCTTGGAAGTTGTGACTAATTAGTCGCCGTTGCGACGACAATGCGTCGTTTCAACTTTCACTGTGTCTGGGATTGGGCCGGAAAGCAGAGGCAATTCCAGCCGTTTTGTGCTGGTGTCAGAAGAGTCTTTGAGTCGGGTTGATGGCCGTCGACTGCCATATCAGAGCGATGTTACGCGTGTGGGTTTATGCGAGGCATTCCGCCTGTAAGTTTCAAACTGGTACTTCGTGGAGGGGTATTACAGTAAGTATGGACTCATGGTTTGCAGAAATATCGGGATGGGCCTGAATGTCGAGGGTGAGCATTTTTACTATTTAATTGAATGAAAATAGAGCCTAACGATCTCTGGTGTCAAAACAGTTACAAAACATTCTCGTTTCTGTGTATTTGTTTACATAAGATTCCTTCGAAATTAATGGGTTGTTGTGAATTTTTCAGAAGCGCCTCCATACTTACTGCACGCAGAAATGCGATTTCGTCCGATGGAAGAGGAGCCAGAGGGCGGAAAATGGGAAATGGGAGGAATTAATGACCAATAAATCTGTCACACGCCGCGGCGTGCTGAAGTCCGGTGCCGTTGCGGGAACCGGTCTGGCCCTGCCTACGATCTTTACCGCTTCGTCGGCTGCTGCCTACACCAACGAACCGACAGGGTCCTCTGTCACTTTGGGATTCAACGTCCCACAAACAGGTCCTTACGCCGAAGAAGGCAATGACGAGTTGCTCGCGCAGCAACTGGCGGTTGAGCATCTGAACGGCGAAGGCGACGGAGGCTGTCTGAACACGTTTTCGTCCAAGGCCCTGAAGGGGAACGGTATCCTTGGCAAGAAGGTCGAGTTCGTCACCGGCGATACGCAGACCAAGTCGGACGCCGCACGCGCATCGGCCAAGTCGATGATCGAAAAAGACGGCGCGGTGATGATCAATGGCGGTTCGTCCTCGGGCGTGGCCGTTGCGGTTCAGGGCTTGTGCCAAGAAGCGGGCGTGATCTTTATGGCGGGTCTGACCCATGCCAATGACACCACCGGCAAGGACAAGAAGGCCAACGGCTTCCGCCACTTCTTCAACGCCTATATGTCAGGTGCAGCCCTTGCACCGGTGCTGGCGGCTGAGATGGGCAACGAGCGCCGCGCCTATCACCTGACGGCTGACTACAACTGGGGCTGGACCCAGGAAGAGTCGATCGTCGCTTCGACCGAAGCTCTGGGATGGGAAACGGTCAACACGGTGAAAACACCACTCGCGTCGACAGACTTCTCGTCCTATATCGCTCCGGTTCTGAACTCGGGCGCGGACGTGCTGGTTCTGAACCACTACGGCGGCAACATGGTGAACTCGCTGACCAACGCGATCCAGTTCGGCCTGCTCGACAAGGTTGCCAACGGCAAGGACTTCAAGATCGTCGTGCCGCTGTATTCCGAACTGATGGCCGCCGGTGCGGGCGAGAACATCAAGGGCGTTCTGGGTTCGATGAACTGGAACTGGCAGTTGCAGGATGAAGGCACCAAGGCCTTCGTGAAGTCCTTTGGCGAGAAGTATGGCAAACCGCCATCAAACTCGGCCCAGACTTGCTATGCGCAGACCCTGCTTTATGCGGATGCCTGTGAGCGTGCGGGGACCTTCAATCCCTGCGGTGTTGTCGAAGCTCTGGAAGATTTCGAGTTCGACGGCTTGGGCAACGGCCCGACCTGGTATCGCGGTGCCGACCACCAGTGCTTCAAGGACGTGCTGGTTGTGCGGGGTAACGAAAACCCGACCAACGCGTATGACACGCTGGAAATCGTTGAGATCACGCCGCGTGCGCAGGTCGAATACGATCCCGAGCACCCAATGTTCGCCGGTGGCGAACTGGGTCAGTGCAACCCGGGCGCATAAACCTGAGGTAATGGTCTGGCTGCCTGACGGCGGCCAGACATTTTCGGCAGGCATGATGGCCTGCTAAGCCACTCAATCTACGCTGACCAATCTCGAGGTGGGGCCAATGGACGCCATCCTATTGCAAATTCTGAACGGTCTGGACAAAGGGTCGGCCTATGCGCTTATCGCGCTGGGGCTGACGCTGATTTTCGGAACGCTAGGGGTTGTGAACTTTGCGCACGGGGCGCTGTTCATGATCGGGGCTTTCTGCGCCGTTACCCTGCAAAAGCTCATGAACCTGAGCTTCGTAACCCTTGACGAAACCCAGACCGATTTTCTGGGTAATCCGCTGAAAGTGGAAACCCCCTATGTTCAGGCGTGGTTCGGGCCCGAGGTCGGAGCGACCATCATCGACTGGTCCGTTCCCCTGGCGATCCTGTTTGCGATCCCGATCATGCTGTTGGTCGGATACGTGATGGAGCGTGGTCTGATCAAACATTTCTACAAGCGCCCTCATGCAGACCAGATCCTGGTGACCTTTGGCCTTGCCATCGTTCTGCAAGAGATCGTCAAGTATTTCTTCGGTGCCAACCCGATCCAGACCCCGCCACCTGACGCGCTGAGCGGTTCGGTTGATCTGGGCACCATGATCGGCTTCGATCCGAACGCGATCATCTACCCGATCTGGCGTCTGGTCTATTTCGGATTTGCCGTAGCCATCATTGGCGCTGTGTTCTCATTCCTGCAATTCACGACCTTTGGTATGGTCGTTCGGGCGGGCATGGCGGATCGCGAAACCGTGGGTTTGCTGGGCATCAATATTGACCGTCGCTTTACCATCATGTTCGGCATCGCCGCCGCGGTGGCAGGGTTGGCTGGTGTGATGTACGGGCCGCTTAACCCGCCGAATTATCACATGGGTATGGATTTCCTTGTGCTCAGCTTCGTTGTGGTTGTTGTGGGCGGCATGGGATCGCTGCCCGGAGCGGTGCTGGCCGGGTTCCTGTTGGGCATTCTTGAAAGCTTTGCCTCGACTACTTGGGCCACGACCACGATACCGGGCATCAACCAGATCATCATCTACCTTGTCGCCATTATCGTGCTGCTGACGCGACCGCGCGGTCTGATGGGGCGCAAAGGCGTGATGGAGGAATAATCAATGTTGGGACTGAACAAAAAAGACACCAGCCTGCTGATCATCGTCGGCATCCTGACGCTGCTGGCCCCCTTCATCCTGAACCCATTCCCGTCGGACAGCGCCATGGCGCAGTTCAACGCGGGCTACCCTGACCTGATGCAGCGTTTTGTGATCTTTGGCATTTTTGCCATTGGCTTCAACATCCTGTTTGGCCTGACCGGGTATCTGTCCTTTGGCCACGCGGCCTTTCTGGGCGTGGGATCCTATTCGGCCGTTTGGATGTTCAAACTGCTCAGCTATAATGTCATTCCGGCCATCGCGCTGAGTGTCGTCGTCGCCGGGTTGTTCTCGCTTCTGATTGGCTTTGTCAGCCTGCGGCGTTCGGGTATCTACTTCTCGATCCTGACGTTGGCCTTTGCACAGATGAGCTTTGCTCTGGCCTATTCGGTGCTGTCGAACCCCAAGTTCAACCTGACCAATGGTGAAACCGGCCTTCAGGTCTATGCGGATGATCCGCAAATTCTGCAGGGCGCCAATGCGCCGGACCTGCCGCATTTGTTCGGCCTGCCCATGCGGGCGACCTATACGCTGGATGTGGGCGCCTGGAGCTTTGACTTCAACGCAGGTTACTACCTGTGTGCAATTGTCATGATGGTGGTGTTCTATCTGGCAATCCGCATCTTCCGTTCGCCCTTTGGCATGATGCTGCGGGCGGTAAAGTCAAACCAGCAGCGGATGAACTATACCGGTCTGAACTCCAAGCCATATACATTGGCGGCCTTTGTGATCTCGGGCATGTATGCTGGTCTGGCCGGTGGTCTGATGGCTGCGATGGACCCGCTGGCCGGGGCGGAACGGATGCAGTGGACAGCCTCGGGCGAGGTTGTTCTGATGACCATCCTTGGTGGTACCGGTACGCTGATCGGCCCGGTTCTGGGCGCGGGCTTCATCAAGTATTTCGAGAACATCTTCTCGAAGATCAACGACAACGTCTTGCACAGTTGGTTCGCTTTCCTGCCTGACGGTCTGGAAGACGCCGTTGTGTTCCTAATCCACCCGTTCATCGGAAAAGGCTGGCACCTGACCCTGGGTATCCTGTTCATGCTTGTCGTTATCTATCTGCCGGGTGGCCTTGTAGAAGGTGGGCAGCGCCTGATGAAATGGTTTAAGCGCAAAAAATCAGGCACCGACGATGCACCGTCGGGCAAGACTGAGCCGGCGGAATAAAGGAGGGCGATCATGGCAATTCTGCGAGTAAAAGACGTCAGTAAACGCTTTGGTGGCCTCAAGGCGCTGACGGATGTGAACCTGAACGTCGAGGAAAACTCGGTTCACGCCATCATCGGGCCAAACGGTGCGGGCAAGTCGACGCTGCTGAACTGTCTGGTGGGCAAGCTGATGCCGGATACCGGGTCGGTTCTGTTCGACAACAACTCGGTTCTGGGGCTTGAACCGTACCAGATCAATCAGATGGGTATCAGTCGCGTTTTCCAGACGCCCGAGATCTTTGGCGAATTGACGGTGATGGAGAACATGCTGATCCCGATCTTTGCCATGCGGGATGGTGCGTTTCGGATGCACGCCTATGAAACGATTGCCAATGAGAAGGACATCGTCGAACAGGCCGAAGCCATGCTGGAAGAGATGAACATGGCCGACAAACGCGAGATGCACGCCGCATCCTTGTCACGCGGAGATAAACGGCGGCTTGAGATCGGCATGTGCCTCAGCCAGAACCCGCGTCTGCTGCTGCTGGATGAACCCACGGCGGGCATGGCGCGGGCCGATACGAACAACACGATCGACCTGCTGAAACAGATCAAGGATGAACGCGATATCACCATCGCCATCATCGAACACGATATGCATGTGGTCTTCAGTCTGGCCGAGCGGATCACCGTTCTGGCGCAGGGGACGCCACTGGTCGAGGACACTCCGGAGAATATTCGCGGTAACCCCAAGGTCCGCGAAGCCTATCTGGGCGAGGCTGCGTAAGGAAAAGCTATGAACGAGAAACCTGACTTTTCAAAAAACGCGAATATGGCCACCACCGCGCCTGCCTTCCTGTCGGTGTGGGACATGCATTCCTACTATGGCGAAAGCTACATCGTGCAAGGTGTCAGCTTTAACGTGCATGAGGGCGAGATTTTGGCTCTGCTCGGCCGGAACGGGGCGGGCAAGACCTCGACCCTGCGCTCGATTGCGCGGGTGGGTGAGCCTGACGTGCGCCATGGCGAAATCTGGCTGGATCATCAACCGCTGCACAACATGACCAGCTACGAAGCGGCGGCCGCGGGGCTGGGTCTGGTGCCCGAGGACCGGCGGATCATCCCCGGCCTCACGGTCGAGGAAAATCTGCAATTGGCCCAGATCGCGCCTCCGATCGGATGGTCACTAGAGCGGCTTTACGAGTTGTTCCCCCGTCTGGGTGAGCGCCGCAAGCAAGAGGGCGTGACCCTGTCGGGTGGTGAGCAGCAGATGCTGTCGATCGCGCGGGCCCTGGCCCGCGACATCAAGGTACTGTTGCTGGACGAGCCTTACGAGGGATTGGCTCCGGTGATCGTGGATGAGATCGAAAAGACGCTGGTCCACGTCAAACAGCAAGGCATGACAACGATCATCGTCGAACAGAACGCCGTGCGAGCGTTGGAACTGGCGGATCGAGCTATCATTCTGGATACGGGCAGCATCGTTTTTGACGGCACCGCCAGCGAGGTGCTTGAGAACTCCCAACTGCGCGAAGAGTATCTGGCCATCTGACACAGGCCGAACGGCAAAATTGTTCAGTTCTGTTATGGCGGGATGGGTTTTCCATTCCGCCATTTTTCTTTTGGCGAAACGGCTGCTTCCTACGAAATTTTCGTTTAAAAGCTTTGAACTAACAGGAGGTTAAAGGGGACTACGGGAAACCCCCTATATCTTGCCCCAGCGTAAGTGGTTAACACGGGCTTATCCAAGGAATAACCGCGGACATTACCACTTTTCCCCTGAGGGGCTGGCGACTTACCCCCTATGCTGGCCCCTCGCTTTCACGAGGTCGGTTGGCCCATCTCGTCCAGCACGTCAACTACAAGCGCGGCCAATTCACTGGCGTGGTCGTAGGCGCGCGAATGTGGAATTTCCGAAATTGGTGTTTTTCGATACCCTTCCGTAAACAACAGGAACGGCACCTTTGCCCGCTGCGCTGTTTCGGCGTCAACTTCACTGTCGCCGACATAGAGGCGCGGGCCAGCGGATGTAACAGCATCAAAGCTTGCGTTCAAATGGGCAGGGTCCGGCTTGCGGACCAGCAGCGTATCTCCTCCGAACACGGTGTCAAAATGATGATCCAGCTTAAGTGCGCTTAGAATGTGTCGGGCAGGGGCCTCGGGTTTGTTGGTGCATATGCCAAGGACGCACCCCATTTCTTGCAGTTCTGCCAGGGCTTCGGCAACGCCGGGATAAGGAACGGTCCGGTCGCTGGAGGCCGCATTGTAGTATGCCAGCGTTTTTTGCGTCAGGTCCGCGTGGTGCGCTAAGGGAAGACCGCAGTGCAGGATCACCCGTTCGACCAGTTTCGGAAGGCCGTTACCGACAAACTGTTTGATCGTGTCCTGTGGCAAGGGCGCTGTGTCGGTGTCCTGCAGCATCTTGTTCGCCGCGGCAGCGATGTCGGGGATGCTGTCGACAAGCGTGCCGTCAAGGTCGAACATGATTGTTGCGGTCATCGAAAAATCCCCCATTTGATCGTCGCGAGACACCTATCTCCAACCAGAGCGCCTTGCAATTGAGGAAGGTCGATTAAGCATCCGATTATGCCTCTTGACATACCTGAGTAAATTTATCAGATTATCGGCAAGTCAGTCAGCAAACCCGGAACCGGGCCAGCCAGAAACTTGAATTGCGAACACAATCGGCCAAGCGCCAAGATATTCTGGAGTTGCCCTAATGAATATGCAGACCCCAAACCCCGCTCAGTCCTACGCTGTGTCCATGTTGCCTTCGCACAAGGCCGAAGACCTGACCAAGGGTGGCAATCTTGCGCATATCGAGCTGGGTGATCAGCTCTATACGTTGCGCATCACTCGCGCCGGTAAGTTGATCCTGACAAAATGAGCAGTCAAACGTCGCGCGGCGGGGCACCCGTCGGTCGCCTGTCGGATTTAAGCCCGATCGAGGCCGGTGCCGTAATGTACCTGCGTTTATGGAGCGATGGCGGCCAGTCACGTGCGGATGCGGCCAGTGATTTTCAGATCGCGTTGGGCGCGGATGTGGGACACGCGGCCATGATGACATTGGACAGGTTGTGTTCCCTATGCGCCCATCATGGACGTCAGCCCCTGATCCGGCATGGGTTGGGATGCTCGTGCCTGGGTGCGGATGAAAACTGTTTTGCCCAGATGATCGCCTCGGCCTCCGAAGGGGCGCGCGAGGACGCCATGATGATGGCATCGCTAATTGTGCGGGCGGATTTTGCCCCGGCTTTGGCTTCGCTATCCGAAGAACTGGGGCTGGCGCTGCGACGTATGACGTCAGCGGTCCCCATGCCGACGACTGGCCACCAAACCCCAGCTGCCGTGTTGCATTAAGCAGCGGGCGCGTTAGACCCCGGCACGCTCCTCGCGCCGGGGTTTTTCTGTTTCAGCAGCAGCCGCAACCAGCGTGATGGTGATCATGATCGCAGGCTGGGGCAGGGGCATAGTCGCCGACCTCGGTCAGCACATCGTGCAGCGCCCACAGGATCATGTCGACGTCATCCGCCTCGATCGTCAGGGGCGGGCGGATTTTCAGGATATTGTCCTTGGGCCCTTCGCTGCCGATCAGGATGCGGTGATCACGCATCCGGTTCTTGACGTATTTGCAAATCTCGGTGCCCTCGGATCCGTCGGGGTTGATCAACTCGACCCCCAGAAACAGGCCCATGCCCCGCACGTCGCCAACACAGGCGAAATCACCCTCAATCCCGCGCAGCCCGTCCATCAGGCGCGCGCCCATCACGCGGGCATTTTCCTGCAACCCCTCGTCATCGACGATGTCCAACACCTCTTTCCCGATCCGGCAGGACAAGGTTGATCCACCGAAGGTCGAGAAGAACTCGATCCCGTTGTCAAAGCTTTGCGCGATTTCCCTGGTCGTGACCAACACACCCAGAGGGTGCCCGTTGCCGATGGGTTTGCCCATGACCACGATATCGGGCAGCGCGCCCTGATGCTCGAAGCCAAAGTAATACTCACCCAGACGGCCCAGCCCAGTCTGCACCTCATCGGCGATACACACCCCTCCGGCGGCGCGGATTTTTTCATAGACTGCGGGCAGATAACCCTTGGGCGGGATGATCTGACCTCCGACCGAGGGGAAAGTCTCGGCGATGAAACCTGCGACGCCGTGCCCTTTGTCCTGCAAAGCGGCAATCGCAGGGTCTACAAAATTCGCGAATTTTGTGGCGCGGTCGGGATCGTCGCGCTTGAATGATCCGCGATAATCGTCGGCCACTTCGACCAGTTCGACCCAATCCGCCTGACCCACGCCGCCGGGCTTGTTGAACTTGTAGGCCGAGATCGCAACCGCCGCATTCGTATTGCCGTGATAACCGTGATCCGGCGTCACGATCCCCTTGGCCCCGGTATGCGCGCGCGCCAGCCGCAGGGCCAGTTCATTGGCCTCGGTGCCGGAATTGACGAAAAAACAGACCTCAAAGTGATCGGGCAGTTTCGACAGCACCTTGTCTGCAAAAGCGGTCTGTGCCGGGTGCAGATAGCGGGTGTTCGAGTTCATCCTCCGCAACTGATCCGCCGCCACCGCCTGAATTCGCGGATGTGCGTGGCCCACATGGGGGACGTTGTTATAGGCGTCCAGGTAAGGGCGCCCCCATTCATCGAACAGGTGGTGTTTCCACCCGCGCACCAGCATCACCGGGTCGTCATACGTCAGGCTGAGATTGCCGCCAAAGTGCTCGTGCCGCCCCTTCAGGATCGCCTGTTTGTCTGTCGGGCGATAGAACACCTTGTCATCGGGCAGGTTCAACAGGGCTGCGGGGTTCGGGCAAACCGCGTGCCACAGCTCCATCTCATCGGGATCACCAACACCTGGCCAATCATTCTGCATTCCGTCCGTGGTCATCGCCAGTTGGAAATGCACATGTGGGGCCCAGCCTCCGTTCTGGCTGGCATCCCCCAGACGCGCGAATGCCGCGCCCTGAGCTACGGGATCACCAGGTTTCAGTCGCTCGCACACCTCGGGGTCCAGATGACCATAGAGCGTATAGAACGCATCCCCCTCGGGCGTTTCATGATGCAGGATCACCACACCGCCATAGTCCAGATGGGCGTCACGGTTCTCGACCGCCTCAACACGTCCGCTTAACGGTGCGTGTAGCAAGGTGCCCACCGGGGCAAACACATCCACGGCCAGATGTACCGTCCGCCGATCTGACGCTTTCCACGGCCCCTTGCGGAACCCCGGCTCGGCATAGATCAGGCGCGGTTCGTTGTAGTAACCCAGCCACGGGCCCTCACCATACTCCTCGCCCACGCGCGCGGCCTCGGCCAAAGGCATGTCGAAAGGATTCTGCGGCCAGACACAGTTTTCCACCGACAAAGACCCCATCGGCACATCGGTCAAGTCTTGCCTGAACATTGGGGCAAACTGTCCGCGATGCTCATGCAGATAGGTAAGGACATGCTCGGCGCCGTCGGTGACAGGCAGCCCGCAGGCCACACGCAACCGCGCAGACATCAGGCCACCATTCACCGCCTTGTTCTCCAGGAACCGCCACGCCGGGGCCTGACTGATCGTAACATACGGATCATCAGGGTTTTCAGCCGCCATCAAGGTCGAGTTCACAACCGATACCGCCAGCCGCATCCGTAACAAAGGCCAGATCAGGTCAACCTCTTCCGGACGCAAACGATTGGCCGCGTGATACCCGCGCACCAAAGCGGCCAGCGCATGTTCTGGTCTGGGGTGATCCAGAACGATATACGCCCCGGCAATCGCCAGATCGCACACGCGGGGGGCGGCACACATGTCGCCCAAATCTATCAGCCCGGATACGCTTTGGCGCTGACCCAGATCGCCTTCGACCAGAATGTTGTAATCATTGGCGTCGTTGTGGATCGCCTGTTTCGGCAACGTGGCAAGCACAGCTGAGGTCGCTGTAAATTCGGCGCAAATCTCTGTCAAAAGCACCCGCTGCGCGGTGTCCGTAATCGCGTCCAACTTTTCCAAGATCCAGTCGGCCTGCGTCAGGTCCCATTTGAAGTCGGCCCGGTTCAACCCGCTATGCGAAAACCCTTCCAATGCGCGATCTGTTGCCCCCAATACGCGCCCCAGCCTGAGTATCAGGTCTTCGGATTTAGGCGCGGCCTTGGCGTAACACTGCCCCGGAAGGCGTTCCGGCAGCCACGCCAGACGCGGCGCACCTTCCTGATCTTCAATTTGTGGCAGTACCACACCTTCAAGATCTTGTATCACCTTCGGAAAGGGCAAGCCCGGCGCTGCGCGCGCAATGTGATCCAAAGCCTTAACCTGAAGGTCCACGAATTCCTGCTCGCACCCGGCCCGCATGACCTTGAGCACATAGTCCTGGCCATTCGTCGCCTGCACCAGAAAATTCAGGTCGTATTCGCCATCCAAACGGGTCAGTCGCGCATCCAGACCCCAATGCTGGCGCAAAGCGCCTGTCCAGAAACCAATCAAGTCGCTCATTCGAATTCCTGCCCCGCGTTCAGCGGGATCCTTTTCATCTGGCCCTAAATATCCTCGGGGGTGAATTGGGCCAGCGGCCCAAGAGGGGGCAGACAGCCCCCTTGCTTCATCCCAACGCGCGCAAACGCTTAATCAGGGACGAGGTGTCCCAGCGACCACCGCCCAGTTTCTGCACATCTTTGTAGAACTGATCAACCAGAGCCGTCACAGGCAGGGACGCACCTGTTTCATCTGCGGTGCTCAGGCAGATGCCCAAATCCTTGCGCATCCAGTCAACGGCGAAGCCGTGATCGAAATGGTCGTCCAGCATGGTCTCGTACCTGTTCGCCATCTGCCAGCTTCCTGCCGCGCCCTGGCTGATCACCTCAACCACCGACCGGCCGTCCAGCCCGGCTTTTTCGGCAAAATGCAACGCTTCACTAAGGCCCTGAACCAAACCAGCGATGGCGATTTGGTTGCACATCTTCGTCATCTGCCCCGCGCCGCTGTCGCCGATCCGGCGGCAGATTTTGGAATAGACCAGCATGACCGGCTCTGCCGTGTCATAGGCCGGCTGGTCGCCGCCGCACATGATTGACAGGACCCCGTTTTCGGCCCCCGCCTGTCCGCCCGAGATCGGGGCATCGACAAAGGCGATCCCACGGGTTCTACCCGCCTCGTACAACTCGCGCGTCACCTTGGCAGAAACAGTTGTGTGATCGACAAAAATCGCGCCGTCAGACATCCCGTGAAACGCGCCATCTTCGCCGGTGCACACCATGCGCAAGTCGTCATCATTTCCGACGCAGGACATGACGAACTCGGCACCTTCGGCTGCCTCACGCGGTGTCGCGGCCATTGCGCCGCCATGCTGGGCAACCCATGCTTCGGCCTTGGCTTGCGTTCGGTTGTAGACGGTGACGTCGTGACCTGCGGCCTGCAGATGGCCGGCCATTGGGTAGCCCATGACACCCAATCCAAGGAATGCGACTTTTGCCATTTGGTGATCCTTTCTCATGCCCGGTTGGGTCGTTCAGCAGAGACAAACCAAAGCTGCGTGCAAAGGGCAACCCCGTGTTATGCTTTGCCTCCCAAATCTTGCAGGATTGGACAGTCGGGCCGATCATCACCCGCACATGCGTCAATCAGGTGTCCCAACGTATCGCGCATGGCGTTCAGGTCAGCGATCTTGGCCTCGACCTGGGCCAGATGCGCGCGCGCGACCTTCTTGACGTCGGAACTGGCGCGGGTGTCGTCTTCGTATAGGGCCATCAATGTGCGGCAGTCTTCGATCGTAAAGCCCAATGCACGGGCGCGGCCCAGAAAATTCAGCTTGTGTATGTCCTGACTGCGGAACCGGCGGTACCCGTTGTCATCGCGCAGGGGTTTGACCAGTCCGATGTCTTCGTAATAGCGGATCGTCTTTGCGGGTAACCCGGTCTGGGTCGAAACATCACCGATATTCATGGTGCCACCGTTTGCTGAGTTTCTGTGTGCTCTCTTTCAGGCAAAGTGGCCCGGACCCGGCGTAGGCGCAGCGCATTTGTGACTACGAAAACACTGGAAAGCGCCATTGCTCCGGCGGCCAAGGCTGGGGACAGCAATGGCCCGCCAAAGGGAAAAAGCACGCCTGCCGCAACCGGTATCAGCAAGACGTTATATCCAAACGCCCAGCCCAGGTTCTGCCGGATGTTCCGCATGGTGCGGCGGCTGATATCCATCGCGCTCGCCACACCGCGCAGATCACCTGACATGAGCACCACATCCGCCGTTTCAATGGCCACGTCGGTTCCAGTACCAATCGCAATACCAATATCCGCTGCTGCAAGCGCCGGGGCGTCATTGATGCCATCCCCGACAAAAGCCAGCGATCCAAACTGGTCGCGCAGGTCATTGATCGCGGCCAGTTTGCCGTCCGGCAATACCTCGGACGTCACGTGATCAATACCAAGTTTCCGGGCAAGCGACTGCGCCGTGCCGCTATTGTCCCCGGTGACCATCGCCAGAGTCAGCCCCATCGCATGTAGCCTGCCAAGGGCCTCGGCAGTGCCGGGTTTGAGCGGGTCTGAAACTGCAATCATTGCGGCGGCCTTGCTATCGACAGCCAGGAACAAGGGGGTTGCGCCCTCGGCCGCGCGCTGGTCGGCGTCCTGTTTCAACTCTGACACATCCACGTTGTACTGCCGCATTAGCCTGAGCGACCCGATGATAATCTCTTGCCCGTCAACCAAGGCCCGAGCTCCCAAGCCTGTCAGTGACTGGAAGTCCGACGCATCGGGCGGCACCGCAGGCCCTGCGCGCGTGATCGCAGTTGCAATCGGGTGTTCGGATCGGGATTCAACCGATGCCGCAAGCCGTAGGGCTTGATCGTTGTCGAACCCGTTGGCCGTCACGATAGTTTCAAGTTCAGGACGTCCCTGTGTCAGTGTCCCGGTCTTGTCCAGCGCCACGACCTTGGCTTGCTGAAGCTGTTGCAGGGCGTCGCCTTTGCGAAAGAGAACCCCCAATTCGGCTGCGCGGCCCGTGCCCACCATGATCGACGTCGGTGTTGCCAGCCCCATGGCGCAGGGGCACGCAATGATCAGAACCGAAACTCCTGCGACCAAGGCCATCGGCAAGGCGGGCGCAGGCCCAAACAGCAACCAAGCCGCAATCGTTAGTGCTGCAACACCGATAACCGCTGGCACGAACCACGCGGTGATACGGTCGACCAGCCCCTGTATAGGTAATTTTGCACCTTGCGCCTGTTCAACCATCCGAATGACTTGTGCTAGAACAGTATCGGCACCAACGCGCGCTGCCCTTACCCGCAGCGCCCCAGTGCCGTTGATGGTGCCAGCCACGACCTGATCCGCCTTGGATTTTCCAACAGGGATCGGCTCACCCGTAATCATGCTTTCATCCACGAAGGACGTGCCTTCCAGAACTTCGGCGTCCACCGGAACACGCTCACCTGGTCTGATCTGAAGGATATCGCCCACCACAATCTCTGAGATCGGGCGGTCGATCATTGTGCCGTCCCGTTCCACCCTGGCCGATTTGGGTTGCAGGCCGATCAGCTTCTGGATCGCAGCACCAGTGCGCCCCTTTGCGCGTGCCTCCATCGCGCGCCCCAGAAGGATCAGGACGACGATGACGGATGCCGCTTCGAAATAGACATTGGCGCTGCCTTCCGGCAAGGCACCCGGCGCAAAAGTCGCGACCACCGAATACAAATAGGCCGCCCCGGTTCCCATGGCGACCAGCGCGTTCATGTCCGGGGACCTGCGCAGCAAAGAAGGGATGCCTTTCGCGTAAAAGACCCGACCCGGTCCAAGCAGAAGAAGAGTGGTCAGGCCAAACTGAATAAGGTGGCTTGTCTGAGTTCCAATCGTGGCGTGAACCCAATGATGAAAGGCTGGGATCATGTGCCCGCCCATTTCCAGCACAAAAACGGGCAGCGCCAGCATTGCGGCAAACAGTGTGGCGCGAGTCAGCGAATTGGCTTCCTGCGCCTTGCTGTGGTCTGCTTCACCGTCCTCTTGCGCGACACGGGCTGGATAACCCGCTTTGGTACAGAGGTCCGCCAGCGCCTGTGCGGTGGTTGCCCCGTCCACATACGTCACCGTCGCAGTTTCAGTCGCAAGATTGACCTGCGCTTCAACGACGGCTGGATCACCTGACAAAAGCCCTTCGATCTTGCGCACGCATGAGGCGCAGCTCATGCCGGAAACATTCAGCGTCGTATGAGCAATAGCAGTGGGATAGCCCGCCTGATCCAGCGCGTGTGTCAGCGACTCAACTGGCCCGGAAAATGAGACCTGTGCGGTTTCGGTAGCAAAATTGACCGCGGCCGATGTAACGCCCGGAACGTCATCCAGAGCAGCCTCAACGCGACCAACGCAGGACGCACACCCCATTCCGGTGATTTTCAATTGAATTTTCTGCGGTGTAGTCATCCGGCTCATCCCGAAGTGCTTTTCACCCTCTAAATGAGGGTTCCAGTCACGGGAAGGTCAAGGGGGTGCGAGTGGATATATGTGTATTTTGAAGAAGAATTAAGCCCCATCTGCCTTATCGCTTCGCGAGATGCTCCAGCAACAAAGAGTTGTAGGTAGCCGGAGGAGAAGAACGCACCGCTTCGGGAGATGCAAAAAAGCCTAGCATCAGAACTCCGGTCGACAGGGTACAGCCAATCAGGCAAATAAAAGCGAAATTCAACGTGGAACGCGGCATGAACTGCTTCCTTGCTTACAGAACATAATCAGGACTTCCGGCAAGCCGTTTCAGGATCGGCTTGCCAGTTGCTGTTTCAGTTTCTCGTTTTCGGCCTGAAGCTGCGCCAGTTGTTGACCAAGCGTGTTCAGGTGGGGGCGCAGTTCCGCCTCGGTAAAACGTGGTGTGATGTGGCGCGCGCAATTCCAATCCAGCCCCTCGACCCGAACAATGACGGCGCGTTCCGCCACAGCATCGGCTTCATCGGGAAACAGGCTGGCTGCGGCGGCTTCGCCTTCGGTGAACACGACCCGCCCCAGAATCTTCAATCGGCGCTGGTTTGCATAATCCATCAGGATCATGGCCACCCGGTCGTTGCCGTCCAGATTCCCACGAGAAATATACTGCTTGTTGCCGGAAAAGTCGGCGTATCCAATCGTTGTCGGGCCAAGCACTTTCAGAAATCCGGCAGGCCCACCGCGATACTGAACATAAGGCCAGCCGGTCTCGGACACCGTGGATTGATAGAACCCATCCCGGGCTTCGATAAACGCTTTTTCTGCGGGGCCAATCTCATGACCTTGCTGGGGGCCGCCCTCAAGGAACTTGGCATAGGTCTTGGCAGAACCCATACGTTCCTGATGGGCGCGAACGGCAGGCGTGAACATCAGTTCTGAAAATGCACGGGGCATGGGCTGTCCTTTCTACAGGCCGAGATCTGACAGGCCGGGGTGATCATCAGGCCGGGGGCCGCTGGGCCAGTGAAACAGCCGGTCTTCTTCCGAAATCGGCACATCATTCAATGACGCATGACGTTTAGCCATCCGGCCATCAGTAGCAAATTCCCAGTTCTCGTTCCCGTATGAGCGGAACCACTGACCGCTGTCATCGTGCCATTCATACGCATAGCGCACGGCAATCCGGTTGTCTGAATGTGCCCAAAGTTCTTTGATCAATCGGTAATCCAGTTCCTTCCGCCACTTTCGCGTCAGAAAGGCGTGGATTTCTGCATGGCCGGTAATGAACTCGGCGCGATTACGCCATTGACTGTCTTCGGTGTAGGCGGGTGTGACGACATCCGGATCGCGGCTGTTCCAGCCGTTTTCAGCCATCCGAATCTTTTGAATGGCGGTTTCCTGCGTGAACGGGGGAAGAGGGGGGCGTGTCATTCTGGTTCCTTTCAGGTCAATGAGGCCGCAAGCAATGCGATGGTCAGAAGAATGGGGACATACTGAGGTGAGAAGGGGCTGGCACGGCGTCTCATCTGGAAGCTCCAAAGGTTTACTGATCGGTACATGTTGTGATTGAAAGTGTACAGATCGGTAATGTTTGTCAAGTGTCACGTCGATATTTTTCTCGGGGCTGTATTGTAAGGTGCTTGTGTTACTTGAGATATTCCCCGCAGATTTGGAAAGAGGTTGTAGTTTTCAGATCAAAATAATATGTACAGATCAGTCAAGGATTGAGCTACTAAATGCGCCCAAACAAACGAGATGAACTGGTCCGCAAGGCCCTGCAGGTCTTTTACCAAGACGGATTTCACGCCACGGGTATGGATAAGCTGGTGGTGGAAACTGGTGTGTCCAAGACCTCGATGTACAAGCATTTCCGAACCAAAGAGGAATTGATCCTTGCTGCGCTGCGTTTGCGGGACGAGAACTTTAGAAACTGGTTTCTGCGTCGCATAGAAGAACTTGCCGACACGCCGGCTGATCAGTTGATCGCCAGTTTCGACGCCTTGGGTGAATGGTTCGAAGAGGATGGATTTCGCGGCTGCATGTTCATCAAGGCTGGTGCAGAGTTTCAGGACAAGACGCATCCGATCCATGTTCAGGCGGCCGAACATAAACGCCTGCTGTTGGAGTATTTCACCGATCTTGCACGCAGGGCAGGCGCGTCTGCCCCTGAGGCACTTGCCTGTCAGATTCTATTGCTGAAAGAAGGGGCCATCGTAACGGCGGTTCTGCTCAAATCCTGCGACCCGGCCCGCGAAGCCAAGGCCGCCGCAAAGATTCTTTTGGAAGCGGCGTTGCTGAATTAGGTTCGGCCCGTTCGAATTCCTGAAATGACGTTGCGTTGCGGGTCTTTGCGCGCATTGGATCGGCTGTCGGTGCAGATTACGGTGCGCAAAATTTGTTTTTGGGAGGACGCTCTATGTCTCTGTTTTCTGCTACATCCGCTTGGGCGACAGAAGAACACAAGATGTTCGCTGAAATGGCGAGCCGATTTATGGCAGATGAACTGGTGCCGAATATCGAACGGTGGAACGACAACGGTGTTGTTGACCGGGAATTCTGGCGCAAGGCGGGGGATATGGGGCTGATGGCGGGTGCCATCCCCGAGGAATACGGCGGCGTTGGCGGCGACATTGGGTTTGACGCGATCACGATGTATGCGCAAACCTCACATGGGGACGCAGGTTGGGGGTATGGAATTCAGTCCATCGTGACCCACTATGTTACTGCCTACGGAAGCGATGAGCAGAAACAAAAGTGGCTGCCCAAGCTGGCCTCTGGCGAAATGGTTGGCGCATTGGCGATGACCGAACCGGGGACGGGATCTGACGTTCAGTCCATCCGTACGATCGCAGAAAAGGACGGGAACTGCTATCGCCTGAATGGCTCTAAGATTTTCATCACCAATGGGCAATCTGCCGACCTTATTCTGGTTGCGGCGAAAACCGACAAGTCCGAGGGCTCCAAGGGAGTTTCACTGGTCGCCGTCGAAACAGACGGCGCCGAAGGGTTTCGCAAAGGGCGCAACCTGAAAAAACTGGGTATGAAAGGCAACGATACGGCCGAGCTGTTCTTTGAAGACGTGAAGGTTCCGATGACGAACCTGATCGGGCCCGAAGAAGGGCAGGGTTTCTACCAGATGATGAAACAACTGCCGTGGGAACGCCTGACGATCGCTATCATCGCGCTGGGGTCTATTGATTACGCAATCGCCGAAACGGTGAAATACACGCAGGAACGCAAAGCCTTTGGGCAGCGTGTCATGGATTTCCAGAACACCCGCTTCAAGCTAGCCGAGTGCAAGACCAAGGCCGAAATTCTGCGCAGCTTTGTGAGCGATTGTATTGCCAAGCTGGAGGCAGGAACTTTGGACGCTGCGACGGCGTCCATGGCCAAATATTGGGGGTCCGAGGCGCAAAACGAAGTCATGCATGAATGCCTTCAGCTTTTCGGTGGTTACGGGTTCATGATGGAGTATCCCATTGCCCGCCTTTACACGGACGCGCGGGTTCAGATGATTTACGGTGGCACCAACGAGATTATGAAGGAATTGATCGCCCGTTCGCTGGATACCTAGATCGAAAGAGGCTCTCCCGCCCGTCGTCGATGTTTCTGTCGAAACACCTCCTCCCGTTGGGCATGGCAGGTGCCAACTGGCAGTTAAGTTGAAGGCGGCGCTGGCTTAGTCCGCGTCAGAGCTGTCGGTATCTGAAGCCGCAACCTGATCTTGCAGCCAGAGCCGGAATGACTTGAGCGGCTCAGGCTCTGCTCTGGATTGCGGCCAAACAAGGTAGAAATCGCCCAGACTGAAACCCGGACCGTCCCAGGCAAGGGCCAGTCGTCCAGACTTTAGGTCATCATCAACCAAATAGCTGGGCAGCAATGCAACGCCCAGCCCATGAATGGTTGCCTGGCACATTGTCGAGAACTGGTCAAACAGCATTCCCTGAATGCCCGAAACCTCGTGCCCTTGAACGGCGAACCATTTCTCCCACGCGTCGGGGCGCGTTTCCAATTGCAGAAGGGGCGCTTTCAGCAACCACTCGATGTTGCCGTTCTGGTCGGGTAGCAGCGCGGGCGCGCAGACCGGCAGGACGTCTTCTCGCATGATGGGAAGGTAGTTGACGCCGGTCCAGTCTTTGCGGCCGAAATGGATTGCGGCGTCAAAGCGTTCCCTGTCAAAATCAAAGGGGCGCAGGCGTGTATTCAGGTTCACCGTGACCTCGGGGTGCTTGCGGGCAAAGTCCTGAAGGCGTGGCGCCAACCAGTGCATTCCGAACGCGGGCAGTATCGAAAGGTTCAGGGATCCGCCGGTCGGGTTGGCCTTTAGTTTCAACGAAGCCTGCGCCAACTGATGCAAGGTCGCGCGGGCCACCTGAACATATTCCTGTGCCGCAGGCGTCAAGTGAAGCCGCATATGACTGCGTTGGATGAGGTCGACGCCCAACTGTTCTTCCAAAGTCTTGAGCTGCCGACTGATTGCGCTTTGGGTCAGGGACAGTTCTTCGGCAGCGGCCGAGGCGCTTCCCAAACGATCCACGGCCTCAAGCGCCAGCAGCGAGGGGATCGAGGGCAGAAACCGACGAGGCGCAATCATATGATATTTCCTCATACCTTTTGAATGGAATATCACTGGCCTTTCGTGTGCGCCAGTCCGATACAGAGATCTGGGTTCACTTGTGGCGAAGGTGCCTTGGGGCCGGGCCGGATGGGATGTGTTGGCGGTGCAAGGTGCAACGGCGACTTTCCGTTGCCAAAACCGTGTGAAGCCTGTGACAAAGAGAGTATCCCATCGTGGATGCTGCTGCGAAACAGTTTTTGAATGAGGCCGCTGATGGATCGCGCTCAGATCGTTCACGACAATTTTCTGACCCGGGTCGCACAGGGGGATCTGCCAGACGGCCCATTGCCTTGCCCGGGGTTGAACAAGACAGACGCGGTTTCCCTGTTTCGGTCGCAAGTGCTTAGTCGGGCGTTGGACCGGACCAGCCGTGCGATGCAGAAGGCGGGGCAGGGGTTCTATACCATCGGCTCCTCGGGGCACGAAGGGATGGCTGCGGTGGCTCATGCATTGCGCCCGACCGATATCGCGTTCCTGCATTACCGCGATGCGGCGTTTCAAATTGCGCGGTCCGAGCAAGTGCCGGGTCAGCAGATAGCGTGGGACATGTTGCTAAGCTTTGCCTGCTCGAAAGAAGAGCCGACATCGGGAGGGCGGCATAAGGTCTTGGGGTCCAAGGCGCTGATGATCCCGCCGCAGACGTCTACGATTGCCAGCCACCTGCCCAAGGCGGTTGGCGCGGCCTATTCATTGGGCGCGGCACGGCGTCACGATCCCGAACACCGGGAACTGCCTGAAGATGGAATAGCGATGTGTTCCTTTGGTGATGCGTCGGCCAACCATTCGACAGCTCAGGGCGCGATCAATACGGCGGGTTGGACCAGTGTTCAGTCAACGCCGTTGCCTCTTTTGTTTGTGTGCGAGGATAACGGGATCGGCATTTCGGTGAAGACGCCCACAGGTTGGATTCAGGCGTCCATGCAGCACCGACCGGGGATAAAGTACTTCCAAGCCAACGGTTTGGACATTTTTGAAACTTTTGCCGTGGCTAAAGAAGCTGCTGACTACGTCCGAACCCGGCGCAAGCCAGTGTTTCTGCATCTGCGCACTGTGCGCCTTTATGGTCATGCCGGGGCGGACGTGCCCACGACCTATTTGACAAAGTCCGAAGTTGAAGCGGATGAGGCGAATGATCCTCTACTGCATTCGGTGCGACTGTTGGGTCAGGCAGGCGCGCTGACGCCCGATCAGGCGCTGAAGATTTACAATGACACCTGCGCCCGAACTGCGCGTATCGCAGCCGAGGCCGCTTCGCGCCCGCACCTGGCCGACGCGGCTGAGGTCATGGCAAGCCTGATTCCCCCAACACGTGCCTGCAAGCCCGCCAATGGCCCAAGCGCCGAGGCACGCACGCGCGCGTTTGGAAGCGATCTACGCGCGATGGACGATCCCCAACCCATGAGCCGACTGATTAACTGGGCACTGACCGATTTGATGCTGGAGCATGGCGAGATTGTCTGTATGGGCGAAGATGTCGGTCGCAAGGGCGGCGTCTATGGCGTGACGCAAAAGCTGCAACAACGGTTCGGGCCGGATCGGGTTATTGATACGCTGTTGGACGAGCAATCAATTCTGGGGCTGGCAATCGGCATGGGGCATAACGGGTTCATCCCGATCCCCGAAATCCAGTTCCTCGCCTATCTTCACAATGCCGAAGACCAGATCAGGGGCGAGGCGGCAACCCTACCGTTTTTCTCGAACGGCCAGTTCTCGAACCCGATGGTTCTGCGGATTGCGGGTCTGGGGTATCAGAAAGGGTTCGGGGGGCATTTCCACAACGACAACTCTCTGGCCGTATTGCGCGATATTCCCGGGGTGATTATCGCCTGCCCTTCGACAGGATCGGACGCTGCGCAGATGCTGCGTGAATGCGTGCGGCTGGCGCGGGAAGAACAACGTGTTGTGGTGTTTCTGGAACCTATCGCGCTGTATCCCATGCGCGATCTGCACGAAGCTCAGGATGCCGGGTGGATGACGACCTATCCCTCGCCGGATCAACGCATCGCGATAGGAGAGGTCGGGGTGCACGGTGACGGGACCGATCTGGCGATCGTCACCTATGGCAACGGGCACTACCTGTCGCAAAAGGCGCTGCCTGCTTTGCGGGCGGCTGGGCTAAAGCCTCGTGTCATTGATATGCGCTGGCTTGCGCCACTACCGGCAGAAGCGCTGCGCGCGGCGACCAAGGGATGCAAACATATCCTGATCATGGATGAATGCCGCCGGACCGGAAGCCAGTCCGAGGCGTTGATGGCCTTTTTTGCCGAAAACAGCGCCGATACCCCTGTCGCACGGGTCGTGGCTGAGGACTGCTTTATCGCGACCGGCCCCGCCTATGCCGCGCCTTTACCGTCAGAAGAAAGCATTGTTGAAGCTGCGCTCAAGCTGACCGGAGGCCGATCATGACCCGCACCGCTGTTGTCATCTGCCCCGGGCGGGGCACTTATAATAAGCCTGAGCTGGGATATTTGCATCGCCACCACGCAGACCGCATGGACATGCTCCGCCGGTTTGACGATCTTCGCGCTGAAGCCGGACAAGAGCGGGTAACTGATCTGGACGGCGCGGGGCGCTTTTCGGTCAGCAAATATTCGCGGGGGGATGTCGCCTCGCCTTTGATCTATGCGGCATCCTTATCGGATGCCTGGGATCTGGCTGAAGATATCGAGGTGGTCGCTGTCACCGGGAACTCGATGGGGTGGTATATCGCCCTGGCCGTGGCGGGCGCGTTCTCGCCCGAGAACGGGTTCCGCGTCGTGAACACCATGGGGACGCTGATGCAGGATCACCTGATCGGCGGGCAGCTTGTCTATCCCTTTACGGATGAGACATGGAAAAACGATCCGGTCCGCAAGGCGGAGTTGCTGGCCGATGTCGCGCGGATCAATGCGATCGACGGTCATAATCTGGCATTGTCGATCGACTTGGGGGGTATGCTCGTGCTGGCGGGCAATGAGGTGGGGCTGAAGGCCTTTGAAACCTCTCAGCCTGTTGTCCAAAATCAGTTCCCAATGCGACTGGCGAACCACGCCGCATTCCATACACCCCTGCAAGCGCCAGTCGCCGCTGAGGGGCGGGCGCGCCTAGGGGTTGAACTTTTCAGCCAACCGACCCGGCCCCTTATCGACGGGCGGGGCAAGGTTTGGTGGCCGGGCGCTACGGATACGCAGGAACTTTGGGATTATACGCTGGGGCATCAGGTGACGGAGGCCTACGACTTCACCCGTTCCGTACAGACGGCGGCCCGCGAATTCGCACCTGACCTTTTCATAGTCACCGGTCCCGGCGCAACGCTGAGCGGTGCTGTTGCGCAATCACTGGTGCAGGCGAATTGGCGTGGGATGCAGGACAAGGCCGCTTTTCAGGAACAGCAGGACACGCAGCCAATTCTTCTTGCCATGGGGCGCGAGGATCAAAGGGCCCTTGCAACCGGCTGATGCAAGCCGGATGATCCGAACAATTTTCAAGGAGCAGCCCGTGCGCGACCACGACCAGTCCCTTTGGCAACAGACCTGCCGCGAACGGGTCGAAAGCACTGTGCTGACAAATACTCTGACCGTCGATCTTGCGGTGATCGGCGGGGGGTATACCGGCTGCGCGGCGGCGTTGACCGCTGCGCGTGCCGGGGCGTCGGTTTGTTTGCTTGAGGCGCAAGAGATCGGGCATGGCGGGTCAGGCCGCAATGTGGGTCTTGCAAATGCCGGATTGTGGCTGCCACCCGAGGATATCCGGGCACATCTGGGGGCAGCGTCAGGGGATCGCCTGATCAACCTGCTTGCTGTCGCACCTGCCGACGTCTTTGAACTGATCGAGCGGCACACGATTGATTGCGAACCTGTGCGCAACGGAACCCTGCATTGCGCCCATTCCGGTGCGGGTTTGAAAGATCTGCAAAACCGCTACGCGCAGCAACGCGCAGTGGGTGCGCCGGTTGAGTTGTTATCCACCGATCAGACGCGCCAACGCACAGGCAGCGCGGCTTTCCACGGATCACTGTTTGACCCGCGGGCCGGAACCATTCAACCGCTGGGCTATGTGCGCGGGCTTGCACGGGCTGCGTCCGAGGCCGGGGCGCAGTTTTTCACGCGCAGCCCGGTTCAATCGTTGACCCGTAGCGGGGATATCTGGGTGCTTGAAACGGAACGAGGCTCAGTGCGAGCCAAAGCCGTGATTCAGGCCACAAACGCCTATCATCAAAGCCTTGCGGCGTCGGCACCGGCTTATGTCCCCGTCTACTATTTCCAGTTTTCCACCGCCCCCTTGTCGGACAACCTGCGGGCCAGCATTTTGCCGGGCGGAGAAGGGTGTTGGGATACTGGGTTGATCATGACCTCATTCCGCGTCGATCAGGATGGTCGGTTCATTATCGGTGCGATGGGCGATCTTTCACACGCGGGGAGTGGAGCGCACAGGCGTTGGATTCGGCGCAAATTGTCCGAACTGTTCCCGCAACTGTCCGACCAGCCGTTGACTGAGGGCTGGCATGGGCGGATCGCGATGACCTCGGATCATATCCCGAAGATCACCGAGATTGGCCCAAACGCGCTTTCTGTCCATGGGTATTCCGGGCGAGGCATCGGGCCGGGAACCGTGTTTGGCCGGTTGGTGGCCGAAAGCCTGTTGCGCGAAGATCCCGATCTCTTGCCCGTCCCGATGGTGTCGGAATACTGCGAAAGCTGGACCGGCCTGCGCCGCGCCTATTTTGAGGCCGGCGCGGCGTTGACTCATTTTGTCAAAGCGCGGTTCTGAATTCAGACCGACCGGGTAATGCCGCCGTCAACGCGTATGTTTTGGCCCGTGATGTAACCCCCGCCTTCTGACGCAAGCAATGCAACGACCGAGGCGATCTCATCATAGCTGCGCCCATATCGGCCCATAGGAATGCGGGCGCGGAAATCCTCGTTCTCGGGCAGGCTGTCGATAAAGCCGGGCAGGACGTTGTTCATGCGGATATTGTCAGCGGCGTATTTGTCTGAATACAGCTTGGTGAAGGCGGCAAGGCCAGCGCGGAACACGCCCGAGGTTGGAAACACGGGGTCAGGCTCGAACGCAGCAAAAGTCGATATGTTGATGATCGAGCCACCGCCTTGCGCCTGCATGATCGGCGTCACCAGCCGCGTTGGCCGGACGGCGTTCATGAAATACACATCCATTCCCGTGTGCCAGTCTTCATCGGTCAGATCCAGAATGGGCGCGCGCGGCCCGTGCCCCGCGGAATTCACAAGCACATCTATGCGTCCCCAATGGGCCATCGCTGCATCGACCAGTTTTTGCAGGTCGTCTGTCGACTGGTTCGACCCGGTCACGCCGACCCCGCCCAGTTCATGCGCCAATGCCTCGCCTTTGCCCGACGAGGACAGGATGCCCACCTTGAACCCGTCGGCGGCCAAGCGGCGGGCAGAATCTGCCCCCATGCCGCTGCCGCCTGCTGTAATTAGCGCTACTTTCGTCATCTCAAGCCTCCGATGTCTGGTGCCCTAAGGATGCGCTCTGACTGGCGGTTTGACCAATCAGTTCTTCTGTCTTTATGCTGTAGAAAAACTACAGGATAGGCAGATGGCAGCCTTGCCCCCATTGAACGCGCTCCGCGCCTTTGAAGTTGCGGCCCGGCATTTGAATTTCCGGCTTGCTGCAGAGGAGCTTGGCGTCACTCAGGGTGCCGTGGCGCAGCAGGTCCGTGGGCTTGAGGCGCGACTGGCGGAAAAGCTGTTTGAACGTCTGCCGCACGGTTTGGCGCTGACCGAGGCGGGTCGTCGTTTTCATGCGCCACTGCGCCGGGCGTTCAGGTTGATTGAAGACGCCGTGGATGAATTGTCCAGCGATCAGCAGGTTGTTGTTTCAGTGACACCAAGCTTCGCTTCGAAGTGGCTGGTGCCGCGTTTGCCAGATCTGACAGACAAGCATCCCGACATCTCGGTGAAAATTGATGCGCGGGAACGGCTGGCGGATTTCAAGGGTGACGGCGTGGACATCGCCGTGCGGCAGGGACGAGCGCCGTTTGGGGCGGGCCTGACATCAACCCCTTTGTTTTCAAATGCGTTCGTTCCGGTCTGCAGCCCCGAATTGGCAGGGGAGATCACGCGACCAGCGGACCTTTTGGACCACGTTCTTCTGAACGATACGCATGGGTTGTGGCCGCTGTTCCTTGAACGCCTTGGGCTGGTTGGCAAGCCTCGGGTTATGAGTTTCAGCCAGACGAGTCTGACCATTGACGCCGCTGCCTCGGGGCAGGGGATTGCACTGGCACATGAACCTCTGGTCGCGACGGAACTTGCATCGGGACGGCTTGAACGGCCCTTGTCGGATGTTCTGATCGAAGACCTTGGGTTCCATGTTGTCAGCCCGGCAAAACCGCGGCAGCCCGAATTGGTTGCGTTGATGAAGAACTGGCTGCTGTCTCAATCGTGAAGCGTGGCCGCTATGTTTTCTATTCGTCCCCGCAACCAGCGATGCGCGGGGTCATTGGCAAACCTCTGATGCCAGACCATGTAGATCGAGACCGGTTCACAGTGAAACGGTAACGGTGCGCAATCCAACGCGGCGAGGGGACCGTGCCTCATCAGGGCCGTGTCGGTTGAAATCAGGTCGCTTCCTTTCACAAAGGATGGGATGGCGTTGAAATGGGGTAAGGTGACCGTGGCGGGCCTGATCTGGTTTTGGTCCACACCCCGCATGACCGCGCGCGAACTGCGCCCGTCCGTGAACCGCACCTCGACATGTTCGGTTTCGCAATATGTTTTCCAATCGGTTGGCGGCTGGCGGCGGGTTCCGTCGTAATAGATCATCAGCGGGCTGCTGAGGACACGCTTTTGAAAGATGTCTGGCCCATCCGGTGGCAATGGGGACAGCATCAACTGACACCGGTCGCTGCGCAGCAGGTCCGGATCCGGTACGCCCGAGGGAATAAAGCCAAGCCGCAGTCTGATACCTTCGGAACGGACCAAGCGGAGCAGTTTGGGGAAGATCAACTCTCGCGGCATGTCGTTTGTGGCGATTTGAACGTGCAATTCCTCGGATAGCGGATCGAACGGGCGATCGTCGGTCAGCGCCCGCAATCCATCAAGCACGCCTTGCACCGGTTCTTTCAGGGACAGGGCGCGTTCGGTCGGTATCAGGCCTTGACCTGAACGAACAAACAAAGGGTCTCCCAGAACCTGCCTCAGCTTGGCCAGCGTATGGCTGATCGCCGATTGCGTAACGCCCATTCGGTCCGCAGCCTTTGAGACCGAGTTCTCCTCGAGTATCGTCAAAAAGACGCGCAGAACTTTGCCATCAAGGTCAGTGAAATCAATTTTGCTCATGCCGTCTATGATAATTCATGAATGGATTGGCGGTCCATGACGATTTAGATGACTTTGAGCAAACAGGAGGCACGCGATGGGGATCCGCTTTTTCTCGGACAGGAACAGGCCGGTACATATGGGGTCGTACCCTTTGGAACGGCTGGCTCGGCAGACCGCGATGCCAGATATGTCTGGGGCCCGTCAAATGCCGGTTCTCAGTTTCCAGCGCCCTAATCAGCCCGAAAGTATCGTGAATGCGATGGGTGAGTTTCAGGCGATGATGGATGCGATCCGCGACGGGTTCGTGAACCCGGTGCCGTCCGAGATACCCACAGATCCGACAGAGCGTGCCAACCACCTGAAGGCGTTTGGATATTTCAACGATGCATCCATGATGGGCTGCGGTCCGCTTCCCGCTGAGGCATTGCTGTCCGAACCCCGCCGCAACCCCGATATTGACCGTCTGGCCCATGCGTTGAAGACGCGCCAGACCAAGACGCTGGCGTCCGGCATCGACCTGATCATGGCCGATTTGAAGGAAAGCATGGAGGCCGAGCCGCGCCCCATGGACCGTCATCGTCATGCGATTGTCTTTCTGTACGAATACAACCGCGACCCAAATCCGGAAGAACCCGGGTCCGACTGGATCATGAACGCGCAGGACCACCGCGCATGTCTGCTGGCCACCGAGAACGCGGTGGTCATCGCCAATTACATCCGCATTCTGGGGTTTGACGCGCGGGCGCACACGGTCATGTCGTCCGAGGTTGATCTGGGAAAGCTCGCCGTCGCGGCGGGCCTGTGTTCGGTCGAGGACGGAGAGGTAGTTGCCCCATGGCTGGGCAAACGGTTCGGGCTGGCTGCCGTGACGACCGAGATGGAGATCGCGCATGATCTGCCATTGGCGCCGATGGCCCGGCAGCCGTGGTTTCACACCCAAGGCCCCGCTTGGTGGCTGGGTACGGGGTTTGCCAAGAACGCGCTGAATCGCGACGCTTATGCCAAACGGCGCTATGTGGATGGGGCGCATCCGTTTGAAAAACTCAAGCGGGTCGACGCGCCCACCACGTATATTGACGAAGAAAACGTCGCCCGCGTCCCCAAGCGCGCTGACATGTTCGCGCGGGCACAATTCGGCGACATGGGGAAAAACCTGCAGGACGCGGCGAAAGGCGGTTATTACGTTCGCAAAGCGGCCCCCAGTTTCGCGCAACGCCGCGCGCTGGGCGCATTTGTGTTGTTGCAGGATGGAGAAAGCGCGGACACGCCTCCACCAACCGATACCGCACGCAATGCCGCGAATATCAAGGCGGCCACGTATTTTCTGGGAGTTGATGCGGTGGGCCTCAGCCGGTGTCCCGAATGGGCATGGTATTCTCATGATGCGACGGGGGAAGAGATTACACCTCCCCACGACCAAGCCATCAGCATGATCATCGACCAAGGCTATGAAACGATGGAGGGCGCCAGCGGCGATGACTGGATCAGCGTCGCGCAGTCGATGCGCGCCTATCTGCGGTTCTCGCTTCTGGGTGGGGTGATCGCGCAGCAGATCCGTAACCTCGGGTGCAAGGCCCGCGCGCATACGGTAATGGATGGTGAGGTGCTGCAACCGCCCCTCCTGTTGTTGTCCGGGTTGGGTGAGGTCAGCCGGATCGGAGAGGTGATCTTGAATCCCTACCTCGGGCCGCGCCTGAAGTCCGGTGCGGTGACCACGGATATGCCGATAGCCCATGACAAGCCGATTGATTTCGGCCTCCAAACCTTTTGCGAGTCTTGCAACAAATGCGCCCGCGAATGTCCCTCGGGCGCGATCACCGCCGGGCCAAAGCTGATGTTCAACGGCTATGAAATCTGGAAATCCGACAGCCAGAAATGCGCCACCTACCGCGTGACCACGCCGGGCGGTGCAATGTGCGGGCGGTGCATGAAGACCTGCCCGTGGAACCTTGAGGGGATTTTCAAAGAGCGTCCGTTCCGATGGGCCGCGATGAACATCCCTCAGGCCGCGCCAGCGTTGGCGAAACTGGATGACACTGTCGGCAATGGCGGCCTGAACGACATCAAGAAATGGTGGTGGGACATCGAAGTGCAATCGGACGGCGCTTACCGCCCGACCGAGCATCCGTTGAACCGACGAGACCTGCAAACCGATCTTGATCTGAAATACGAAGACCAGACGCTTGCGGTCTACCCCGCCTATCTTGCGCCGCATCCCTGGCCCTATCCTTTTGGAATGGACCGCGAGGCCGGGATCGCCGCGTATCAGGCAATGGTGACCGCAGATGAATACAAGGCCCGCAAAGCTGCGGGTGATATGTCCGTGATTCACCGCTACGCGATTGCTGGCGATGCTCCGGTGATGCGGGTTGAACTGACGAAGGTCGGTAAGATGACGGCAGATGTGACCAAGTACGAATTCTCTACTCTGGACGGCTCGCCTTTGCCGGAATGGACCGCTGGCGCGCATCTGGACGTTCTGGTCGCGCCGGAATTCCTGCGGCAGTATTCTATGTCCGGCGACCCGTCCGACCGCATGACCTATCAGATCGGTGTGCTGCGCGAGGATGACGGGCGCGGCGGCTCGGCCCTGCTGCACCGGATTTTCAACGAGGGGCGCAAGGTCTTCATCTCGAAACCCATCAACCATTTTGAACTGGACGAAGGCGCGACCAAGAGTTTTCTGATGGGCGGCGGGATCGGAATAACGCCGATGATAGCCTTCGCCCATCGGTTGCACGCCTTGGGCAAACCGTTCGAACTGCATTATTCCGCCAGCACCCGCGCCGGGGCCGGGTATCTGGAAGACTTGGCGGGGATGCCTTGGGCGGATCATGTGCATTATCATTTATCGGACGAAGGCACGCGCGCCGACCTGGATGTGATCTTGAAAGGCTATCAGGACGGTTGGCATGTCTATACCTGCGGACCGGATCGGTTCATGGACGGGGTGATGCAGGCGGCTGAGCGTCAGGACTTTCCCGATGAGGCGCGGCATCTGGAGTATTTCTCGGTCCCCGAACAACCCGAATACGAGAATCACGAATTCACCTTGCGGCTGGCCAAGTCGGGCCGCGATCTGACCGTGCCCGCAGACAAGGACGCCGCGCAGGTGTTGAATGAGGCGGGTATACATGTGGATGTGAAATGCGCTGACGGCATCTGCGGGGTCTGTAAATGCGGCGTGGTCTCGGGTGAGGTCGAACACCGTGATTTCGTTTTGTCCAACAAGCAGCGCGAGGGGGCGATCATCCTTTGCCAAAGCCGAGCTGCGCAAAAAGATGGCGTGATCGAGATCGACCTCTGATCGGAAGTTTAGAAACGACATTTTGAATCGCAAAATTTGGTCGTTCCAGCCATGGACGCCGGGGCGGTGCTGCACTAACGTCCCCTGCGAACCCCAGTGAATCCTGATCAACAGGTGCGAGGTATTTTCATGGATTATCACAGCCCCGCCAGTTTCGCCGAGGCGTCGGCTCTGGCTGCAAACGCAACGGGCGTCACCCGCTTTCTGGCTGGCGGAACGGATGTTCTAGTGCAGTTGCGCTCGGAATTGGTCACGCCCGACACACTGATCGACATCAAGAAAATCGACGGTGTCAGCGACATAACCCGCAACGCTGATGGAAGCTGGACGCTGGGCGTTGCCGCCACCGGCGCCGAGATGAGCGAACACCCCGAGCTTGGCCGCGACTGGCCCGGCGTGGTTGAGGCGATGGATTTGATCGGATCCACGCAGGTGCAGGGCCGCGCAACGCTGACCGGCAACTTGTGCAATGGTTCTCCGGCGGCGGATTCGGTGCCTGCGATGGTCGCGGCAGGCGTGACTGTGACGGTCACCGGCCCCAAAGGTGAGCGCGAGGTGGCGGTCGAAGACATCCCCACCGGCCCCGGCAAAACGTCGCTGGCCAAGGGCGAGGTTGTCTCAGCCGTGAATATCCCTGTGCGCGGGGACAACGCGGGCGACGCCTATCTGCGGTTCATTCCGCGCACCGAGATGGATATCGCCGTGGTCGGCGTAGGTGTCAGCCTGCGTCTGGATGGCGATACTGTGGTCGAGGCGCGTGTGTCGCTGGGCGCGGTCGCGCCAACAGTGCTGTTGGTTGAAGATTGCGCCAAAGCCATCATCGGCAGCACGCTGGACGACGCGGCGCTGGATGCGCTGGCGGCAGCGGCCTCTGCAGCCTGCAACCCGATTGACGATAAACGCGGCACGATCGCATTCCGCACCGAGGTCGCTGGCGTTCTGGCCAAACGTGCCGCGAAAATCGCCTATGCCCGCGCGAAGGGAGAAAAAGCATGAGTAAGCTCCACGTATCCACCACCGTGAACGGGGATGAGGTCGATTTTCTGTGCGACCCCCGTGAAACCTTGTTGGACTGTCTGCGCGACAAGCTGAACCTGACCGGCGCGAAAGAGGGCTGCGGAACCGGCGACTGCGGCGCGTGTTCCGTCACCGTCGATGGCCGTTTGGTCTGTTCGTGCCTGATGTTGGGTGCCGAGGCCGAGGGTAAGCAGATCGAAACCGTCGAAGGTATCGCGGATGGTGACGTGCTGCACCCGTTACAGCAGAAGTTCATCGACCATGCCGCCCTGCAATGTGGCATCTGCACACCGGGCATTCTGGTGGCGGCCAAGTCGCTGCTGGAAAAGAACCCCAACCCGACCGAGGAAGAAACCAGGTACTGGCTTGCAGGCAACCTTTGCCGCTGCACCGGTTATGACAAGATCATTCGCGCCGTGATGGAAACGGCAGAAGAATTGCGGGAGGCGTCGTAATGGCTCTGGACGATCGTAAGACAGAATTTACCTTTGTCGGCACTCGCCCGAACCGCCCAGACGGGTTGGACAAGGTCACGGGCCGGGCCAAGTTTGGCGCGGACATGTCAGCCCCGGGGATGCTGCACGGTGCGATCCTGCGCTCGCCCCATGCCCATGCGCGGATTGTGAAGATCGACGCGTCCAAAGCTGAGGCGTTGAAGGACGTCAAAGCCGTCGTCACCCGCGCCGATTTCGCCGAAGTGCCGTTCATGCCCGGCCTGGAAGGTGAGTTCTGGAATGTGCTGGAAAACGTCATGGCGGGGGAAAAGGCGCTGTATGACGGGCACGCAGTTGCGGCCGTTGCGGCGACATCGGCTCTGGCCGCGCGCGACGCGCTGAAACTGATCGAGGTCGAGTACGAGGTTCTGCCCCACGTCACTGACGTGGACAAGGCGATGGCCCCGGATGCGCCGGTCATCCGCGAAGGGGCTGCGGATTATTCCGTGCCCGAGGGGATGCATCCCAACGTTGTGCGTTATCACGAAAGCGGCCATGGCGATGTCGAGGCCGGGTTCGCCGAGGCAGATCTGGTGATCGAAGACAGTTTCGTCACCGAAGCCACCCATCAGGGCTATATCGAACCGCATGCCTGTCTGGGGATGCTGGGCACTGACGGCAAGGGTGAGCTGTGGTGTACCACTCAAGGCCACTGGATCGCGCAAAAAACCTGTGCGGCGCTTTTGGGCATCGAAACCTCGCAATTGCGCGTCACCGCCTCCGAGATCGGAGGCGGTTTCGGTGGCAAGACAACGGTATTCATCGAACCTGTCGCGCTGGCACTCAGCCGCAAGGCCAACCGGCCCGTTAAAGTTGTGATGACTCGACCCGAGGTGTTCCGGGCGACCGGTCCGACAGCTTCGGCGTCGATGGATATCAAAATCGGGATGAAGAAGGACGGAACTATTTCCGCCGCGCAGGGTGTATTCCGCTTGCAGGGTGGGGCATTCCCGGGCGCGCCTGGCGACATGACCGCCATGTGCGCTTTTGCGCCTTATAACCTGACTAACGTCAAGCAGATCGGCTATGACGTCATGGCCAACCGTCCGAAACAGGCCGCCTACCGTGCGCCGGGTGCGCCAATGGGCGCGTTTGCCGTCGAGTCGGTGATTGACGAGCTGTGCAAGAAACTGGGTCTGGACCCGGTCGATGTACGCCTGAAAAACGCGGCCCATGAAGGGACCAAGGCCAGCTATGGCCCGCGCTATCAGCGGATCGGTCTGGTTGAAACGCTGGAAGCGGCCAAGGCGCATCCGCATTATTCGGCCCCACTGAAGCCAGGGCAGGGGCGCGGGATTTCCTGCGGGTTCTGGTTCAACCACGGCGGCGAGACAAGCGTGTCGCTGGCCCTGTCCGAGGACGGCTCGGCGCAGTTGATGGTGGGGACGCCGGATATTGGCGGCTCGCGCGCGTCGATGGCGCTGATGGCGGCCGAAGTGCTTGGTATCCCTTATGAAAACATCCGTGTGACAATCGCGGATACGGCGACGCTGGGCTATAACGATGTCAGCCACGGTTCACGCGTGACCTATGCCAGCGGTCTGGCGACCATCAAAGCGGCGCGCCATGCGGTTGAGAAACTGAGCGAACGCGCGGCGGCCAAGTGGGGCATCCCCGTGGACGCGGTAAAATGGGAAAACGGTTGCGCTGTCCCGTCTGGCCCCAATGCCGGAGATTTCGATCCGATGCCACTGGCTGATATCACGGCCAATATGGGCAGCACCGGGGGGCCGATCTCGGGCCATTTCGAGGCGACGCCCGAAGGTGCAGGTGTGTCCTTTGGTACGCATATTGTGGATGCCGAAGTTGATCCGGAAACGGGTAAGACCAGCATCACGCGCTATACGGTCATTCAGGACGCGGGCAAGGCCATCCACCCGACCTATGTGGAAGGCCAGTACCAGGGCGGCGCTGCACAAGGAATCGGTTGGGCGCTGAACGAGGAATATATCTATGGCGAGGATGGTCGGCTGCAAAACTCGATCTTCCTTGACTATCGCATCCCCGTCGCCAGCGACCTGCCCATGATCGACACGGTGATTGTCGAAGTCCCCAACCCCGGCCACCCGTTCGGCGTGCGCGGAGTGGGCGAAACAGGAATCGTGCCGCCTCTGGCCGCTATCGCAAATGCGGTATCGCAAGCGGCGGGCGTTCGAATGAAGCAACTGCCCATGTCCCCGCCGCGCATTCTGGCCGCGCTTAGGGACAATGGTTGAGGTTCACCTCTGGTCTGGTCTTCGGTCTTTGACCGGGGGCCAGCAGGTGGTGGAGGTCGATGCCAAGACCACGGGTGAGCTGCTACAGGAACTGGTGCGGCTACATCCTCAGCTTCAAGGGCCGATAGATGCCGGCGTGTCCATCGCGATTGACGGGCGCGTTGTAGCCAGCGGTCTGACCGAGCCGATCCCTGAAGGCAGCGAAATCTATCTGATGCAAAGGCTGAGGGGCGGTTAGCCCTTCGGCGACCACGGCTCGCGCCCAACCATCCGGTCAGCCTCGGCGGTGATGTCGTTCATATGTTTTTCAAGGCTGAGGCGCAGCGCTTCGATCTGGTCTTCGGTCGCTTTGCGCGGAACGGGATCCGTCCATTCGCGGCACAAAAAGACGCCTTCGTTCCGCCACGGGCGCGGCATCAGTAGGCGATCCCAGGTTCCAGCCTCGCTTCCGTATTTGGCTGAGAATGTGATGCCAAAGACCCGTTTGCCCGACGTGCGCGCCCAGATCAGGGGCACGGTTGAAGATACGCGTTCAGGCCCACGCGGACCATCGGCGGCGATCCCGATCGAGATACCCTGTTTCATCTTTCCAAGAACCTCGCGCGACAAGGCGACGTGGCGCTTGTGGCTGGACATGGCAATCGTGTCCATGCCGAACAGTTTCTGCACCCGGCCTACCATGCTGCCTGCACGTGCCGACGAGGTGATCGAACAGATGCGACCCTTGTCCAATGGAAAGAAATAGGGCGACTGCGCCAGTCGCTGATGCCACAGAACAACGATGACCGGTTCGCCTTGATCGGCCAGTTGGTCAAGTTCTTCGTACCCGATACGTTGCCACTTGGTATTGCGGTTGACCATCCGGATATAGCTTGCGATCCGCCGGGCCGCCCAGTTCAGAACGGCTTCGCTGTCGGCAATTTTCTTGCGGAGGTTCACGTCAGGCGTCCTTCTGTTGGCGAAAATGTGTCTTATAGAACTCAACGCCGCGCGCAACTTGTTTGTGAAATACATAACTGTGGCTGAATCTCAAAAAGCCTCTTGAGTCCGCCGCGCGGCTGGCATATCTGAGGCGCACCTTAGGGGTATAGCTCAGTTGGTAGAGCGACGGTCTCCAAAACCGTAGGTCGCGGGTTCGAACCCTGCTGCCCCTGCCATTTCCCTCAAAATCTCAGGCGAGCCTGTGCCGTCGGCACCGTAGCATTCTGACCGGAATTTCTAAATTTTCAGCAAATCAAGTAGTGTTGGTCGCGTTCTTGATGAGTTTTTGCTGTCTTGGGGGCAATCCATGCGTATTTTCTTTAAACAAAGCCTTGTTGCGTTCTGGTTCGTATGGTGGGCCTTTGCGTTCCTCACCGACTTTGTCGGTGGTCTGGAGCTGCTTGGGTACACGTCTACGCCGTGGTTCGATGGGCACAACTATCCGTTCCTGCAAAAAACACTTGAGCAGTTCGGAGCGACTCCGGCCGTGGATATCGCCTTGTTTATCGGTATCATCGCTTGGGCTTTGATTGCGGCCTTGCTGTTTTTGATAGCAGTTGCAACGCCTTATCAGAACAGGAAGCTTTGGATCAAACGCGTGGATACGGCCTTTGTTGTGTCAATTGGCCTGTGGCTTGCGTTCTTTCTGTCTGATCAGACGGTCATGAAATTCGATCTGGAAGAAAACCATATGGTTCAGGGTGGTTTTCAGCTTTTGTGCTATCTGACAATTCACCTGCTGCCGGATTGAGGTAAAATTCAGCCGAGTGTCCAAACGCGGTTTCCACGGCTTTCCGAATACAATACTGTCGGCGGGAACTTGATCAGACGGATGGAGTCTCATGTCGCGCTTCGATGGCTATTTCCTGCGGCAACTGCTGATTCTGTTCGGCTTTTTCACCCTGGTTCTGGTGGGTGTTTTCTGGATCACCCGCTCGGTCAGCCTGTTTGACCGTGTGATCAGCGGCGGGCAGTCGGCTATGGTGTTTCTGGAGTTCACCGCCCTGACCCTTCCCACCCTGATACGAACCGTGATGCCGATGGCGGTGTTCGCCGCCGCCGTCTATGCCACCAATCGTCTGAGCCGGGAAAGCGAACTTACGGTCATGTTGGCCACCGGGTCCAGCCCGTGGCGGTTGGCGCGCGCCGTGTTTCTGTTTGGGCTGATAACCGGGCTGATGATGGCTGCGATCAGTGTGTTCCTGCGCCCCGCGTCCGTTGATCAGCTTGAACGACGTCAGGCCGAGGTCGCAGGCGATGTCACCGCCCAGCTATTGAATGAGGGTGAGTTTATGCACCCCGCGGTTGGTGTGACGGTTTATATCGGGCGGATTGACCTGGACGGGACGCTGTACGAGGTGTTCGTCTCTGACCGTCGGGATGAGGATAATCCGGTCAGCTACTCAAGTAAAACCGCCTATCTGGTCAATAGTGGCGAGGGGATACACCTTGTGATGGTGGACGGGGTCGCTTTGCGGTTGACCAAAGATGGGCGAACGCTGTCTTCGACACTGTTTGAGGACGCGTCTTATGACATCTCTGGGATGACAAACACCAACCGGATAAATAATCGCAGTCTCGAAGCCATTCCCACCCTCGAGCTTTTGCAAAGCCGGGACAAGATTATCGCGGCAGGGGAGTTCAGCGAAGGTGAGTTGATCGACGAACTGCATCAGAGGTTTTCGTGGATTGCCATATGCGTGGCAGTCGCGATGGCCGGATATGCCACTTTGATGTTGGGAAGTTTCTCAAGGTTTGGGCTGTGGCCGCAGATTTTCGGGGCGTTTACGATTCTGGTTCTGCTCGAGGGCGTTCGGGGATTTGTGTCACCTGTCGTGATCGACGATCCGGATCTGTGGATATTGCTTTATCTACCAGCGATTTTGGGCATCTTGATTTCGTGCGTGTTTCTGTTGATCGCAGGACGCCCGCTTTTGCGGACCAGACGACGAAATGCGACACCAATGCCGACTGCGGCCTAGCTTGCTCCTCTAAGGTCTGTCACGCACCCCAGAACACTTTCCAGGGCTGGGCTGTTCTTCCGGGCGATCAGGTAAACAGGCAGCAAAAGGTCGCGCGAACCGATCACGCGGCATAGATCGCCAGCGTGTAAATACTCAGCAACGAGATATTCGGGGAAATAGCCGGTTCCGCCCCTCTTGAGGATATAGCGCAGGGCCATCATGCAGTTTCCCAGAAAGACCGATTGAGTCGACGCCTGTCGCGCGATTGACCGAATGTGATCCTGATAGACCTCGCCCAATTCCAGATTAACGAAGACGGGATCGTGCAGGTTGGTTGTTGCCTGAACCAATATCAACCGTTCTGGGACAAGTTCCTTACACTCAACCCGCGCATCTGTTGGTTTTTCATGTGTCAGCGCAGCGTCAAGTACATGGGTCGCCACGGCGTCGACCATGTTCAGATCGTGATCATAATTCAGCGTCAGCAGAATTTGCCCAAGACGCTGTTCAAAGCGCACCGCGAGGTCGACCAGCAAGGGGTCCCAAATGCTGAGTTGCGCACCTAACCGCAAAGCGATCCGGTTCTGTGTTTGTGCAGGCAGATCGCGGGATGCAAAGGACCAAAGCGACAGCATCTGTTCCGCATAGGGTCGGAATTGGCGTCCGAATTCTGTCAGCCTTGTACCCCCGGCACCGCGTGTGAATAGGGGCTTTCCGGTTTCTTCTTCGATCAATCGGATACGGGCGCTGACAGCCGTCTGGGTGATGTTCAGCTTGCGGGCCGCCGCGTGAAAGCCTCCTGACTCGGCAACGCATAGAAAGGTCTCAAGGGCTTTGGTTTGCATATTGAAAGTATTTTTTGATTGATGTGATAAAATCAATTCATTTTTTTGGGCAAGCAGTTTGCGCTATCCTCGCTGAACAAATCAGCCAAAGGACCGCGCGATGCTGGACAAAAGCAACAAACCCACCTGGACCAGTTTCGAGGAGGCGACCAAAGCCGACTGGGATGCCGTCATCGAATATGAAGAGGCCTATAACGCCGCTCTGCCCGAGCGAATTCTGGATGCGATCCGCTCGCTGGACGAAGATTGGACGCCTTATCCGGTGAATCGCTACCAGCACAGTCTTCAGGCCGCGACCCGCGCCTATGAGGATGGCGCGGATGAGGAATTGGTCGTAGCGGCCTTGATCCATGACACTGGCGATATTCTGTCCCCCTACAATCATGGTGAGTTATCAGCCGCAATGATGAAGCCTTATGTCAGCGAAAAGACCTATTGGATTTTGAAACATCACTGTGTCTTTCAAGGGTATTACTACAATCATCATTGGGGCGGAGATCGTAATGCCCGCGACAAGTACCGCGACAGCCCGTACTGGGAGGACTGCCGCTATTTCTGCCACGAATACGATCAGAAGGCGTTTGACCCGGACTATCCGACCAAACCGTTGGAGTTCTTTGAGCCTATGTTGCGCCGCGTCCTGAGCAAGGGTGAAGGGCACATGGAACTGAATGAAACGTCCGAGGGTTAACAGGCTGCCATCAGTCGATAGACGATTTGTGCCGCGGTAAAGTCCCACGCTGCATTGCCGTCGGGGGCCAGCTCGACCACGTCGAAGCCTACGCATTTGCGGCCCTTCAGGGCGTGTTCGACCAGGCGCAGGGCTTGGTAATATCCAAGCCCGCCCGGAACCGGGGTGCCGGTGGCGGGCATCAGCGATGGGTCCAAACCGTCCACGTCAAAGCTGACATAGACCAGTTCGGGAAAATCCTCGGGCAGGTCGACCGCGTGGATATTGCCGGTGACCAACTCCTCGGCATCCACGTGGAAGACGTGGTTTTTCAGACGGCTTTGGGCTTCTTCGGTGGAAAAGGCGCGGACGCCGAATTGGGCCAGTTTGACGCCTTGCTCGGCCAGCAGGTGCATAACCGACGCGTGAGAGTGTTTCTCGCCCTGATACGCGTTGCGCAAATCGGCGTGGGCGTCGATCTGCACGATCCCTATGGGTTGGTTAAGCGCCCGTGCCACGCCCATTACCGCGCCGTAACTGAGCGAATGCTCTCCGCCCAGCGTGACCGGCACCTTGCCTGCGCGAATGGCGGCCTCGGTGCGTTGGGCCAGCCGTTCCATCACCTCGGGCAGCGGGCCGTCGCAGTCCAGCGGGGGTTCGGTAAAGATCCCCTCGACGCAGGGTTCGGCATGGCCGGTAATGCGCTCCAACTCATTGCTGGCTTCGATGATGGCACCGGGGCCCTTGGCCGTGCCCGCGCCATAAGACACGGTGCGTTCGAGCGGCACGGGGATCACGCGAAAGCGGGCGGATTCGCTGCGTTCCACGGCGGTAAGTTCGCTGTCGAGGAAGATGCTCATGAGAGTCTCTCTTTGAAGTCGTCATAGCCGAACTGCCGGATGATTTTCAGGTCGTCCGTATCGCTATTCCACAGGGCGATGGTGGGCAGGGGAACGCCGTTGAACGTGTTGGTCTTGACCATCGAATAATGCGCTTGATCGAGGAAGGCAAAACGCTGGCCGATTTCCAGCGGCTTGTCCCACGTGTAGTCGCCGATCACGTCGCCCGCGAGGCATGAGGGGCCACCCAGACGGTAGGTATGGCCTGTTGCGGCCTCGTCCATCAGGGCGGGGCGATAGGGGGCCTCGATCACGTCGGGCATGTGACAGGTGGCGGAGATATCGGTGATCGCAAGACTCATGCCATTGGTCGGCAGGTCGAGGATCTCTCCGACCAGAATACCCGCGTCCAAGGCGACGGCCTCGCCGGGCTCGAGGTAGATGTCGATATTGTATTCGGTGCGGATGGCTTTGATGAAACCCACCAGCCCGCCGCGGTCGTAATCGTTGCGGGTAATATGGTGCCCGCCGCCGAAGTTCAGCCATTTGAGTTGGCTGAGGAAGGGTTTGAGCTTATGTTCGATTGCCGCCCACGTGCGTTGCAGCGGTTCGAACCCCTGTTCGCAGAGCGTGTGCATGTGCAGGCCATCAACCCCGTTCAAGGTTTCGGCGGTCAGTTGACTGACCGGTGTGCCAAGGCGCGAGCAGGGCGCGCAGGGGTCGTATTTGGGTATCTCGCCTTCGGAATGTTCTGGGTTGATGCGCAGGCCGACCTGAACTTTGGCGCTTTCGGCCTTGCTCAGAAACCGATCCTTTTGCGCTGGAGAGTTGAAGATGATGTGGTCCGACAGCGACAGGATCTCGTCGATATCCGCGTCCTTGTACCCGGCGCAGAAGGTTGCGACCTCGCCACCATATTCCTCGCGGCCCAGACGCGCTTCGTAGATGCCGCTGGCGCAGGTGCCACCAAGGTGCTGGCGCACCAGCGGGGCCAGAGAGAACATCGAAAACGCCTTGAGCGCGCTGAGAACATGCGCGCCTGACCGGGTGCCGATGTCTGAGAGGATGGTCAGGTTTCGTTCGACGGCTTTTTCGTCGACCACGAAGCAAGGGGTGGGGACGCGGTTAAGATCGAAATTACGGAAGGCACCGGCGTCGCCGGCTTGGGTGGTCATCATGTCAGACATATCGGGCGTCTCCGATTGTGGAGAGGCCGGGGGCCAGCCCCCCGGACCCCCCGGGATATTTTTGGCCAGATGAAGTTCCGGATCTAGAACTCGACTGGGCCGTCGAGTTCGTGGACTTGCCACGGGAGGCCGTGATTGTTCAGCATGTCCATGAAGTCATCCGGGTCGAGTTGTTCCATGTTCCACACGCCGGGTTCGCGCCAGTTGCCTTTCAGCACTTGTGCCGCGCCGATCATGGCGGGGACGCCAGTGGTGTAGCTGACGGCCTGGGAGCCGACCTCAGCGTAGCATTCCTCATGGTCGCAGATGTTGTAGATGTAAAAGGTCTTCTCGCCCGAGCCATCCTTGGCCTGACCTGTGGCGATGTCGCCGATGCAGGCTTTGCCCTTGGTTTCCGCGCCCAGATCGCCGGGATCGGGCAGAAGGGTTTTCAGGAACTGGATAGGTATGATTTCCTTGCCGTCATGCATCACCGGGTCGATGCGGGTCATGCCGACATTTTCCAGTACCTTGGCGTGCATGATATAGGCGTCGCCGAAGGTCATCCAGAATCGGGCGCGCTCGATTTCGGGGAAGTGGGTGCTGAGTGACTCCAGTTCCTCGTGATACATCAGGTACATGTTTTTGGGGCCGATGGCGGGGAAGTCGAACTCGACCTTGTGGGTCATGGCGGGGGAGTGTTGCCACGCGCCACCTTCCCAGTGGCGGACCTCGGCCAGCACTTCGCGCAGGTTGATTTCGGGGTTGAAGTTGGTGGCGAATTCCTGATCGTTGCTGCCGCCATTGGCATCCAGAACGTCGATCTGGCGGATTGTCTCCAGCTTGTGTTTCTTCAGCCATTTGGCGAACACGGATGTCACGCCCGGATCAAAGCCCGAGCCGAGGATGGCGGTCAGGCCCGCCGCTTTGAACCGCTCCTGATAGGCCCATTGCCAGTGGTATTCGAACTTGGCCTCATCCTCGGGCTCGTAGTTCGCGGTATCGAGATAGTGGATTCCGGCCTCGAGGCACGCATCCATCAGCACCAGATCCTGATAGGGCAGGGCGAGGTTCACAAGGATTTCAGCACCGGTTTCCTTGATCAGTTTGACCGTATCTTCGACCTTGTAGGCGTCCAGTTCGGCGGTCTTGATATCCACGCCAACGCGATCCTTGACGGCCGCTGCGATGGCATCGCATTTCGATTTCGTGCGGCTGGCCAGCGTGATTTCGGTGAATATATCTGAATTCATCGCCATTTTGTGCACGGCTGCGTGGGATACGCCGCCGGCGCCGACAACCAGTGTTTTGCCCATGGTCTGTCTCCTTCTTATTCGTAATAGGTGTAGCCGTTAATCGAGTCGCGATAGGCGCTCATCAGGGTTTTGCGGTCCTTGGCTTGCAGAGTACCGGTCGAGATCGCCTCGTCCACCATTTTGCGGAAAGCGGCGACGCAGTCTTGCGGGTCGAATTCGACATAGGACAGGACCTGGCTGATCGTGTCGCCCTCTTGTTCATGCAGCAGGTCGAAGCCGCCATCGGCGCGCAGGTCGATGGTGACGACGTTGGTGTCGCCAAAGAGGTTGTGCAGATCGCCAAGCGTTTCCTGATAGGCGCCGACGAAAAAGACGCCCATGAAGTACTCGCCCTCATCCGGCAGCGAATGCACCGGCAGGCTGGGTGAGACACCGTCGGCCAGAATGAACTGGTCGATCTTGCCATCGCTGTCGCAGGTGATGTCGGACAGGACGGCGCGCCGGTCGGGGGTTTCGTTCAGACCTTGCAGTGGGACGATCGGGTGCAGTTGGTCAATGGCCCAGACATCGGGCAGGGATTGGAACAGAGAGAAGTTGCAGTGGTAGATATCGGCCACTTTCTCAAGCTGGTCATCCACATCTGTTTCCAGATCATCACTGGCCGCCAGCGCCTTGAGGCGGGCCATCAGGGATAGGTAGATACGCTCGGCGCGGGCCATCTGGCGCAGGTCGACATAGCCGCGTCTGAACAGCGCGCGCAGTTCGTTGCGATAGAATGTGGCGTCGTTCCAGCATTCCTGTAGGCGGGTTTTGCTGAGGTATCCGTGAACGGCTGCAAGGTCAGCGACCATGTGATGATCGTCGGGTTCAACCTCGGGGCCGGTTGGGGCGTCGTAGAGCGTGCTTTCCAACACATTGAACACCAGCATCGAGGATGTAGCCACCACGGCCCGCCCGCTTTCGGTGACAAGCGTTGGGTGGGCGATCTCGGCCTCATCCATGGCATAAGCCACGGTTTCGACCACGTTGGCGCAGTATTCCTCGACCGTGTAGTTGATCGAGTTCTCGGCGGCTTTCTTCTCGCCCGTGTAATCCACGCCCATGCCGCCGCCGAGGTCCAGATGGGTCATCGGCACGCCTTCGCGCGTGAGTTCGGTGTAGTAGCGACACGCTTCGCCCACAGCACGGCGCACGTCGTTGACGTCCTGTACCTGACTGCCCAGATGCGAGTGTTGCAGTTTCAAGCAATGCAACAGCCCCGCGTCGCGCAGTTTGTCCACCGCTGCGACAAGTTGGTCAGTGTTCATGCCAAAGGCCGAGCGGTCGCCCGAGCTTTCTTCCCATTTGCCGCTGATCTGGTTGGTCAGCTTCACCCGCACGCCGATCAGGGGTTCGATACCCAGTTCGTTGTAGACCTTGATCACTGTGTCGGCCTCTTTCGGGCTTTCCAGAACGATCACGGTATTAAAGCCGATCTTGCGGCTAAGGATGGCCAGTTGGATGAACTCGGCATCTTTGACGCCGTTGCAGACGATCAGCGCCTCGGGCGCAAGGCGATGCGCCAGCGCCACGACAAGTTCGGGTTTTGATCCGGCCTCAAGCCCGTAGTTGTATTTCTTACCGAACTCGACGATGCGGTCGACAACTTGCGCTTGCTGGTTCACCTTGATCGGAAAGACGCCGCGATAGGAGCCTTTGTAGCCTACGCGCGCAATGGCGTCGCGGAAGCTTTCGTTCAGATGCGCAATTTCATGTTCCAGATAAGAGGAAACCCGCAGCAGCATTGGCGCCTTGATCCCCCGGTCATCCAGATCGGCCAGAATTCCGGGCAGGCTGATCGCGGCAGCGTCGGGCGCAAGCGGATTGCGCAGACCGATTTCACCCCGCTTCGTCACCTCGATCAGGTCTTTGCCCCATTTATCAACCCCGTAGATGGAATGTGGTGCGTCGGGCGTCTGTTTCAATCGAGTCAGTCCTTAACTCAGAGGGGAGCCGGTGTTTCGCCCGCCAATACGGTAGCTGCTTGATTCTTCCAAGTGTAATCTAAGGGGGGGTGTTTGCCCAAATTACGCGGGACGTCCCACGGGGATCAGGTGGTTGTCCCATTGGCAGTCCTGCCGGGCCGACGTTTTGACTGTTGTTCCCAGCGTTCCAACCGCGCCGGTGCCTGTGGTGTAAACAAGCCTGTCTGCGCTGGAGGCAAGTCCGCAGACGTCATCCAGTTTGAAAACACCTATCAATTGACCGTCTTCGACACGAAACTGGTGCAAAGCGTTTCCGCGGGGACAGGTGATCGCGACCGATGCACCATCGCCGGAAAAAGCGATGCTGCCGGCATAGCCTTGCAACCTGCTTTGATACGCATTCGGGGCGGATAATAAGCGGATTTCGTCGCCCGGTCTGTGCAGGCCAAGCAGCGGCGGGTGTTCAATGGTTTGACCCTGCCATTGGGTCGCAAACCCAATCAGCCCGTCAGGCCGGACCGCCAGATGACGGATCGAGTTCTGGCGCAGCCCCGGCGGCAATTCGGCCTGTTCAAGCATGGAGCCGTCGAGGTCCAGATAGGTGAGCTTCGGTTGCATGACCGGCAGGTTCAGCTTGGTGCGGCCGGTGTCGGGGTGCGTTTCAATTCCTCCGTTGGCGATGACCAGTGTTTTCCCATCGGCCATAAGGCGAATGTCATGAGGGCCGGTTCCCCCTGACGGAAACTCGCCCAACCGAGTATATTGTGCAGTCTCCCAGACACCGATCACGCCTTCTCCGGCTTCGTAGTCATTTTCTGTTGTGAATAGTCGGGTGCCATCCTGTGAAAATGCGCCGTGACCGTAGAAGTGTCTGCCGTCAGGCGCGTTTAACGCCGCGGTTTGCGCACCTGTTGTGCAGTCGATGATCACGGCAAAGGTCCCCGGTCGCCGCGCGAAGGCAACAGCTTGCGGGCGATGGGGGTGCGCGGCGGCGGCGTGGCCTCGGGCGGGCAAGATCAGTGAGAACAGAATACTTCCATCCGCCAACAAACCGACCAAACGGTGTGATCCATCAGGAAACAGGGCGGCGGCCAGATAGTCGGGCGCACCGACGGCCGCCCATCCTTGGGTGGGGGCAAGGCTAGCCGCAGCCAGTCCTGCCAGAAATCGGCGGCGGCTGGTCATACCTTAATCCCCATCTAATGCGTTGAACCCGGCGTTGATACCCAATGTCGGGCCAAGCTCAGTAGTGGCAACCGACCGGATGTCGTTGATCGACTGTTGCAGAGCTTCAACCCGCAATCGCCCCTGAGGTGTCGCGATGCCCGCAAGCCCCGGATCATCCAAACGCTGCGTGCGGTCGATGGCCTTTTCGAACGCTTTGGCCAGATCGGTGTCAATCTCGGGGTGATCTGCCGACAATCGCGCCGCAAGATCCCGCAATGCGATCAGGGACAGTTCGACATGGCGCAACGAGCGTTCAGATCGCCGCGCCTCGGCACGCTTGGGCCGGGGGCGGTCTAACGCTCCTAATGGCCGCCCGAGGCGGGTGTTGGCCGTGAATTCCAACCCCGTGACAAGCGCCTTGTACAGCTCTTGCACGGCTTCACTGTCCGAGCGGAATGCGCTTTGGCCTCCGGGTTTGGTGATTTGAATTGCGTATGACACCCAATCCGCATCAATCGAATTGGCGTTGTGATTGATGTCGACTGCGATTGCTTGAACAAGGGCGCATCGGTACGGCTCGTCTTCGGTTTCCATGAAGGCGGGGTCGTACAGCATCATCTCCAGCGCAAAGAAACCGCGCCCGGCGACTGACGTCTCGGCAAATCCTTCGGGCGTTTCGACGGCGGAATCCCGAACTGCGATCAGACCTGACAGCGCCTTGGGTGTGAACCCTTTGGTATCGGGCCAGAACGCCAGCGCAAATGCCCGGTTGTCGGTCTCGGAGGGACCGAACCGCAAATGACTTACTGTAATCCAGCGATCAAAAGCAGCATGATAGGCCGCGCGAAATTCGGGGGATGTGGCTGCGCAATCCCCTTGCGCCACGCTGCTAAGTGCGCCGGTTGCCTTGGACAAACGCGCATAGCCGGGCAGGATGTGCCCTTCGACCACGTCCGTCAGGATCGGCCCCCGGTCCTGAGCTGTTGCGGGCAAAGGAGTCATCAGAGCGAAAGCGAGCAGAACGGCACGCACTACAGGCTCTCCAAAAACCGGATGAGGGCCGCACGGTCCGCCTTGGGCAGCGTGACAACCTTGTCGCGTGCCACCTGAGCTTCGCCGCCATGCCACAGGATAGCTTCCAGCAGCGATTGCGCGCGACCGTCGTGCAGGAACTGGGTATGCCCCGAAACCTGCTCCGTCAGGCCAATTCCCCACAACGGCGGTGTACGCCACTCGCGGCCTGTCGCGCGGGACTCGGGACGGTTGTCGGCAAGACCCTCGCCCATGTCGTGCAGTAACAGGTCGGTATAGGGCCAGATCAATTGGAAACTATGCTCGGGCCGATCTTCCAGCCGGTGCGTGACGTGTGATGGCGTGTGGCACGCGGCGCACCCGCTGTCGTGAAACACGCGCTTGCCGCGCAAAACTTCGGCATCGTCCACGTCACGACGCTCTGGCACACCCAGATTGCGGCTGTAGAAAACGACCAGATCCATGCCCTGCTGGTCTATTTCAAACGTGCGATCGTCACCGTCTCCGTGCGGGGCGCTTACACACTCTGCCTGCAATTCAGTGCAGTCCCCATACGCTGCCGGGTACAGGGGACTTGAAATTCCGATGTCCCCGGCAAAGGCCGCAGCGGATTGCTGCGCAATCGTCGGCATACCAGCCTTATGCCCAAAGCGGCCCATCATCGGCGCGCCATATTCGATCGACCAGACGATATTTGGTCGGCCCGAAATACCATCGCCATCTGCATCGTCGGCGTCAGCCTTGGCGAGCAAGTCATCGACGGGGATCGCCTCAAGCAGTCCCAACCCGATCATCTGCGGTGCGACACGCGGGCTGAGCATCGCATCGGGGTGCAGAGGGCCATAGCCCAGATCAGCGGCCTTATAAGTTGGTTTGCGCAAGACGACAGTTTCATCGCCCGAAAGCTTTATGGGCACGTCCTCGTAAGTGATGTCCAACCTGTATTCCGCCGGGTGACCGGGTAGGGACAGGTCCTGCATCTGTCCGCCGTAGTTCGGCTCGGGCTGTGTGGCGATGTAGTCTTTGATCTCCTGTATCGAATCCCCGCCGGGAATCGACACACGCAGAAACATCGAAATGGCGTTGTCATCCGGCCCATTCGGCGTGTGCCCCCGACCGTCCTTGAGGTGGCAGCGTTGACACGAGCGCGCGTTGTATAGCGGCCCCAACCCGTCCGAAGCCAGAGTGGAGGACGGCGATGAGACCCAGATTTTCTTGAACAGCCCATTGCCGACTTTGAAGTCAAGTTCCTGGGCGAATTCCAGATTGCCGGACGGTTGGGAAAACGCATCCGCGTCGGTGCGCAGGCGCACGGTTGCTGCACCCGCAGGTAGTTCTTCAAACCGTTGTGGGGCGTCGAAATCCAACGGAGTAGCCGTGACAGCCGCAATCCGGGATTTTTCGTCTTCGGTTCTGGGGATGACGTTTAAGTGCAGGTCCTGTAATTCGGCCGACAGGCATGGGGTCGTCGCACAAACGGCCGCCACCGCAAACGAAAGTTTACTCGCCTTCATCCATTTTCGATGCGTTGAGGTCTGCATAATTGGCCTCGCCGATCCTTTCAAACAGATCAAGCTGCGTTTCAAGAAAATCAATATGCCCTTCTTCATCGGCCAGTAATCCTTCAAACAGAGACATGGTGACGTAGTCTCCGGCGCTCTGACAACATTCGCGCGCTTCCTTGTAGAGGGCCCTGGCGTCGATCTCTGCCGCCAGGTCGCATTCGAGTGTTTCCTTTGGGGTTTGCCCGATGCGTAAAGGGTCCAGTTTCTGAAGGTTTGGATGGCCGCCAAGAAAGATGATCCGCTCGACCAGCTTGTCCGCGTGCCCCATCTCTTCGATGCTTTCCTCGCGGCTTTTCTTGGCCATGTGACCAAGACCCCAGTCTTCCTGCAGACGATAGTGAAGCCAGTACCGGCTGACGGCCGTCAACTCATGCCGCAGAGACTTGTTTAGATATTCTATGACCTTTGGGTCGCCCTTCATTCGTATTCTCCTGTGATGCATCGGTGCGCAACGCACGAAGCTGCATTGGGACTTCCAGTTTGTCGCTGGACCGCATCGTGTCTAAGAAAAGCGGCATGCAACCGCCACAATCCGCAGACTTTCCAAGGGCATGGTAGATCTTTCCGGGCGTGATGACCGCAAAGGGATCAGCCGAGCGCATCCAGTCAATCGCGGTTTGGATGTCGTGATCCGTTATATTTGTGCAGTGGCATACGATCATACCGACTCGGTGCTCGATATATTTCTTACTTAATTAGTAAGTTATTTGACCTTGGTCCAGAGTCAACTGGTGGGTCTGCGGGATCAAGGATGCCGAAGGCGTGGCAAAAGACGCGCCTCCGGCAATGCATGAGTTACTGGAAAACAGCGTTTGGGTTGTCCAGACTGTCCGAGCCTTCAAACTCGATCTGGTCCAGTTCCAGAGCTGTGACGATCCGCTCGATCGTCTTCGTCTGATCGACCAGACTGTTAACGCCGCCCATGATCAGTTGTTCACCGCCTTCGTTGCCACGCTCGAGCATCTGGTCATAAGCAAACCCGGCCTCAGCCGTGGATTTCAAGCGCCCCAGTGCCTGCATTGTGTTTGCCAGCTTGATCTTCATCTCGGCGTCCAGTTCCGGATTGCTTGACGACACCAGATCAGACAGAGATGAACCGCTGACCGGGGTGCCGTCTATGCGGGTGTAGCTGCCCAGATAGACATTCTGGATACCAAGCCCGTCATAGTAATGGCTGTTGTGCGTGTTGTCAGAAAAGCAATCATGCTCTTCCTCGGGGTCGTTCAGCATCAGGCCAAGGCGCATCCGCTCACCTGCCTGTTCACCGTAAGACAGCGAACCCATTCCGGTCAGAATGGCAGACACACCGGCGGTTTCGTCCACGGCCAGAGCGGCCCGCGCTTCGCCGCCTTCTTTCCATTGATCGGCCATCCAAGCCAGATCGCTGACCAGCAGGTCGGTGGCCGCACTCAGGTACAGCGCGCGGCGGTCGCAATTGCCGCCTGTGCATGCATTGCCCTGCACGTAGTCCGTGAAAGGACGGTTTCCTGCGCCAGAACCGTGGCCGTTAAGGTCCTGACCCCATAGCAGGAATTCAATGGCGTGATAGCCGGTCGCGACATTGGCCTCGATCCCATCCGCTTCATGCAGAGTATCACTTAGAAGGGCTGGGGTGATCTCGGTGGCGTCAATTGTTTCGCCTGAAAGGTCGAAGCTGGGATTGGCGATCACGTTCAGAGTTGCGAATTCGTTTTCGTCGCTCGGGCCACCATAGGAGGCATCGACATAGTCGATCAGCCCTTCGTCCAGCGGCCACGCGTTAACCTTGCCTTCCCAATCGTCGACAATGGCATTTCCAAAGCGATAAACTTCGGTCTGCTGATACGGCACGCGCGCTGCGATCCATGCAGCCCGGGCAGCGTTCAGTGTTGCATCTGACGGTTGTGCGATCAGCGCGTTCACGGCCTTCTGCAGGGACTTTGCCGCAATCAGGCTGTCTTCGTATTTCGCCTCGGCAATGTCGGCATAAGTGGTCAGGACATCGGATTTCGAATGAGTATCGCCCGCGGCAAACGCGGTTGCTGCGGTAAGGGTCAGGACGCTGGTGGCGGCAAATAACTTTATCATCGGGGTAGGGTCTTCCATTGCTGAAACGGTATTTGGCGGGCATCACGACGCTTGCTAATTGGTAACTGAGTGAAACAGTCAACAATGTCAACCTGACTTTGATTGTCGGATACTTTCCTCGTCGAAGCCCGCGCACTCCCCATATTTGGTGGGGTCTTGGGGGCTCGTGTTGTGGTTGTACCGGGTGTAATACAGATTTATTTTTGAGGCGCAGAGCTCAGGTTGGGTGTTGCCGTGTTAAAGAAGTTTTTTGTTTTAGTTTTGGCCTTGATTACCACAATCTCCGTGCCATCCACGCAGTCCAAAGCGTATGGGCAGGTCGGGTCAGGCCGCCTGAATATCGCAATTTCGGATGGGCAGATCACTTTGTCATTGTCTACCACCGGTTCGGAAATCATGGATCAATTGGGTGTCGAACAAGACAGCCAAACACGTGTGGCGATTGCAGTCTCGCGCCTGTCTGACCCGCTGGAATTGTTTCGCATGGCTGACAGTGCAAGGTGCTTTGCAACCTCGGCCAATGTCACATTGCCGGGAAAACGCTTCGGCGTGATTTCCGACAAGGGCGGAGAAAGAGATCAGGTCAAAAATTCTGAGTTTCACGCCGATTATGAGATCAGGTGTCAGAACATGGACGCGTTAAGGGAAATCGAGTTCCGGTATTTTGATCGTTTCCCAAGCGCCAAGACATTGGCGGTGAAAATCACCGAAGCCGAAGGAATCAGCACACAGCAGGTAACCCGCACAACGCCGGTTTTAAGCGTAGCCCCCGCGCGCTGACTTTCGGTTCAGCGAGAATGGAAAAGATCCCGAAATTCCTGCCGCATGCGCAGGCGTTCGGGGTATTCCTGCAGGAACTGTTGCGGAGGTTTGCCTTCCCAAACCTGCGCATAGACCCGCATCTTGTTGCCGCCGTAAATCTTCGCCAAGTCCTCGTTGCTGTAACCGCGCGCCCACAGGTCGTCTGTAACGGCGGCCAAAATCTTGGCAAGCTCTCCGTTGCCGGTTGCGCCTTTGTTGAAGGCGTCAATCATGTAACCACCGTCGTCATACATGCTGGCATTGGCCGTCGCGAATTGCACCACAAGTTCGAGTGAGAACATGTCGTCCGTTGCGATCCCCACGTGATCAACGCCCACCAGTTGCACGTAATAGTCGATCATGTCCGCAGCTTGCTGGGGTGAGATATCCTCGGGCCAGATGCCGTCCATCATCCATTCCGTAAATGTGAGCGAGACATAGCCGCCCGACTTGGCGGCACGCAGGGCTTCATCGTCGGGGATCGCGCGATAGCACCCGCGCGCGGTGGCTTCTGGCGCGTTTTTGTACAGCCCGGCAGGAACCGAATGGGTATAGACATACGGGACGCCGGGATAGGTCTCGTCCATGTAATCCATAGCATCATTGGCGGTTTTTGACCCGGTATGGCTAAGGTCCAGTAAGATCCCAAACCGCACCATTTCGTCGATGACGGACTTGCCCCACGGCGTCAGGCCAATGTCACGCCCGCTATACGCCGCCAGTTGCCCCGAACCGGTTCTGAAAATGTCGTTATAGGCAAGGATCATGCTTTTGATCCCCATGTCCTTGAGTAGCGCCATTTTCGTCAGGTCGCCGTCCAGAACCGTGGCTGTCTGACTGTTCCAGATCACAGCCGTCTTACCTTGGGCATGGGCTGCTTCGATGTCGCGTGTTTCGTTCACGATCAGGTAGTTCTCTGGCTGCTGGGCCATCGCCGCCCGAAAGTGATAGTGCTGTTCAAGCAGCGCTTCAAAAGACATGCCCGCCGCCGCAAGCGTCATTTCGTGCCCGGTTATACCGTTGTCTCGGGCGCGTTCGAAATAGGTGTGAAGCTGGTCGTATTCCGTCCAACCTGTGCCATAGGGACTGGCCAGCATACCCAGAACAATCGTGTCCTGAACAAATTGCTTGGCCTCATCAGAGGCGTCCCAGGTTTTGCTTTCCTCGCTGGCAAGGATCGGGGTACCCAAAGACAGAGCCAAAATACTGGCGGCGATCAATTTGTTCATAAGGATACTCCTTTGGGATAGGCGGATGTTAGAAGACGATGCGCGTGCGAAGGCTGAACAAAGCGATGCTGTCCTGATCGGGATTAAGCAGCGGGTTGGAAATGAATTGGGCAGACGGCGTGATCTGCAGCCCCGGCGCAATCGACAACCGATAAAACGCTTCGAGCGTGATCTGATCCCCGTCCACGCCGCGCGCCTCGGCCCAGTTCAGGCCCAGACCGGCAAGGTCCGTATTGCGCCCATAATACCCGATACCGGTCGAGACGGATCGGTCGTACAAAGCTGCCGTTCCCTTAGAGGCACCTGCGCGAAGGAACGGCATCCACGTGTTGCCAACGAACCACGCTGCGGAAAAGGCGGCACCGTAGTCTTCGGCGCGGCTGCCGTCTTCTGCGGCGTCTGCATGCCAAAGGGTCAGGTGGACATTGTCGAAGTAGATACGATCAAAGGAAGAGGTATAGCCCAGTTCTAACGACTTAAAGAGGTTGCCGTCGCTGAACACGTTGAAATTCGCGTCGGACGGATCCGCGTTGGCGTCGGCGATGCTGGCCACCGCGTATAGGTTGTTGTTGAGTTTAAGCCCCCCGGCGATCCCCAGCCCCTGATTGGGGGTGTTGATCGTGGGGTTTGTGTTGAAGGCGAGGTTTTGAAAGCCGCCATAGGGGCTGACCAGCCCGTAGATATCAACGAAATCCGTCACGTCGATTTGCCCGACCTGCAGGGTCCATGCACCGTTCTGGGCGCGCTGGGTCCAGAACAGATTGGTCAGCAGAAGCCCGCTATCGTTGAATGCGGTGCCGGTGATCGACAGCGCCCCCCGTCTAGTCCCAGAAACTGCGGCGCGACATCGGTATAGCTGCGGCGATCTTCGATCTTGAAGGTCAGCGAGCCAAGGTCGCTTGCTTGCCAGTTCCCATAGAACCGCGCGATACCTCCGGCGGCTTCGGCTTCGCCCAGATCAGCATTCGTTGTCTGTCCAAGTGCGAGATAGTCGATGTTGAACCGAAAGCCATTCTCGGCAAGGCGATCTTTCCACGCAAACCAGTTCGGCGCGATATTGCGGGGAAAGTCTGATCGGTATTGCGGGTCGGTCAACCCGTCACCGGGCTCAAGCTCTGCGCCGACAGATGATGGCCCGGACAAACCCTGCGCCAGAGCTGCAGTGCCGCAAGACATGAACGCCAGTGACGCGCCGAGCATTTTGATCGTCCCGAACCCCTCGGGCCAGTGAATAGGCAAGCGTTACTCCAGCGTATTCTTGTAGATCACCCCGTCTTTCATGATCAGGCGAATGGTCTCGGGGCTATCGGGACGCGGATCAGCGCCGAACCACTGATCACCGGTGCCAACGACGGAAAAATCCTCGAGCGGGTTGCCGTCGATCAGCAGGATGTCGGCATAGGCGCCTTCTTCGATCACACCCAATTTGCCCGCAGGGTAGGGGTTCATGAAATCGCCGGACAGGGCAACGATCTCACCACCTGTCGAGGTCAGCGTTGTCATGGACACGAAGGGGCCGAAGAAATCGTTGTTGAGCTTCTTCTCGTAGGCAATCTGGATATTACAGGCTTCGACCGAGCCGACGCAGTCGGTCTGAAACCCGCGTTTGACAGGACATTCCTTCATGTTGTCGATATAGCCAGCAAAGGTCTCGGACGCAGACTTGGCCTTGGCGAGGCTGGACGGCACGCTGGCAACGGCGGGAATTTCCAACAGGCCGGGGTCGAATGCGGTCAGGTTGGTCGTGATGTAGGCACCTTTGTCGTTCATCAGAGCGGCGATTTCGCAATCAAAGGAAAACCCGTGTTCGATGCTTTTGACGCCCGCGTTGAGCGCATTCATGATGGCCTCTTTCCGGTAGGAATGTGCCATGACGTAACTGCCGTATTCACTGGCAACCTACACGGCGGCCTCAATTTCTTCGGGGGATCCGGCCAGCAGTTGCCACGGGTCAAAGGCAGACACCACGCCGCCCGACTGCATATATTTCAACTGCGTCGCGCCCATCCGAAAGTTGTTCCGGCCAAATTTCTGAACGTCTGCAACGCTGTCAACTTCCTGTGCCATGTTCAGGCGGCTGAAATTCGTCGACGCGCCGGGTGGAGAGGTAAAGCTAGCGAAATCCGCATGTCCGCCCCGCGTGCCGAGAAACGCACCTGAAGGATAGTAACGCGGACCAAGTATTTGCCCTGAATCAATGGCCCGGCGCAGCCCTCCATTCGCGCCTCCGGCATCCCGTACCGTTGTAAAGCCCTGCATCAGGTACATCTCGGCCATACGCGTGCCGTGGATGCCGAAATCCTCCCACGTGGCATTGGCTTCCATCGCGGGAATGCTTGGCCCCATCAGCATCAGATGCGCGTGCGTTTCGATAAACCCCGGCGTCAGGGTGCGGCCTTCACCGTCGATCACAGTGGCATTGGGCGCGTCTATCTGTGAGGTCGAGACAGCTTTGATCAGGTTCCCTTCGACCAGAACGTTTGCGTTTTCGACCCGTTGTTCATTCACGCCGTCGAAGACATGCACGTTGGTGAAAAGCGCTTGCTTGGGCGTGGCGTCCTGCGCAAAAGCAGCGCCCGAAAAAACGAGTGCTATGAGCAGGTTAATCTTGGAAAGCCGCATCCATCCCTCCTGATCAAGTTGGTTCTTAAACTATCATATTTTTGAATATGACGGGGATGCCCGCGCGGTGTCAACGATTTGAAAAGGGCGCATTCGCGTATGTCGAACAATGAGCGTCACGGTTCGATCACCCTTAACGGCGACCCGTGTTTGGGCCGCCGTCGGATGGCATAACCCTGTGCCGTTCAGGTCGGCAGGATATTATGATTGACCCTAAACAGGTTGCCGGGGTCGTACTTACCCTTGATTTTGGACAGCTTGCTGCCGTTCGCGCCGTAGGCTCCAGCCATATGGTCGGCCTCATCCTCGGGCATGAAGTTCACATAGGCGCTGCCGGTCGCGTGCGGCTGCATTCTGTCATACAGAGTACGCGCCCAGTCGATGCATTCGGCGTCCTTGGCGGGATCTTCCCAACGTGTGTGCACATTCATGATGAAATGCGCCGACCGTTGTGGATAGGCCGTTGAATCTGCTCCAACCCGTGCCATCGCACCCCCGACATGGGCAATGAACACCTCGCACGCCGGATCCGGAAGCGTGGCAATGCCGTCCAGCAATCCCGTTATCGCATCCGAAGACAACGTTTCGAAATCGTGGCTTTTCCAATAATTTCGAGCGCCGGGTGTCAGAAGAGCATCGAAAGCAGCCTGCCAATCCACGAAGGAATGCGGCGAGATAACATCGACAATCGGATCACCCAACGCGCGCAACCCGGCGACGGCCTTTTCGCCATCCTCCATTGCACCGGCATAGCAGGCGGCAAAGATCAGGATTTCTCGTCCGTGCCATTCTTCCGGCAGGAAGGGTAATGGCGGGGCCTTTCGCATGACGCTCCAGACGGTCAGCTCGTCCGGTGATGTGTCCGCGATTTTGGCATATTCTGCCAACAGCGCAGGGGCGTTTTCAATGGGATGCACAATCAAGCCTGACAGGACCTCTGGCCCCAAGTCATGCAATTGAAACTCAAAGGACGTCACGACGCCAAAGTTTCCGCCGCCCCCACGGATCGCCCAGAACAGCTCGGGGTGACTGCTGGCGGATGCGGTGACAATTTCGCCCTCTGCCGTAACAACCTCAGCCGATACCAGATTGTCGATTGTCATGCCGAACTTCCGCGTGGTCCAGCCGAAGCCACCGCCAAGCGTAAGTCCGGCTATCCCTGTGGTCGAGTTGATACCGGTCGGAACGACAAGACCGTGGGCCTGTGTCTCGCGGTCCACATCGCCAAGCAGGGCACCCGGAGCGACCCGCGCAGATTTTGCAATCGGGTCAACGTGGACGGATCGCATATGCGACAGGTCCAGCATGACTGTTTCGTCCGCAACCGCGTGACCTGCAATCTGGTGGCCGCCAGATCTGACAGACATCACCAACCCGGCATCTCTCACGAAATTGACCGCCTTCTGAACATCGCTGGCGCCCAAGGCCCGGATCACGAAACCGGGGTATCGCTCGACCATACTGTTCCAGGTTGTTCTGGCTTCGTCGTATTCGGGGCTGCCGCGAAGATAAACGCCCCCCCTGAGCGATGCGCTAAGGGCATCGAGCGCGTCTTGATCAACCGTTACCATATCGCCGTGCAGCGACTTCAAATCAAACATTGGGATAACCTTTCATTTGCATAAAAGGTTTCTTGCGCTACTGCCCCAGTAATCGAAGATCCACCTGTTCCCGGTATTGATGTGATTTTTGATCCGTAGGAGAACGGTTGGGCTTCAGGCAAAAATTCCGGGGTCGATCCGGTCGACCGGCGTAATGACGTCGGCTGGGATATTCAGCCTTTTGGCCGCCTTGCGCAAACTTTCTTCGTCCGGGGCTTCGTACAGGCAGTAGGTTTTTCGCTTATCCGCGCTGAGGAACGAGAAAATCCACTCGATCCCTTCTTCGTCGTTGATTTCTTTAATCTTGATCTTGTCGTCGTTTGTTACATCAAGCTGTTCTGCAAAATTTCTTTCGATAATGTATCTTGGCATCATGCTCCCCCAAGCATTTTTAAGGGGTCAAACGGCAGTTCCTTCAAGCTTTGACCTAAGGGAAACCATACTTAATTTTTGTGCCGTTGCCAACGCTTCCGCTTCCAGTTGAAATGCCCGGCGTATGTCGGTCGCGCGCCCTCGACGCCGCAGCGCCGAGGCAAAAGCCGCCTTGCTATGCGCAATCCAGGGGACCGAGGCCATCCGCGTGTCGATCTCGATTGCCTTTTCGAAAAGGCGCTCGGCCGCCTCCCAATCCGCCAGCAAAGCGGCAAGGCTGCCCAGACGCCGCGCTGCGGCACCGGCACACACCGTGGTTGCGCCTGCTGTAATCGTCAGCTCTTCGTAGGGTTTGAGAATTTCAAAAAGCGCTTCCGCGTGCCGCTTGTGTTCGACGGCGACGCTGATGTCAGAAAGGTAGGACAAGGTCGTCGTATACATCGCGTCGGGCGGCAAAACGAAATTGTTTTCAGCCATTTCGTTAAGAATACGTTCGGCCGGTTCCTTGTACCCAAGCTCGGCTGCGATCAGCCCGAACCCCGGTTTCCAAGCGACATCGCCGGGGCTTTCCGACATCAGCTTCTTGATGACTGGCGCCACTTCGTGCAATCGGTTCTGTTCGCGACGGATCGTGAACATCTGAACGCCATAGACGCCTTCGACATGCTCACCATGCGTCTTTCGGCCAATTTTGACGGCTTCTGTCGCGTGTTTCTCCGCCGCCTCAAAGTCTCCATCCATTATGGCAACCATTGCGCGCGCATGTTTTTGCACCCAGTAAAGCTGTAGGTGATTGTCCTTTCTGGATATTTCGGTCAACAACTCAAGCGAGTGCTCCATGAGCTGGCGATCTGCCATTTCCGCACCCACAAACAGGCTTAGGGTTCTGTCGCGACCCTGATCAATGCTGCCAAGCTTTTCGGCAACTTTGTGCATTGCTTCTAGGTTCTCGCGCCAGTTACGTGCTTCGCTTTCCTTTCTGGCGACAAAGGGCGCGCCATAATGCATCATCATGACCGAAAACTGGGACTTGTGATCCCCAAGTTTCGCTGAAAGCTCCATGGCAAGCTGTCCATATCGGGAACCCTCGGCTAATTGGCCGACAAAGATATAGGCCCGTGCAAGCTGGCTTATCAGGCGGCAGCGGCGGGTTTCATCTTCTTCCGGCAGGGCGTCCAGAGCGTCTCTGCAAAGCTCTATGGCTTCGGCGTGTCGTTCGCTGGACATCATGCAGGAATCCGCAAAATGGTTGGCGGCATCCGCCGCCAATCCGATATCGCCAATCTGACAGGCGGCGTCTGACGCCTTTTTGAGAACCGCAATCCCTTCCGGCAACTCGCCAAGGCTGTCATAGCTTCTGCCAACAAGAATCTGCCCGACAATCGTTTCCACGCTAACCCCAGCGCCCATATTGTGGGCCGCCATAAGCGCCTCGCGCGCATTGGACATTGCCTCTTGGCTGGCGGACCGGGCAAGGGCCATTTCGGTTGCTGTGCACCACTTGTCGAAAGCAGCGGTCCAGTCCTCGGCCTCGGATAAATGGCGGGCGACCAGTTCGGGCCGGCGTGCAATTTCGGCGGATCGTAGCGTTTTCAGGGCCTGTGCGACATCCGCATGTTGCTGCCGCCGTGTAGAGCCAAGCATGGATTGATAGGCCGTGTCGCGGATCAGGGCATGGCGAAAGACAAAATGCCCACGGTTATGCCCGCTTTCGAAAATCAGGCCAGTACGGGACAACTCATCCAGACTTGTCTGAACGCTTGACTTGTCTTCTCCCATGGCAGCGCCCAGCAAGACCGGGTCGAATTCACGGCCAATGACCGACCCCGTCAGCGCAACCCGCTTTGCGGTTTGAGAAACGGCGTCCAGACGGGCCATCAAAGCACCCTTGAGCGAGGAGGGAATGGCGACGTTGTCCTGACCTCCGGCCTCTAGGATTGCGCGCGTCAGTTCCTCGACAAACAGCGGCACGCCGTCGGTTTTTTCGATGATCAGATTGATCATCTTCTGATCAGGCTCTGCCCCCGAGATATTGCGGATTAAATTTGCGACGTGAGCGGAATCGAAGCGCCGCAATTTCAGTGTTTGAACATGCGCTTCGCCTTCGCTCTTGCCCAACTCCCATTCTGGTCTGTGGGTAATCAGGATCATCAGGCGTAGGTCGGCACAGATCGTTTTGAACCGCTCTAACAGGGCCTGAGTCGACGGGTCGATCCAATGCGCATCTTCCACGCACAGGATCACGGGTCGTGCGTTCGACCGTATCTTGACCGTCTTGATCAGAGTTTGGATCGTAAGGTCGCGTTGTTCTTGTGGTGACAATTCAAGAATCTGTCGGGCCAGCGCACTGCGCGGGGCAACCAGAGCGGCGAAAACCGGCAGAACCTTTTCCAGATTCAGCCCGGGGCGCGAACTGAGCATGTCGCGCACATGTTCCAAAATTTGATTGTCGTCGAAATCGGGCTCGACACCTGCGTCTTGGGAAATTCGTTCCGTGACCGGATGGAAGGGACTGCTGGTCAGGTATGGAGAACAGTTCAGCCGGATAACGTCTGCCTGATCATCCGTCGTGCAGTCAGCCAGGAACTCTTCTGTCAGACGGGATTTGCCAATGCCCGGTTCGCCCGAAAGAAGAACCACCTCGCCCTGTCCGTTACGGGCCCTTTGCCACGATTGTAGAAGGATGCCCTTTTCGTAATCCCGCCCAATAAGGGCGCTGGTGCTTTCGTCCCCGTGGGAGGCCTTGAACCGGCTTTCGGCACTGCGTTCGGCCACCACCTCTAACAAGGTTCGGGGGTCTTTGAACCCTTTCAGATCCACTTCCCCGAGCGTTTCAAACTCAAAGATACGATGCAGGGCAGCTTCGGTTTCTTCTTCGGGAACGACAACCGTATTTGGTTTTGCATGTTCCTGAATCCGTGCCGCCAGATTGAGGATCGGGCCGGTCATGGCGCCTTCCTCATAAGTGTTTTCGGTGACGGTGTCCCCGACCACGACATCGCCGCTTGCGATGCCCAGCCGTGCCGACAGTTGGTCCCCATCAGGTGTTCTAAGCTCTCTGACGCGGTTGATCGCATCCAACCCGGCCTTGACCGCGCGAATGGCGTGATCTTCGTAGGCGCGCGGCCAGCCGAAGAATACAAGAAGCCCGTCGCCCAGATATTTCGCCACGTACCCGCCATATCGACTGACGGCCCCTGCGACTGCGTCCTGATAGTTCAGCAATAAGATCCGCATGTCCTCTGGGTCCAGCCGGTTCGTCAATTCGGTCGACCCAACAAGGTCAGCGAACATAACCGTCAGGTGGCGTCGCTCGGCGACTGGGCTTGCGCTGTCCGATGTTTCTGGCACGGGGGGTGGTCGGGTGGGCCGGTCGATGGGGTCCGTGTCCACAGCCTTGGGCGCGGGGGCGTCATCGGGTGTCAGATCAGAGATCGCCGCCAACAAAATTTTGCGATGACCGAGGCTGACGCCTAATTCCTTCAGGTCTTCCGCGGTCAAAAGTGGCAAGACCCGCGCGTCAACGTCATTCTGGACAAAAGCGTCAACATACTGGTCCAGACCAAGACCGTTCAGCCAATTTTCGATCCCAACTCCCATCTTTGGATCATGCTGAGTTGTTGAATACTAATCAAGAACGTCGAGTCTGAACCCCATAGGTGGTGATGCTGACTTCGGTACAACAGGCAAATCCTCAAATCGACATGAGCCATTTCTTGAAAATTCTCACCGTGACCCGCTCCTGATCGCCGGGGCGACAGACGAAATACAGCCCACGGTCCAGTGGGACGCTGCTGTCATCCAGGCGGATTAGTCGGCCAAGTTCCAAGTCTCTGGCGGCCAGCAGGTTTCTTGCCAATGCCACGCCCTGTCCGTCAATAGCGGCCTCCAACAAAACGGCGCTGTCCACGTATTTGACACTCTGTGACTTGATCTGCTCGGGGCTTAGCCCAACCTGCGCAGCCCAACTTTCCCATCCAACATTGAAGGCGTCGTGCAAGAGCGGGAGGTCAGCAACCTCCTCGGCGTGCATTGGTCGTCGTTGTTTTTCAACAAGCGATGGCGCGGCGACGACAATCAACTCTTCTTGCTTTATTTGCTCATGATACAGCTCGCCCCAGCTGGGCTTGCCGAAACGCAGGGCTATGTCGACCTCGGACCTGTCGAAGTCCGCATAGGCGTCATTTGTGTCCAGCAGCAGGGCGATACCCGGATGCTCCTGTTGAAACGAACTGAGCAATGGGACAAGCCATTTGAGCGCCAGAGATGTGGACAACGACACTGTAATCGACTGGCGATGACGAATCCGCTTTACCTCTGACACGCCTAGTTGCAATGCGGAAAACGCCCCGCGTGTCGATTGGTATAGGCGTTCCCCGGCCTTGGTCAGTTCGACTCCATTGGGACGACGATGAAAAAGCACCACGCCAAGATGCAGTTCCAGTAGCTTGATTTGACGGCTGATCGCCCCGTGGGTGACGTTCAGCACATCCGCTGCCTTTGTCAGGCTGGAATGGGTCGCCGTTTCATCAAACGCTTGGAGGGCCCGTAGGTGTCTGAGATTTTCCAACATGTGAGAAAATCTAACATTAGGATGTCAAAAACTCGATAGCTCTCTTTCATTTATAGCAATTAGGCTGATTTCGATTGAGTAAATCTCATAAGTAGTCTGCCTGAAGAAAGGAAAGATCATGCCCGAACTTAAGGTCGCCCTGATGACGGGAACCGGACAAGGTATCGGCCGGGGATGCGCCATGGAAATGGCGAAAGCCGGCTACAAGGTCTCGCTGATGTCCCCATCTAACCGTTCGGTTGAACTGGCAGAGGAACTTGGCGGTATTGGACGCAGGGGGTCCGTGCTGGATGTCGATGATCTGCAAGCAATGATCGGCGACACCATAAGCAAGTACGGACGGATTGATGCGATCGTCAGCAACATGGGCCACGGTGGGACGGTGCCCGAAGCCATCAAAACCGTCGGATTCGATCCGGATTTTGACGGGCCGCTGCTGGAGCTCAGCGACGCGCTTTGGCACGAAAGTTTGGACATGTACGTGCTGAACGTTGTCAAAATTGCCCGCATCCTCACGCCCATATTGATCGAGCAGGGCGGCGGTGCATTCGTCAATATCTCATCCATGAACGCTGTAGAGCCGCGTGCGCCTTACCCCATGAGCATGCTGCGCGGTGCCTTGCACAGTTTCTCGAAGCTGTATGGTGATCGTTACGCCCGGCACAACATTCGCATGAACAACCTGCTGCCCGGATTCTGCGAGAATGTGAACCTGTCCGATCGGGCCCGTCGGGAAATCCCCGCCCAACGGCCCGCTACCTTTGAGGAAATCGGGCAGGCCTGCGTGTTTCTTGCCAGCGACGCCGCGCGGTATATCAATGGTCAGAGTATACTGTCCGACGGTGGAATGAACCGGGCGGTGCGATAGCAAAAAGGCGGAGAAAGATGATTGTTACAGCACTTGCAGATATCCTTGAGACAGATCGGGACGTCTCTGGTCCGGGGTGGAGCAGCCGAAGGTTGCTGCTTGCCTCTGACGGATTGGGGTTTTCGCTGACGGACACGATCATCAAAAAGGGCGCTGTGCTTGAGCTTGAATATAAACATCATTTCGAGGCGTGCTATTGTATCGAAGGTAAAGGGCAGATCAAGGCGTTTGACGATGACACATGGCACACCCTTGAGCCATTCACCCTGTATGCGCTGGATCTACACGACCGGCATGTGGTGCGTGCGACAGACACGGACCTGCGGCTAGTCTGCGTTTTCAATCCGCCGCTAAGTGGACGGGAAGTGCATCGCAAGGATGGAAGCTATGCGCCCTTGGATCACGATGATGGCGGCGAGGTCTGAACAGCCCAACTAAGAATGCGATGTGCGGCGCAGTTTCAACTCATGCAACGCCCGTGCAGCGAATCCCAACACCTTTCGCAGGTGAATTTTCATCTGCTGTTATCCGGATTGTCACCCAGTGCACATTCCACGCAAAACCAACGGCGAGAAGTTCACGTACCTAACGGAAAATGAGGGGGATAATGGTAGCGGAGGTCCGTCTTGGACACAAACCCCACACATTAACACTCTGTAAAATACGTGTGCCGCGACCTTCGAGGGGTAAGCTGAAAGGTCAATTGTCGTAGCGGTAACCTGACTGGCGAATTCGATCAAAAGATATTGGACTTCACCGCGTTGCTCCGAGTTGGAGGCCGCCGCAATTGCGGCACGGCGGAATGGCCTACATAGCCTCCAACGTGTGGGCGAGGCCATTTCGGATGTGATCTTCCAACAACTTCTTGGCCATATTCGCGTCTCTGGCCAATGCGGCATCGAACATGTGTTTGTGTTCTTTGGCTGCTACCTCACCTCGATAGGTCAGTACGAGCATCTGGTAACGAAGATATTTGTCATAGATGATTGAGTGAAGGGATAGAAGATTCTTGGAGTTGCAGGCTGCTATCATTGCTTGATGAAACTCCGAGTCGTACCTCTTCCAGGTTTCTTTCTCAGAGTCATCTCCTTTGAGAAGCCGTTGCTCCATCAAATGCAGCTTATGATGCGCGGCGACGAGGTTCCCCTCCCAATCCGTGTCACCATTCTCGATGGATAACTCCAACGCGTGGCATTCCAACAGGACACGCAGCTCTGATATCTCGGTCAGGTCTTCTCGTGAAACTGGCGTGACCAGGAAACCCCGTTGCTCTGGGGCTTCGACAAATCCGTCGCTGGCGAGCCTGTTCAGCGTTTCACGAAGTGTCGAAAGGCTTGCCGAGTAGCGTTCCTTCAAGGCGTCCAGCTTCAGTTTGGAGCCGGGCTGCAGCTCCCCGAAGATGATGTCCCGCTTGATGCGCTGATAGGTGCTTGCACCTATCGTAGACGGCTGTTTCGCCATGCGTTTCACCCGATATTATCAGTTTCCTCGTTCAATTAGCATTTTTCAGAGACATCAGCAATCCAAACTGATGTATGGTAAAAATAAAAATATCATACATTATTGCGGAATCGCGAAAACCCCAATACGGTCGTGGCCAAGTTGGGCAAAGCAGCCCGATCGCAATCATCGGTTTCGGGATTTTCCAGACCCTCCGGAAGGAAGCAAAGTGTCTAAGAATTTTCGCATTGCCATTGTCGGCATTGGTCTTGTTGGACGCCGCCACGCGGACGCGATCCGAGCGTTGCGCCATGTTGATCTCGTCGCGGTGGTCGACCCCAGCGATGAAGGTCGTGCTTACGCCGTTGAGCACGGGGTCGCATGCTACGAGACCCTTAAAGAAGTGTTTGCAAATCAGACGCCGGACGGAGCTGTTCTTGCGACCCCGACCACGCTTCATGTTGAGCAAGGCCTCACGTGTATTCGACATGGTTGTCCCGTTCTCGTCGAAAAACCGATCGCCGTGGAAGCCACTGCTGCGCTTGCGCTTGTTCAAGCAGCGGAGAAGGCTAATGTGCCACTGATGGTGGGACATCATCGTCGGCACAATCCTCTGATCCGGTCGGCTAAGGAAGCCATTGTCGATGGGAAGATTGGAGATGTGCGCGCTGTCCATGCGAATTGCTGGTTCTATAAGCCAGACGAGTATTTTGATGCTGCGCCCTGGAGAAAGAAACCCGGTGCAGGGCCCATCTCGGTCAATCTTGTCCACGATGTGGATCTGCTGCGGTACCTGGCCGGAGAAGTCGTGACCGTTCAGGCTCAGTCGGCTTCATCGCAGCGGGGTTACGACAACGAAGATGTCGCCGGCGCGCTGTTGACGTTTGAAAGCGGGGCGATCGGGACCATAAGTGTGTCCGACAGCATCGTTGCTCCATGGAGCTGGGAGATGACGTCTCAGGAATATCCAATCTATCCGTCGACCACTGAGAGTAGCTACATGATAGGTGGCTCTCATGGTTCGTTGTCCGTTCCCGATCTTCGATTGTGGAGTTACCAGGGTGAGCAAAGGGACTGGTGGACGCCAATCTCATCAACCGCGCTGAAGAAGGGTGCGTCTGACCCACTGGTCAATCAGCTTAGGCACTTTGTTGAAGTAGCTCGGCACGAAGCAGAACCGATTGTGTCTGGATGGGAAGGTTTCAGAACACTTCAAGTTATTGAAGCTATTCAGAATTCCTGCAGAACAGGTGATACGGTCAGGATCAAAAACTTACAAAAAACACCAATGGTAGGTATGACGGCAGTCTAAAATATCAGATATTTTGTAAAAAATCTTGCAAAATGTCCAAAATAGGTCAAAACTCTGAATCGCAAAAAAGAAGCATCATGATGTCTCAGGGAGGAGCAAAGTGATTACCAAACTTACCCGCCGGGCTGCTGTATCGGCCCTGGTCGCAACCGGTGTTCTGTTTAGCGCAACAAGTGGTGCGCTGGCGGAAGACAAAGTGCAACTTCGCCTCGCAACATCAGGATCGGAGACCGATCAGCGCTCGGTCGCCATGGCCGAGGTTTTCGCACCCATGGTCGCTGATTTCGCAAGCTACGAGCCCAGCTATAACGGAACCATCTTCGCTCAAGGCACCGAATTGGACGCCATCAGTCGGGGTAACCTGGAAATGTCGATCACCTCGGCGCAGGAACTGGCACAGTTCTTCCCCGAGTTTTCGATCTTTACAGCAGGCTATGTCCACCAGGACGCCGCGCATCAGGTGGCTGTCTTCAACGATCCCTTGATGGATGCCTTTAAGCAAAAGGCCGAAGAAGAACTGGGCGTCAAACTGCTGTCGGTCATGTATCTGGGCCGTCGTCAGGTGAACCTGCGCCAACCCAAGGATGAACTGACCGTCAGCACCCCGGCTGATCTGGAGGGTGTGAACCTGCGGATGCCGGGCACAGATGCGTGGCAGTTCCTTGGCAAAGCGCTGGGTGCTGCCCCGACACCAATGGCGTTCTCAGAGGTTTACACAGCTCTGTCGACCGGTGCCGTTGACGGTCAGGACAACCCATTGCCAACCGTTGTTGATGCCAAATTCTACGAAGTGACCAATCAGATCATACTGACATCGCACTTGGTCGACTTGAACTATATCGCTATCGGCAAAGAGGTTTGGGACGGGCTGACACCGGAACAGCAAGCCAAGGTTCAGGAAGCTGCGGACGCAGCAGCTGAATCAGGCCGTCAGAAGCAGCTTCAGAAAGAAGAAGATCTTGTCAGCTTCCTGAAAGAGCAAGGCATGGAGATCTATGAACCCGATCTCGCGGCGTTCCGCGATCAGGTACAGTCTATGTATCTGGACAGCGAGTTCGCAGGTTCATGGCCCGAAGGCGTTCTGGATCAGATAAACGCTCTGGGCAACTGAGCCCAGCAAGACAAGGGAGGGAGAACCATAATGAAAGCCTTTATGAAGGGGTTCTCCCGACTGACCGAAGCGATTGCCGGCGGGATGCTGGCGGCAATCTTCCTGATCTTCCTATTGCAAATACTCTTGCGCTACTTCTTTACCCCCGCCGGATGGACGCTTGAACTCATCGGCATTCTGTGGGTCTGGGTGATCTTCTTCAGTTGCGCTTTCATAGTGCGAGAACGGGATCACGTGAAGTTCGACATCATCTACCTTTCCGTACCGATGCGCGTGCGGCAGGTCTTTGCGATGCTGGCGGCTGCAGCGATCGTGGTCGGTATGCTCTACAGCTTCCTTCCGACGTGGGACTACATCGATTGGATGAAAATCCGCAAGACATCGACTGTCCGCAATCCGTTTTCCGGCGAGAAGATACCTTTGCGCACAGTATTCTCGATTTACGCGGTATTCATGCTGGTCGTCGCAGCGCGCTACGCGTGGCTATTCTTCGACGTCATGCGCAATGGCCCCCCAAAGACAGAGTTGGAACTGGTTGTTGGATACAACGTGGTTGACGACCATCCCCGTGTCGACGTCGAAGAGGACGAGGAAGTTAAGAAATGAGTTTTGAACTTCTTTCCTGCCTGCTCACTCTCTTTCTTCTGGCAGGCATCGGGACACCTATCGGCTATTCCATCCTCTTGGCCTCATTGGTGTATCTGGGCACAGCCGGACTGGACGTAGCACTCGCAGGCGAGAAGATCCTGCAAGGCTTCTACAAAAGCACGATCCTGCTTGCCGTGCCTTTGTTCATCGTCGCCGCGAATATCATGAACGCTGGTTCGATCACGGACCGTCTGCTGAACTTCTGCGTTGCAGCTGTCGGTCGTTTCAAGGGCGGCCTCGGGCACGTAAACGTGGTAGCGTCTCTGATCTTTTCCGGTATGTCCGGCTCGGCTGTCGCGGATGCCGCGGGGATCGGCAAGATTATCATTGAAATGATGACTAAAGATGGCCGCTACAGCCGAGGTTACGCAGCCGCGATCACGGCGGCGTCGGCGACGATTGGACCGATCATTCCGCCCTCGATCCCGATGGTTTTGTACGCGCTCGTTTCCAAGGCCTCTATCGGGTCGCTGTTCCTGGCCGGTATTCTTCCGGGCCTGATCATGGGCGTCGTCCTCATGGCGATGAACTATTATCTGGCCGGAAAGCGGAACTTTGCATTGGAAGAACCTGTTCCACTGCGCGAATTGCCGGCTAAAACCGCAAACGCGTTTCCGGCACTGCTGATGCCCGCAATCCTGCTATACGGCATATATGGCGGCGTCACCACTCCAACTGAGGCCGCAGCAGTGGCTGCATTCTACGCCCTGCTTCTGGCAGCGTTGTTCTACCGCGCGCTGACCTTCCGTGGCCTTTATCAAGTGTTCGTCGACAGCGCGCGCTCTTCCGCAGCCGTCGGGGTGGTCATTGGGGGCGCGTTCATTCTGAACTTCATCGTTATTCAGGAGCAAATACCGCAGTCTATCTCGGCGCTGCTGGAGGGTTCTGATGTCAGCCCGATTGTGTTCCTGATCCTCGTAAACCTGCTGATCCTCGCGCTGGGATGCGTTTTAGACGCAACAACGATAATCCTGGTGATTGTTCCCCTTTTCATTCCGACCTGCGAAGCGCTCGGGATTGATCTTGTGCATTTCGGAGTTCTGGTCGTCGTGAACTCGATGATCGGTCTGATCACGCCTCCCTATGGCATTCTACTCTTTGTGATCAACGCTGTGACGGACATTCCGCTGCGCGAAATCATCTCGGAAATCTGGGCCTTCCTCGCGGTTCTCATCTTCGCCTTGGTGATCATGATGCTGATGCCGGATCTGGTCCTGTGGTTGCCGCGTGTGTTTGGATATCAGGGATAATGTGCCTCTCGGTTTCGACAACGTCGATCCCCGGTGATCTGGCTGAAAAGCTGAGTGCTATCGCTGACGCGGGATTCGGGGGTGTCGAATTACACGAACCGGATTTGACCGCTTTTGACGGATCGCCATCGCAAGTCCGCGAAATTGCATCGGACTTCGGCCTGAAGATTTGCCTGCTACAACCCTTCCATAACCTTGAAGGCCAGCCCGATGCCGGACGTGAGCGCGCCTTTGATCGACTGAAGCGCAAACTCGACCTGATGAGCGAGTTGGGAACGGAATTGCTGCTTATCGGATCTGCCTTCGAGGTCGATGTCGCCGCGACCGAAGAACAGGTAATCGCAGATCTTGGCGAGGCGGCCCAAATCGCTAAAGAAATGGGGATGCGTCTGGCCTATATGGGCTTGCCATGGTCGGATCTTATTCACTCGGATGAGCAGGCGTTACGCGTCGTCGAAGCAATTGACAGCCCTCATTTTGGGTTGGCCATGAATTCCTTCTTCTCGCTTGCCGACGGGTCCAAACCAGCCCGCCTTCGGGACATTCCCGGCGATCGGCTGTTCCATGTACAACTGTCCGATGCACCCCGGTTCGAGATGGATATACGTCGGCTCAAACGGCACTTTGGGCTTTTGCCGGGGCTTGGGTCGCTGAACCTTGCGGGCTTTGTACGCGTGTTGTCCCGCGCCGGGTACAAGGGGCCTTGGTCCATTGCGCGCGTCAACGAAGCAGCTCCTCAACCCGGTGGCCGAACACTGGCCCGAGACAGCTACAGGTCGCTGGTGAACCTCTTGGATGAGGTATCACGGACCGAGCCGGGAACCGATTTCGGCACCCCGGACCTGCCGGAACGCGTCTATGCGTCAGGCTTCGAATTCGTCGAATTCACAGCCGACGAAACAAGCGGTGCGCAGCTGGCAGAAATGCTGTCAGCAATGTGTTTTCGAATGGAGCGAAAACACGTAAGCAAGTCCGTCGAGCTATGGCGGCAGGGCGCGATAAACATCGTCGTGAATACCGAAAAGGAAGGATTTGCCCATTCGGCGTTTCTGGGTCACGGCCCGTCCGTTTGTGATATGGGGTTGCGTGTCAAAGATGCGGATCAGACGGTTCAGCGAGCGACCGCGTTGGGCGCGCCGAATTTCTCACAGCCGGTAGGGACCGGGGAACTGGACATCCCGGCCATCCGAGGTGTTGGTGGCAATGTTGTCCATTTCATAGATGAGAAATCCGATCTGCATCGGGTTTGGGACATCGAGTTCGAGCCAGTCGCCAAGACCAAAGCGATCCAGCCCGCCGGTCTGCGCCGCATTGACCATCTGGCGCAGACGATGCGTAACGATGAGATGCAAAGCTGGCTGCTCTATTACATTTCGACTTTTGAGATGGCAAAATCCCCGATCGTGAACGTTGCCGACCCGTCGGGTGTTGTGCAAAGCCAAGCCATCGAAAGCCCCGAGGGCGAAGTGCGATTAAACCTGAATGGAGCAGTTGGGCGTCGAACACTGGCGGCTTCATTCGTTGAAGACGGTTTTGGCGCCGGTGTTCAGCACATCGCCTTCCAGTCGGACGACATATTTGAAACCTCGGCCCAATTGCGGAAGTCCGGCTTTCCCAGTCTGTCCATCCCAGAAAACTACTACGCTGATCTGCAAGCGACATTCGGGTTAAGTGAAGACCTGATCGCCCAAATGCGCAGGGATAACATACTCTACGACCAGGCGGGGGGTGCCGAGTATTTTCAGATCTTCAGTCGCCCCATCTTTAACGGCTTTTTCTTTGAAATTGTTGAGCGCCGAACTGGCTACGCCGGCTATGGCGCGCGTAATGCTGCGTTTCGATTAGCGGCGCAAACGCGAAACCACATGGCGGAAGGAACAACCTAAAATGAAGGCCGCACTAATCGGGCAAGGGATTTCTGGCTCCATGACGCCTGAGATGCACGAGGCGGAGGGCCGGGCGCAGGGTATCGATCTGAGCTACGGTAGGATCGACACGGCAAAAGAGCCATTTCGTGGAATGTCGGTCGCTGATTTACTGCATTATTCCGTTGAATTAGGCTGTGCGGCGGTCAACGTGACACACCCCTACAAAGCGTCGGTGATTGATCATCTTGATGAGCTTTCCAAGACTGCCGAGGAGCTTCAAGCTGTCAACGCGGTGGTTTTTCGTGACGACCGAATGGTTGGCCACAACACCGACTACATAGGTTTCTACAGTGCCTTCGGAGATTTTTTGGGATCATCGAAGACTGAAACGGTTCTCATGTTTGGTGCTGGTGGCGCCGGCAGTGCAGTCTCTTTGGCTTTGCTTGATTCAGGTGTTCGAGATCTGGAGATTATCGATCCTGACTTCCACCGAGCGCAAGCGCTGGTCAGTCGACTAAAGGTCTTGCGCCCTTATGCAAAGCTTCAGGGTTCCCCCTCGATTTCGTTGGATCGGGTCAAATTTGTGGACGGAGTGGTCAACGCGACACCGCTCGGGATGGATAAGTACCCAGGGTCGGTAATTGATCCATCATTGTTGCGGCCGGATGCTTGGGTGGCAGATATAGTATATTGCCCGCTCGAGACACACCTTCTGAACAGCGCCCGCACAACCGGGTTAAAAGTGATGAATGGTGCTGGAATGGCAGTTCATCAGGCTGCAGCGTCTTTTGAGATCTTCACCGGCTGCACCGCCTCAATCAGTCGTCTTCAAAGCGTTTTCGATTCACTTCGTCAGCAGCGCATGCGCGAGTTTAGAGGTGCAACGGTATGACAAACGACGAGCAAGCTATCCGCCAATGGTGGCGTACCTCCATCATCGACATGAAGCCCGGTCAGATCGCTTTTCGTGGCAACGCCATAGAGGACCTGATCGGGAACGTATCTTTCCCGCAGATGATCTGGCTAATGGTGCGGGGCGATCTGCCGAGCGACGCACAGGCGCGCCTGTTCGAGGCTGCTTTGGTCGCAGGCGTGGATCACGGTCCGCAGGCCCCCTCGATCGCGGCTGCGCGTATGGCTGCCACCTGCGGGGTAGGTCTCAATAATGCGATGGCGACTGCGGTGAACATGCTGGGCGACGTGCATGGAGGTGCAGGAGAGCAATGTGCTGAGCTGTATTATGATATCGCCGCCCGCATGGATGCAGGAGGTTCGCTGAATGACGCTGTTCGGGATGGCTTGGACAGTTGGCGCGAGACCTACGGCAAGATCGTATCGGGCTTTGGTCACAGGTTTCACAAGCCTGTCGACCCACGCGCACCACGTTTGATGCAACTTGTTCGTGATGCGGCGGCAGAAGGCACAGTTTCTGGCCGGTTTGCCGATATCGGAGAAGAGGTTCAAGCCGAACTCGGTCGTCAACGAGGCGGTCGGCCAATTGCCATGAATATTGACGGAGCGACGGCCGTGATCTTCTGCGAACTTGGCTTTCCTGCGCCCTTGTCGCGAGGGCTGTTCTGCCTGTCCCGCTCGGTCGGAATACTCGCCCACGCTTGGGAACAGATGAACCAGGGTGGCCGAAATAAAGGGCCGATGCCCCCAAATTACTTGCCCCTCTACGAAGACAGGAATGATGACACGTGAGACATCGAAATCCTTCCGGGTCGGCCTTATTGGCTGTGGTCGTATCAGCGATATCTATCTAAAAACACTATCCAAATTCTCGAACATAGAGGTCGTGGCTTGCGCAAGCCTCGATCCTTTGGAAAGCCGCGCGAAGGCGGATAAATACGGCATCGCCAAGGCTTACACACCAGATGAAGTGTTTTACGATCCGACAATTGACTGCGTTTTGAATCTGACAATTCCGGCGGCCCATGCCGAAATCAGCCTGCGCGCTCTGGAGGCGGGCAAACACGTCTATTCAGAAAAGCCGCTGGTTATGGATCGAACGGATGGAAAGGCGATCCTGCACATGGCCTCTGAAAAGGGGTTACTGGTCGGTTGCGCCCCCGACACATTTCTGGGCGGTCGCTGGCAGACCGTTCGGCGCTTGATCGACGAGGGTGCCATTGGCAAGCCGACAGGGGTTTTTGCCCATGTCGGGACCCACGGGACGGAGCGCCACCATCCCAATCCGGATTTCTACTATAAGGCGGGTGGTGGGCCATTGCTGGACCTTGGGCCGTACTACCTGACCGCCATGATTTTTTGCCTTGGGCAAATTGACCGCGTCGCCGGAATGGCTCGGCGCACGTTCGACAAAAGGATGATCGAAAATGGCCCTCGCAACGGAGAATGGATGGATGTCGAGGTCGACACGCATTCCCTAAGCCTGCTGCAGTTCTCTTCCGGAGCTATAGGGTCGATGACCATGAGCTTCGACGTCTGGGACAGCGAAACGCCGCGGTTCGAGATCTACGGTGAAAACGGCACCATTAGCATCCCAGACCCTGACCCGGTTCATGGTGCCAATATCTTTCAAGGGGATGTCTGGCTGAAAACGCGGGAGACCTCGCGCTGGTCTCATCAGCCGCGCCCAACCGGTCGCGAAGGCTGGCAGGTGGTCGACAACAAACATGGGTTCAATGAGGACAGCCGTGGTCTCGGCCTTATGGATCTGGCCCTGGCGGCGCAAGAAGGACGCCAACCCCGTGCAAGTGGAGCGCTTGCCTACCACGTTTTCGAGGTCATGGACGCGATCGAGCGGGCGCCGAAATTTGGTGCCTATCAGACCATAGAAAGCCGTTGCGCGGCTCCGGAGCCTCTGCCGGTCGATTTCCTATTGAATGAGAGGAAGGAGTTGGTTCATGCCGATTGAGACACTCGACTTTGCCCAGCCATTCTTTCGCGTCCAGCACATCACCAGTGAAGACAGAATTTCTGTCGAGGGTCGCGCCATCGTCCTTAACCTTGGGCGGCGAAATCTCTCTGTCGAGGATCAGGCCGTTGCACCGCTTTCGTCTGTTATCGTGCAAGATAGCTCACTCAAAGGTGTGGAACGCGCAGTAATTGTCCACGGGTTCGACGCCCATGCCGATGAGAGCGAGTTGTTCGCATGGGTGAAAGATACATGGCCATCTGCATTTGATGTTCGCCAAGAGGAGCGTCTGCGCGGTGTCAGCCACTACATGTCGCCAAAGGTCTTCGTGGGTAACGTTGGACTGACCATGTACCATTCAGGTTCGGTCCCATTGAATGTCGGATTGCACAAGGATCATCCGTTCTGCCCGGTACCGGGGTTTCGCGAAGTGCATACGCAAATCGTAGGCTTTGGCAAAATGCAGCAATGCCGTGAGCGGGATGTTGAAACCCTTTACCTCGAAGAATTCATGGCCCCTGGCACGACGCACAAACCGATGTATGACGCCGAAGGCAACTATCCTTGGCATCAATACGAGACGATTACCCCCAGCATTTTCATGGCGGTGGAAATGCTGCCGAAAGGCGTACGGGTCTCGGAAATGGAGATTCAGAATGGCTGAGAGACTTTTACCCCAAGACCTGAACTTCGACGGCCCTTTCCCTCGGTTGTCTCGCCGTTTGCGGCTGGGTGTTGTTGGCGGAGGACGGATCTCCGTCACGCAAGCAACGGCTGCGCGGATGACCGACCTGTGGGAGGTCGTCGCTGGCGCGCTCAGTTCTGACGCTGCGCGCAGCAAGGCGCGTGGGGTCGAGTGGTTTCTGTCGGCCGACCGGTGCTATGCGTCATTCGCCGAGATGGCAAAGGCCGAGGCGGCGCGCCTGGATGGCGTGGATGCCGTAATGATCACTACCCCGAACCACGTTCATTTCGAAGCGGCCAAAGCGTTTCTGGAGGCGGGTATTGACGTGCTGTGCGACAAGCCGCTGACCAACGAAGTCGACGAGGCCGAGGGGCTTGAGGAGATTACCGCGCGCACGGGACACATCTTTGCTGTCGGCTATGCGATGTCGTGTTTTCCAGTAATCCGTCAGGCCAAACAAATCGTGGCGGAAGGCGGCATCGGTAAAATCAACCAAATCCACGTCGAGTTCATGCAAGACTGGATGACGCCCGATGATGTTGCTGATGCGCCCCACGTCAAATGGCGGCTGGACCCAAAGATTTCTGGTCCAACCAGCTGTGTCGGCGATATCGGCACCCATGCCGCGCATCTCGCCAGCTTTGTCTCGGGTCTGCCCTTGACCGACCTGAGGGCCGAGTTCCATGTTTGCGGCGCGCCAAAGCCTTTAGAAGACACGGTGTTCATGTTCACCCGCTACCAAAATGAAATTCCGGGAACCTTGATGGCAACACGACTTGCCCCGGGAAATCGGGGTGGGTTGAGGTTGCGGATATTTGGGAGCGAAGGCGGCCTCGAGTGGGATTTAGAGAATTCGGAGCAGCTGAAGTTCAATCGGTTTGGTGAACCGGATAATATCATAAGCCGAGGTCACGGGCATGGCATCGGCCCCGGCGCAGAACGTCTTATCCGTACCGCGCGCGGCTTCCCTGAGGGGATTATCGAAGCCTGGGCCAACCTCTATATGGAATTTGCCATGGCCGTAGCCGCGCGCCGGGATGGCGTCACCGTTCCGGCCGATTGGCTTACTTATCCCAGTGTCGAACAAGGTGCAGATGGCGTCCGGTTTATTGATGCCTCCGTGCGCTCTCACCAGTCCGGAGGTGACTGGGTCACTCTCTAAGGCTCTGCCAGCATAAAGGTTAAACACGCCCGGGCTATTGCTCGGGCGTTTCTATTTTCCGCTCAGTATTAAAAGTTGATATTTTAAAAAATATCAGATATTTTTTACTACGTGTGATGAAAATAAGATTCGCAGACACCCGGAGCTGTCATTCATGGCGAAACCCGAAGAGGCTGGCACAAGCCCCTCTCTCTATTCCTTGGCGCATCTGACGCTGATTGGCTGTACGCCGCCCGAGCTGGTCTATATCGCCGCACGGGCCGGTTACGATGCCGTCAGCCCCCGATTCATTCCGATGCATGTGCCCGGTGAATTCACTCAATCCCCAATCGACAGGGCACAGGTGCAGGCCACCAAAACTGCTCTCTCTACCACTGGCTTGAAAGTCCTCGATGTCGAACTTGCGCGCATCACGGAAGACGTCGATCCGCGCAGTTTTGAACCTTCTCTTGAGATCGGTGGGGAATTGGGCGCTAAACGCATGATCATGAGCGCTTGGACCAATACCCGCGATGATCGTGACTTCCTGATCGACGTCTATTCTGAAACCTGCGAACTGGCGGCGCCCTACGGGCTAACAGTGGACCTGGAGTTCCCAAGCTTCTCTCGCTTGCGCACTCTGGATGAGGCCCTGGATATTGTCCGCGCCTCTGATCAACCGAATGGCGGTATTCTGGTCGATACGCTTTATCTGCACCTCAGTCGCGTTGATCTGGGAGAGTTGCTACACGTCCCCTCGGACCTGTTTCACTTCCTGCATATCTCTGATTGCCTGCCCGGCATCGCCGATACGCGCGAGGGCATGATCCAGCTGGCGCGCGATGCGCGGCTCTATCCCGGCGAAGGCTGGATTGACTTCACCGGCATCATCGAACGGATGCCGCCCGTCGACTATTCCATCGAACTGCCCAACCAAAGCCGCGTTGCCGAGTTGGGATATGAAGAACACGCGCGTCGCTGTCTCAGCCACGCCAAGCGAACATTTGGCGAGGCGCGGTCACAGCGCCGCACGCCTGATGCTGCAATTCCAAAACACCAAGAGGATCATCATGGGCAAAGAGCTCACTGAAAACGACCGCAACATGGCGGCAGATATGCTGGCACGCGCCCGCGCTGCCATGGCCGAGATCGAGGATTGGGATCAGGACAGGCTGGACCGCCTGTCTCAGGCCATTGCGTGGTACGCAGGGAACGAGAAAACTTTCACCCGGCTGGCCCAGCAAGGCGTGGACGAGAGCGGTATCGGAGATCGCGAAGGCCGCCCAGCGAAGCGCTTCAAGATTCACATGGTGCTGCGAGATGTCTTGCGCACACCCTCGACCGGCATCGTCGAGGTTGATGAGGAAAAAGGTCTTGTGAAATATGCCAAACCTGCTGGCGTCATTGCATCCCTGATCCCAATGACCAACCCTGCGATGACGCCACCGGTGACCGGCGTATCCGCCGCCAACGCCCGGAATGCGGTGATCTTCAGCCCGCACCCGCGAACCGCCCACACCACCTTTGAGATGGTCGAGGTCATGCGCGCAGCCTGCCGTGCCGCCGGTGCCCCCGAGGACTTGTTTCAATCCATTCGCAAACCCTCGATCCCATTGACGCAACATCTGATGGAGATCTGCGACTTGACTTTGGCGACGGGCGGCAAACCCATGGTCAAAGCGGCGTACAGTTCAGGGCGTCCAGCCTATGGTGTTGGCGCAGGCAATTCATCCATTGTCATTGATGAAACCGCCGATCTGGACATCGCCGCGCAGAACACTCGCATTTCAAAGACCTCCGACTTTGGGTCGGGCTGCTCGGCCGACGGTAACATCATCATCCAGCGCTCGGTTTATGACGAGATGATCAAGGCGCTGGAGGCCGAAGGCGGGTACCTGTGTTCGGACGAAGAGAAGGCCATGCTCGAAGCGGCAATGTGGGATGAAAAGGGAAGCCGTACGTTTCCGACCATCGCCTGTCCGCCTCAGCAAACGGCCAAGGTCGCCGGTTTTAGCATCCCCGAAGATCGAAAGTTTCTGATGGTTGAAAACCAGGGGCAAATCGGCCCGCAGCACAAGTTCTCCAAGGAAAAGCTGACCACTCTGATGGCGCTTTATCACTTCGAAACGTTCGATGACGCGCTGGAAACGGTCAGCCAGATCTACAACACCGGGGGCAAGGGCCATTCCTGCGGCATCTACAGCCACAATGACGATCACATCGACCGGTTGGCGCGTCTGGCTCCGGTCAGCCGTATGATGGTGCGACAGCCTCAATCCAAGGCCAATGCGGGTGCCTGGACAAATGGCATGCCTATGACCAGCAGCCTGGGCTGCGGCATTTGGGGGGGCAACATCACCAACGAAAACGTCACCATGAAACACATGATGAACTACACTTGGGTCAGTCGTCCCATCCCCGAGGATCGCCCCTCGGAGCCGGACTTGTTCGGTGAGTTCTACGGACAGGAGGTCGCGTGATGGACGGGGCTAAATTGGAAGGCAAAACCGTTGCTGAGCACATCGTCGATTTCCTTGAGCGTCGTGAGGTCAAACATGTGTTCGGTCTATGCGGTCACACGAATATAGCGGTTCTGGCCGCGCTGGCGGAAAGCCCCATCGATTTCGTCACCGTACGGCACGAACAAATAGCCAGCCACGCGGCGGACGCTTATGCCCGCGTGACGGGCAAGGCCTCGGTGGTGCTGTCCCATCTCTCCCCAGGGCTGACCAATTGCGCCACCGGGGTCGCCAACGCCGCACTGGACTGTATCCCGATGGTCGTGATCGCGGGTGACATTCCCACGCATTACTACGGTAAACATCCGCATCAGGAAGTGAACCTGCATGCAGACGCAGCCCAATGGGAGATTTACCGACCCTTCGTGAAGCGCGCTTGGCGGGTCGACCGTGCAGATTTAATGGCCGAGATTCTTGAAAAGGCGTTCCATCTGGCTGAAAGCGGCCAGCCCGGGCCGGTACTGGTCAATGTTCCCATGGACATCTTTTCAGAGGTGATCCCCTCGGACAGTTTCGACCGTATTCGCGACAACACGCGCGCTCTCAAGAAACCGTCGATTGACGACGAGACAGCGGGCGAGATTGTCGAAGCGTTGGCTAAAGCCGAAAGCCCAGTCGCTTATGTCGGAGGCGGTATTCTTCTGGCACAGGCCAGCGAGGAGTTGCGAGAATTTGTTGAGCATATGGGCCTGCCCGTCGCGCATTCCCTGATGGGTAAAGGCGCGTTGCGAGACGACCACCCGCTTGTGCTGGGAATGACCGGGTTTTGGGGCACGGAGTTGGTCAACCAGTCCTGCTTGAATGCGGACTACATCTTTGCCGTGGGCACTCGGTTCAAAGAGGCTGATTGTTCAAGTTGGTACCCTGGCTACACGTTCAATATTCCCGGATCGAAGGTCATTCATATCGACATTGAGCCGCAGGAGATCGGTCGGAACTATCCCACTGAGATCGGAGCCGTTGCTGACGCCAAGGCCGCATTGCGTGTCCTCAACCGGGTCGCCCGCGAGATGTATCCGGACGGCTTCAAGCGCCCCACGCTGGAGCAGAAGATCGCTGGCTTCCGGACGGACTTCAAAGCGCGCAACGAGGAAATGGCGACCTCATCGGCCTTTCCGATGATGCCCGAGCGTATTCTGGCGGATACCCGCAAGGCACTGCCTGAGGATGCCATCATCACCACGGACGTTGGCTGGAACAAGAACGGTGTTGGGCAACAGTTCGATATCCTGACACCTGGTTCGATCCTGACTCCGGGCGGGTTCGCGACGATGGGCTTTGGCCCTCCGGGAGCGATCGGCGCAAAACTGGCAACCCCTGACCGTGTGGTGATAAGTCTTGTTGGCGATGGGGGGTTCGGTCAGAATCCGTCGATGCTGGCAACCGCGGTCGAGCTTGATCTGGGCATCATCTGGCTGGTTATGAACAACAACGCCTTCGGCACTATCGCGGGCCTTCAAAAGGCGCATTACGGATTGACCTATGGAACCACGTTCCCCGGATCAGCCGCCGCACCCGCAAACGGACCGGGCTATGCCGACATAGCGCGAGCCTACGGCGCAGAAGGGCACAGACTTAGCGCTGCCGACGAACTGTTGCCCGCATTGGAAGCGGCAATCGCCAGTGGCAAGCCAACCGTGCTGGATGTGCCAATGATCAACAACCCGACACCAACGACCGGTCATTGGAACATCCTGGACATTTATTCGCCGGACAAAGATGTTTCTCACGTCGCGACCTGACGATACTGAGCGCGGTAAGCCGCGCCAGTCTTTTACTTTCAATAGGCCCAAGTCAGCCAACCCTTCTGAGAGCCTATAGTGCCCCAAGAAGATCTAACTGGGTTTATAGCCCTAACAGCTCTCGATCTGAGTCGCGTGAGATTCGTTCGTGCAGAAGCTTGAGCAACCGATCAGCTTTGTCTCTCTCAATTTCCTCGAGAAGCTTCAAAACAGCAGCGCCATAGATAACCTTTTTGCGCGTTTCATTACGTCGTCGTTGTTTGCTCGCCCTGGCCTGAAGGTCCTTGAGTCTCTCGCGCGCCTGTTCGATTTGTTGATCCAGGTCCGCCATTTCGTTCTCCCTTTTCAGTGGTCGAACAGGAAATGCGGCCTGGATCCCGGCTTCGCTCCCCCTGCGTGAAAACGTGACTCCGCCAGGCCGCCTTGTGAGCGGCCGTCCGCATGCCCGTTGGGCAATGCGCGCAGTTACGCAAACTTGGGGTTTGCCTGCGCGCCTGCCGCGGGCTTTTTTGTGCAGAGTTCGGGTTGGAGCCCGATGTCCTTTACATGATACACCCCGCCAGCAGACTCGAAGTCATCCTGCATTCTCGTGCCGACGGTCGCTCCGCCGTCAAATCCGCCGCCTACACCGCGCGCACCACATTCCGGGATGCGCGGGTTGGACGACGGTTTTCGCCGGGCAGAAAGGGTGGCCTCCTGTCGCATGAATTGATCAACTGGACAGGAAACGCCGAGGAGCTCTGGAACGCAGCCGAGCGTTCTGAACGCCGAAAGAATGCAAGAGTCATCCGCGAACTGCGCCCATCCCTGCCACGCGAGCTACCGCTTCCCGAGCAGGTCCGTCTTGTCCGCGGCTTCTGCCTCTGGCTTCGCGATGAATACGGCGTTGCCGTTCAAGCCGACATTCACGCGCCGCGTTTCCTGTGCCCTGAGGAAGAGAAACAACACAGTGCGGGCAAACTCGAACTGACGCGAGAAGACTACGAGCAGAGGCTCTTCAATCCATCGAAGACCAACCTGAATTTCCACGCCCACATCCTGATGACGACGCGGAAGGTTGATAGGATCACGGGCGATTTTGGTGAGAAAACGCGTGTTCTTGACGACAGAACCTCAGGCCCAAGAGAAATCAAGCTTATCCGTGGAGAATGGGAAAAGCGGACCAACGCGGCCCTGCGCAGGATTGGCTCTCCAGCGCGGGTTGATCTTCGTTCGTATGCCGAAATGGCCAAGACGGGCGATGCACCGCATGGCATGGCAAGACAAGATCATGTCGGGCCACGCAGATCTGCAAGGTCGCGCCGCAGACTGCAAGAAAGCGGAAGCGACGACACAGTTGCCGGAGTGCGGCGTCAGGCTGTCCAAGAACACAATTCAACACTCTGGCACTCTTGGTTGCAGCTGCGCGCCCTGGAGCGTCAGAGAGACGACCTCGAAGCGGAGCGTATCGCGCGGGTGAGAGAGGCTGCCCGCAAGAAAACGGTCAGCGATGAGAAACGTCGAATGTTGGAGGCGAGATCCGAGCGCGAAGTGAAAGCAGCGCTGGAAGCTTCGTCGCAAATAGAATGTCTAAGAACTGAGACAGCATACCAGAAAGCGGTTCGATGGGCGACAGAAGGCATAAACATCGATCCATTAGACATCCTCGATGAGGAATTCTCCTCTGACGTCGACCTTGAGGCGTATCGCCCACCTCAGCTCCAGCAGAATGATCGGGATTCCAACATACGGCGTGTAAGAACACGCAAGCCGCGTCAGCGTACGCGATGACACCGAAGCCAGTTTTTGCAGGGCACAACACTGGATGCGATCTACATTATTTGGACTCGTGCCGTTGATCGGTTGACAGGAATAGGGCGTCACCCGGGCCACACCTTTGTTTGCTTGGATTTTTCTGTGTCGAAGACCGCAGAGCCAATTCCCGCGGATGAAGCACACCGATCCGCGCGACTTTGCCCCGCATTCAGATGACACCCACACCGTTTCACCAGAGGAATACGTTCAACTCCTCCATCCGCAAGGAGTGATTGGGAATCCTGCCGTTCTGATTAAGAATTCCGAGAAGCCAAGCCAACAATTCACACGCTCTCCGGATGGGATTGTAGCGTGTCTTCATGCGCTGCTGGATCGGACATCGTTTATCTCGCTGAACCGGTTTAAGGGCACACGCTGCAATTCAGGATTGGTCAGCCTGAATTCGCTATATGTCGATCTGGACTATCACAATGATCCCGGCTGGCGCGCTGAGGGTGAAGAAGACGTTCAGGCAGCCGTCGCGGGCCATCTTCTGATGCGCGGTGTCTCTGAGCCATCATTCTATTTGCGAACGGGACGAGGACTGGCCGCAATCTGGTTGATCCATTCGATGCCACCTGCTGCGCTATCCCGCTGGCAGGCGGCAATCAGGGCATTGATGGATCTGCTTGCTCCCTTTGGTTCGGATCGTTCTTGCAATGACCCAGCTCGCGTCTTTCGCATTCCCGGCACTCGAAACGAGAAATCGGGCCGGGTCGTTCAGGTGTCTGGTGGGAATTGCCAACGCCAGGATTTCGATGTCCTTGCCGATCAGATTTTTGCCGCCGTCGGGCGGCCCACTCGTTCCGAACTCGCAGAGCGCCGCAAGCAGCGTCAGGAACGGGCATCGGGCGCCCCGACAATGCCCAGAGGTTTGACGCAAGCTGAGCGTTTTGAACAGATACGCAAAGATCTTGAGGCTTACCGGATTCACCATGGTGGGGTGATCCCGGTGGGGTACCGAAACACATGGCTGCATTTCTATGCCACCTGCCTGACCCATCAGTCAGATACCCAGGCCATCGAAGGTCACATTCAACGAGCGGCAGACACGGCAACGCCCGGGCTATGCCAGGTCGAAACAAACGCAATCATCAAGCAGGCTCTTGCGAAGTCAAAGCTGCAAGCTTGCGACAATGCAAGCGAGAGCGAGAGATATTGTTACCGCGGCTCGACTGTTGCGGAGCGTCTCGACGTATCAGCCGATATGGCGCGTCAGTTGAGCATGCGTCAGGTGATGCCAGCGGAAGAGCGCCACCGCAGAAAAGCTGAACGGGAACGAGCACGGCGTGCTGTTCAGGGGAGTACCTCGCGAGATCAATACCTGCTCGAAAACAGCGCATCGAGAAACAAGCCCTGGCGGAACTATGGTCTTGGTAGGTCCCAGTATTACGCGCGCAAGAAGGCAGGAACACTCCCCGAGCTATCAGTTGCTCCGGACCGGACAGGTCCATGTCCACTACAGGGGAACCATTCTGGACACAGAGAACTCTGTGGCCCTCCAACAGAGGCACAGCAGTCGGAAACACCCGTCAACCGACCCATTGGAAACACTTCGAACACTCTGGCGACAGATCGGTAAGCTGCAACAGACCAGACAACAGCGCACGGACGAGAACCGAAACAGCGGAAAAGGCAGGTCGCCCACCTTCGACTGCGCAGTCCGGATGTCGCGCAGCCGAAAGTGGGAACCAGCCCAAACACGGTGGAAGACGCGGCTCTTTTCAACTTCGATGAAGGATGTCTCATGACACTTCAAACTGAAATCGCGCTGCCCTCCGAGAACTGGAAATCCCGTTTGAAAGTTGGCGATGTTGTCGCGTTTCGCTTCCCCCATGAAACGATGGGAGAGGATGATCCCAAAGTTCGGCCGTCGCTGGTTATTGATGTCGAGGAAATGGCCGGTGAGCGCTTTGCGGTTCTGGCTTACGGCACAACGAACCCCTGTCCACGCAAGCAGGCCTATTGCGTCGATGTGCGTTCGGAAGAGGAGCGGGAACAGGCTTCTTTGAGGGCGCCAACACGCTTCAATGCGGCTCCACGTGTTTCCGTATCTGTCAACAACAGCGGCTTCGACAGAAACTCCGATGGAACGCCCGTATTGGGTGAACTCGCCGACGCAGCGCTGGATCGACTTCATCGCGTTCGCGCTCGAATACATGCAGAACGCGATATCCGGCGCTCCCGTAGGTTCGGCAGCAGAGGCTCGGGTCGAAAGATACGCGCCGTCACGGTTGAAACGCGGCGCAAGGGACGGCCGGATACGCGGGAGGTGCGCTATGTATGATAGCATCGCACAGCAGCTTTTGCCCATCGAGGCAGCGATCCTCGATGCGCTCAACATGGTGCCCTCAGCGTCGAAGGCACTCGACACGCTAATCGACAATCTGGCGCCCAGTGGCGCGCGCATTGCTTATCGTTTTGGCTCACGCCTCCGTGCGGGTGAAATGTTCGGTGATCGCGATCTCAATGATCTCGAATCCCTGCTCCAACCTGTCTTGGCTGAGATAGAAGCCGGATGGGTGAGCGAGGTGATTGCGGACGAGCATTGCCCGGGCGGTGCTTGGATCAACAAGCGGCTGACAAATCGAGCAGCCGAATTGAACCGGAGCGTTGAACCTTTGGTGGCGCTTCAAAGATGTCTTCAACTCATCCAGAACCTGCGTCGAGCCGACCGAATAACACGTCGAGTGATCGCTGAAACGCAGACTTAGCCTGCAGCCTTCGGAGAGCGTTTCTCGCTCTCCGAACCGTTCGGATTAAACTGCGTTTCTAAATTTTCCAAAGGAGACCGATCTCACGCTCGTTGAAACATAAAGCGAGCACCATGACAGTTCAAAAACCGATCCAAACCGATTTTTCGATTTGTGAAGAGATCACCAAGTCCCCAGCAGCAAAGCAAAACCCGACGCCAGATGTTGGTTTGCTTGAGCTCGTCCGGGAATTGGCCCGGGCGGCAGCACAACAAGACGCGAGGAACTCGAGAGAATGCAACGCCGCGCTGCGATCTACGCCCGCTATTCGACCACGCTCCAATCGGAGCGCTCCATTGAAGATCAGGTGGAGCTTTGCCGAAGCTACCTGAGACGCGAGAAATACCGATTAGTCCAAGTTTTTGAAGACAAGGCCATGTCATCCGCGACCCTGGTCGGGCGAGTTGGCCTTGCCAATCTTCTCGAAGCAGCGAGAGCTGGCGAAATTGATGCATTGGTTGTCGAATGCGTCGACCGAATTAGCCGAGATATCGGAGATCTTCAGTATGTGCAAAAGCAGCTTAGCTTCGCAGGCGTCGATATCATCTCTGCCAGTGAAGGGGTTCAGTCCGAGCTTCAAATCGGTTTCCGCGGCCTTTATGGTACGATGTTCCTTAAGGACCTCCGTGAAAAAGTTCATCGCGGAATGTCAGGCAACATTGCCAAGGGTTTGAGTGCCGGCGGCAAGGCTTATGGCTACTCACCCATATCGGGGAAACCCGGTGAGCTTCAGATCGAAGCACACGAAGCGAAAGTTATACGCCGAATTTTTTTGGCCTACTCTAAAGGAGCCTCCCCGCGAGATATTGCTCATGATCTCAACGCTCAGGGTGAGTTGCCGCCACGTGGGCCAAAGTGGAACGCTTCCACGCTGAACGGCAATAAGAAGCGCGCTTATGGAATCCTACGCAACTCACTCTACGCGGGCATCCTCGTCTGGGATCGCGTCAAGATGGTGCGCGATCCGACAACGGGAAAAAGAGTCAGCCGCGAAAAGCCGGCCGAAGACTGGAAGTATGCAGAGGTTCCGCATCTACGTTTAATCGATGAGGAACTGTGGGATGCGGTTCAGAAACGGTTGGCCAAGCAGTCCGAAAATAAGCGCTCCGGAAAGTCGACTCGCAAACCCTTGCGTCATTTCTCGGGCCTGCTTAGGTGCGGTTGCTGCGGTGGTGGCATGTCTATTCATGACCGAAAGGGCAGTGCTATCCGGATTCGTTGCTCTGCGGCTAAAGAGAGTGGCTCATGCAACAATAATGGGAAGGTTCGCCTCGACAAGATCGAAAGCGCCCTGCTGGCCGAACTAAGAAAAGAGCTGTCGACGCCAACCTACATCAATGAATTCATCCGTGCCTACAATGAAGAACGTCGCGAACTCAACGCAGCCGGCAAACCAGACAGGAAGAAACTTGAACGCAAGGTAGCAGAAGCCAACAAGCTGCTATCGCGTCGTATCGAACTTTTCGAGATGGGTATTCTTGAAGGAGTCGAAGGAGAGGCAAAGTTGACTGAGGCCAAAGAACGCGCTTCGGTTGCCATGGATGTGTTGGCCAGCTTTGACGAGAAGGAGCGGGCGTTCGAGTTCAATCCAGCGACAGCTTCCAAGTATGTCACGGCACTGGATGAAATGATCTCTTCTATGCAGGCGCATAACGGCAATCCGAATCCAAAAGCACGTGATGCGGTGCGCGGCTTGATTTCGGAGATCGTTGTGTCTCCGACCGAGGAAGACGGCGTGCCTGTCGAGGTGAAGGGCCGCCTTAGCGCCTTGGTTTCAAACCGTTCCAAAAAGGTGGGGGGTTTGGTGGTAGCGGAGGAGGGACTTGAACCCCCGACACGCGGATTATGATTCAGTCCGGCTTGCCCCACACCACGCCACAAGCTGCCCCAGCCAACCACATTAACTATTTGGCTTTGTTAGGATTAAGGTGTGCAGGCCGCCACATCGGACCACACGCCGCCACATTCAACCACAGAGGTATGTGTCACCCATACGCTACCCAAGCGCATTGTCTCCAACCTGTGAGGACGTTTATGCAATCCGCGGCGTATATCTTGCTCGTGCCTGTGTGCGATACCAAACGGGCGTTTGCAGAATATTTCTGGAATGCTTTAATTCAGGTCCTATATTCTGTGGGCTTGCTTTCAGCCTTACTGTCCGCTCTCAATTTCGCGCAATCGATTAAAGTGCTCCGAACTGCTATACTGTTATAGTTTGTTAACCGGGAGACCAGCATGGAACGACGTCTTGCCACGGTGCTTGCGACAGACGTTGTCGGATACTCCGCTTTGATGCAACGCTCTGAAGCAGATACAATTTCACGACTAAAACGGTTGCGGAATATAGTCAGCGAACTAGCAGAACGTCATGGTGCTCGGGTCATTAGTTGGGCCGGTGATGGAGCATTGGCAGAGTTCGCCAGCCCGGTTTCAGCGGTACGAGGCGCATTTGAATTGCAGCGCGAGCTTTCCGCCCCGCATAATGCTCAGGAAATCGGTCTCCAATTGCGGATCGGCATACATCTTGCCGACGTGATTGTTGATGGAAAAGATCTGCTTGGAGACGGCGTGAACATTGCTGCGCGAATCGAAGCAGAGGCTGAGCCGGGCGGGGTTTTGGTCTCGCACGCCGTTTTCGAACAGGCTAAACGCGGCGCGCAAGTTCGATTCAAGCCAATTGGTCACCGGCGTTTCAAAAACATCGACGAAGCAGTCGAGCTTTATGCAGTCGAGGGCGATCTCGGATTGCATAGTTGTATGCTCACAAAGGGGTTGCCTCAAACACAGGCTACTAAACCTCAGCAACGCGACAATGGTGTAATCGTTCTTCCGTTCCAAAACCGCAGTACAGATCCAGAGCAACAATACTTTGCGGAAGGTTTCACAGAAGATGTGATCACAGAGCTCTCGCGATTCACCGAGTTATTCGTGATTTCACGAAACGCTAGCTTCTCTTTGGAAGAGCGCGATTGTTCGCCCGATACGATTTGCGGAGAAACGGGAGTTCGTTACGCCGTCGAGGGTGGCGTACGTGTTTTGGGCGAACGCGTCAGGGTCTCAGCGCGTCTTTTTGATGGGTTTAGCGGTGCTCAAGTTTGGTCTGAGAATTATGACTGCGAAGTGGACGAACTGTTTGATGTTCAGGACGATATGGTTGCCAAAATCTCAGCCGCCGTCGCAGGACGTGTCGAACAACAAGCAGAAAAATCTGCCAGGGAAAAACCGACCAGTGACATGGCCGCTTACGATTGCTTGAAACGTGGGCTTCATCATCACCGCATTGGCGGTGTCACGCGCGAGAATGCTGAAACCGCAATGAAGTGGTTGAAAAAGGCATTGGAAAAGGACCCGACGTTCGGCAGAGCTCAAGCTTGGCTGGCTTGCGCCGTCGCAACTCGGGACGAATGGCTTGGGATAAAAGATGACGATCTTTACTGGGAAATGGGGCGTCGGGCGTTAGAGTTAGATAGCAATGATGCTGAAGTCCACAGGATCATGGGGTCACTGTCTCTGTACAAGGAAGACTTTGACAATGCGCTTTATCATTACTCGCGCGCGCTCGAAATAACGCCAAACCATGCATATATCGTCGCCCACGCGGGAAATGTTCACAACTACTTAGGCGACGGGGAAAAGGGGCTTGTTTTTCAAAGGCGTGCCGAAGCACTTGATCCGTACCTTCCGGAGTACTGCCGAGAAGTTGGAGTAATTGCACATTACACACTAAGAGATTGGGAAGCTTGTTTCCAGGCGGCAACGGCATTCCCGCGACTTACCCGTCGCGCCGCCGCGTACAGAGCCGCCGCCGCTTTGCATTTGGATGATCCAGAGCGGTTGAACCGGGCTATTCGAAGACTGGCCACGATAGATCCAGAATTCGATTTAGAAGGGTTCCTTTCTATTGAGCGCTTCCAGGACAGTCGGCGCAATGAACAACTCCGCGAAGAGATGTCCCAGGTACTAGGGTATATGAACGAAGGTCTATTGCGCGCGGTCGTGTGACGAACCTTTGGTGCTGATAGGATTGTAGCAGCTAGGAACCTAACTTCATAACATTCCTCAGCTTTGTAGGTCGATGGTTGGATCATTTTTCAATGAACCCTTAGCCTGCCAACGATGCTATGGGTTTGGTCTTCTGCGGCCGCGCTATCAACATAAACAACAGTTTCTCTGGATGAGTTGCGAAAAGCCCGTATTGGATTTTTCAGGTGGACCGATGGCCTTCCAACCCTTTGTTTCCAACTTGGTCACGGTTTTGTTCAGCAGGTCCAAAGTTGGTTCTTGAATTAGTCTTTCGATATTCGGCATCCGTCTATCTCCATTCCAATCTAACGCTTGGATATGGAGGGCGCACTTCAAAACAGCTTGCTATATTCTGCCAGAAGCTTTTTCGATCTTGCCAGAAGAACTTGGGTTGAGGCGGGGCAGTTTTAGAAATCTGGGAATGTGAAACGAAAGATCCTGTGGTCTTGAAAAGCGCTTTTGCACCTGATCTGCTGGTAAACGGAAATTGATATACATCGCAGCGAATGACTGCATTGAGCCCAAAGCGGGCGTGCTCGCGCGGTGTCTATCTCACCAAGTGTATGAATGCTTTCGCTCCAAGTTCTGGCCCCGCCAAAAGGTACGGTCTTAAGTCCGGTGACTGCTCCACGTCGCGAGCGGTTGCGGTACCATGCGTCGCAAGTGATCGTGTCGGGAGGAAAATATGTTTAGAAAGAAGGCCTTTTCGTGCGAGCATTGTCATCAAACGATCGCTTGAAATCAGGCTAGGAATAAAATGAACGGCGCTCAATCACTCGTAAAAACCCTTTTGAACAATGGTGTGGATACGGTCTTCGCAAATCCCGGCACCTCGGAAATGCACTTTGTCGCTGCCTTGGATGAGCACCCGGAGATGAATTGCTGTCTTTGCCTGTTCGAAGGCGGCACGACCGGTGCTGCAGACGGGTATTTTCGCATGAAACGAGATGTTGCGGGCACGCTCCTGCATCTTGCACCCGGCTTTGGCAACGCCTTTGCCAATCTGCACAATGCCCGAAAAGCGGGCTCCGGAATCGTGAATGTAGTGGGCGATCACGCAACGCATCACCTCCGTTATGAAAGCCCTTTGAAAGGAGACATCCTCGGTATCAGCCAGGCGGTCAGTCATTGGACACGTGTGTCGTCCAATGCCACCGACGTAGCTACGGACGGAGCGGCTGCGGTTCAGGCGGCCCGCGCGCGCAACGGTCAGATCGCAACGCTGGTCCTGCCTGCCGACACAGCTTGGAACGAAGCGAACGCAGCGACAAACCGTTTGGAAATCAGCGAAAGCCTCCATCGACCTTCAATAGGCGACATAGAGGCCGCAGCAGCCCGTCTTGTGACGCCGAACGCCGCGCTGATGATTGGAGGATCAGCTCTGTTTGGACCCCAGCGTGAATTGGCTGGAAAGATCGCTGCCGCGACGGGGTGCCGTTTGTTGGCTGATACTCTGATACCGCGCATTTCCAAAGGCGCAGGAACAGCAAGGCTAGACCAACTAGTCTATCCGATATCGCCCAAGATCGCTCAGCTTGAAGCAACCTCTTCGATCACTCTGCTTGGCGCAGATAGGCCAGTCGCCTTTTTTGCTTATCCCGGGAAACCGAGCGTGCCCGAACCTCCGCATTGCCCCATTTCGGACTTGTGCAAGCCCACAGATGATATCGAGTGGACGCTGCAAGCGCTCGCCGACGCGGTCGGGGTCACAAGCAAAACGTTGGCAGAAACCCATCCGCACGACCTGCCAGACATTCCCATCGGACAGTTGACCCTCGAAAAAGTTGGTTTGACGTTGGCCGCGCTGATCCCGGAAAACGCTATCATCTGCAATGAATCCGTGACATCAGGGTTTCACGTCATTCCACCGACGGCCACTGCTCGCCCGCATGACCTACTCGCTGGCACTGGCGGCGCGATTGGGCTGTGTTTGCCTTGCGCAACAGGTGCGGCTACCGCCTGCCCGGATCGAAAAGTCATCGCCCTAACCGGCGACGGGTCCGCCATGTATACTCTTCAATCATTGTGGACCATGGCCCGCGAAAATCTGGACGTGACAATCGTTGTGTTTGCGAACCGCGGTTATCAAATCCTGCGCGATGAACTCACAAACGTCGGCGTGGCGAGCTATGGTCAGAATGCTCAGGCTATGTTTGACGTGGTGAACCCGACGTTGGACTGGGTTTCTCTGGCGAAAGGCCATGGTGTTGCGGGTACACGCGCAGATGACATGGACAGCTTCGCAAAGGCGCTCTCCGCCGGTCTCTCCAGCGAAGGGCCATCGCTGATCGAAGTTGTGTGTCCACCGCCCGCATGAGTATTGTGACACGGAACCTGAAAAGCAGATGAGACTAGGGGTACAAATTGCGGATCAATTTTGTTTGATACTGTGAAATGACTTTGCGATGGACCAAACGGCGGCCGAATTGCCGCTTTGTACACAAAGCAGGCATTCACACACCGCACTGCGAACGACTGGAACGAGCCCAAAGTGGTCGTTAATTAGAATTGTGCGTGAAGCTCCGCAGCGAAAGACTGTTAAGAGCGCGAAGTGGACATGCGCTGTTTAGTAAGCTGTGTGGTATTGCTCGTCTATGAAACGTCGCATAATCGCAGTTCTTGACGCCGATATAGGCAACCCTTTTGTTATTGTTGGGTCGGGGTCGACCGGCTCGCGGCGAGTGTTGGGCAGCCTTATCATGGTTGTTTAGCGGCAATGACGTTGGGACAGGTCTGGCGATCAACCCACTGCTTCAATTTCTGCGCCAGTTTCGCCGGCCAGCAATCGACTAAGGTGAAACAAGATCAAGGGGTCGTCTTCGCACTCGGCCAAAAGCGCCGCAAAGGATTGGCGCGCTTTGGGGTCACTCGCCTCTAGCAGCTCATACGCCGCCTTGTAACCTCTCACTTGATCGCTGTGGACAAGCGCCTCTGACAAGGGTTCATAGCAGGTCACCGCTTGCGCTTTGCCTTTCAGCAAGAGTCTTCCAATTGGGCGTCCAGAGAAATTGTCGATGCCCTTGGCAACACTTTCCGAAGTGCAGATGCGCGTCCCTATCGTCTTGTTGGCCTGTTCCAGCCTTGCCGCAGTGTTCACAGCATCGCCATACGCTGTATAGTCGAAATAGCTCTTGCCGCCGAAATTGCCAATGATCGCACCGCCGCTGTTCACACCTATGCGCGTGTCTCCCAACGCGATGCCGCGATCCAGTAGTTTCTTCTGAAAACCTTGCGCAAATTCGTCGAGCGCCAAGGCGCAGGCCACCGCGTGCGCGGCATGTTCCGGGTCGTCAACTGGCGCACCGAATATCACTTGGATGGCGTCGCCTATGATTTTCATGACTGTTCCGCCGTGCGAAAAGATTGTTCGGGTCATGCCATCTAGGTATTCGTTGAGAATTTCGACGATCAGATCGGAATCCGAGCTTTCTACCAGCTGAGTGAAATCAGCCAGATCAGTAAATAAAAAGGTTGCTACGCGGCGCTCGCCCTTGGCCTCTATTGCCTCTGGATCACGCGACAACGTCTCAACCACCGTAGGAGAGAAATACCGTGACAGCGTCAATCTCGCTTGCTCGGCTTTATCACGGGCCGTGCGCAATTGGCGGAGCAACTCAAGGTGTTCCAGCGTCTTGGCAATGGTCCGGTCGAGATCTTCGAACTCGATCGGTTTGGTCACGAAATCGAAAGCCCCGCGGTTCATAGCCGCGCGAATATTGTTCATGTCGCCGTAGGCCGAAACCATAACAGTTTGCAGATCAGTTTCCATCTCGCTCAACCGCTCAAGCAAAGTGAGACCATCCATCCTGGGCATGTTTATGTCCGAAAGGACGATATCTATTTTAGGGTTCTCTTCGAGAACTTCGAGGGCGTGTTTGCCGTCATGAGCAAACAATAGATCGAGTTCCCCTTCGCGTACGCGACGCCGAAACTTTTGCGAAATCAACGCTTCAAGGTCGGGCTCGTCATCGACAACAAGAATGCATGGCGGCGTCACGTTGCATCTCCGACAAATCGTGAGAGCCGCTCTTTCAGTTCAACAAAATCGACGGGCTTGGTCAGGAACTGTTCCGCTCCTAGTTCCCGGACTTTCGCCTCGGTCGCTGCATCACCATAGGCGGTGATCATCATAACCGGTAATTCAGGCCAGCGAGCGCGCAGTTCCTGCAAAAGCTCGATTCCTGACATGCCGGGCATGTTGATGTCCGAAAGCACCAACATTACTTCTTCTTTCGAATGACTTATTGCGTCCAAGGCGGACTCGCCAGACCCGGCAAACCCAAAACTGTAGACTCCTTTTCGTATCTCCCGCCGAAAATTTTGTCGAATCAGGTCCTGTGCGTCGGGTTCGTCATCTACCATCAGAATTTGTCCTGTCATGCTAGGTCCCCCTGAGAATGGACCGGGACCGAAACGACAAAAATTGTGTAATCCCCTGGCTTACTGTCCACAGTCAAAGTTCCACCATGCTGCTTGACGATGGTATCATAGCTCAACGAAAGGCCGAGTCCTGTGCCTTCACCCGCGGGTTTTGTGGTGTAAAATGGTAGAAAAATTTTCTCCCTCATTTCTTCTGGAATGCCCGTACCATTATCGCGAATAGTGACGTTGACGCGGTCACCATTGGCTCGCGTCGATAGCCAGATCGTCGGTGAAAAGTCACTTTCTTCCGCGTCTTTACGTTTGTTGGCCGCATACATGCCGTTGCTGATGAGGTTAAGAAAAACACGCATCAAATCCTGCGGATAGCAATCGATTTGGCCAACGTCGGGATCAATGTCGGCTCGTATTTCGACATTGAAACTGGAATCCTCCGCCCGAGCACCGTGATAGGCAAGGTTCAGCGCTTCTTCTGCGATTGGGTTTAGTGCAACACGTTGCAACTCGCTTGGCCCCTCACGGGAATGCAGAAGCATGTTTTTAACGATGCTGTCAGCACGTTGACCGTGTTGGTTTATCTTGCCTAAGTTGCCGCGTACTGTCTGCCATAGGTCCTTAGCTTCCTCGCGATCCTCTTCCTCCAGAGCCGCGATCGGGTCTTCTAATATCTCGTGCAACTCTTCCAACAACTCGCCAGACAATTTGGCAAAGTTGTTGACGAAATTCAGCGGGTTCTTGATCTCGTGGGCAATGCCGGCAGTAAGTTGACCTAGGCTGGCCATCTTCTCGGACTGGATGAGCCGTTCTTGGGCTTGCCGCAGATCGTTGAGGGCTTGTTCAGCCGCATCACGCGCGTTGGAAATCTCTGCTTCACGCCGTTTTAGTTCGGTGATATCGAAATAGGTCAGCATGCGACCGCCATCCGGCAGGTCCACACATTGGAAACTCAACGTCATGCCATCAGCCCGACACAACTCGCCCGGTGGCATGTTTCCTGCCCGTATTGCCTCGACCCGCATGGACAGCCAGTCATCCCAGTCCTTCGGCGCAACATCATAGACTCCTGTGCCCTTGTTGTACTCTATCAGTTCCTGCATTGTTGGGCGCTGGTCGATGAATTTCTGATCGATGTTCCAAATTCGCGCAAATGCCCGATTTATTATACGCGCACGTAAATCCGGTCCCATGAACAGAATTCCATAGTCGACGTGATCGATGACCGCGTTAAATTCTGCCAGTGCCGCTTTCAGTGCTTCGTCAGCGAGTTTGCGGTCCGTAATGTCAGTGTAAGTTGCAACTAGGCCGCCACCTTGGATAGGGTTGCCGATAATCTCAATCACCGTACCATCAGGACGAATACGCTCAAATTTGTGCGGTAAGAATTTTGCGGCCAGTTCCACCCGCTCGCGCACTTGGGTATCAATGTCGCCCGGCCCATATTCCCCTCGTTCAGCATTGAACCGAAATGCCTCTTCCATTGTGAATCCGGGGCGAAAGCGTTCGCGAGGAAACTCCATGAGGTCGAGGAATTTCGAATTCAACGCAATTGTGCGCAGCTCTTTATCCACCAGCGTAATCCCCTGGCCCATGTTCTCCATTGTTAACTCGAGGATCGCTGATTGTTGTTCGATCTCCAGCTGTTTGGTCTTCAGTTCGGTAATGTCGGTATAGATCGAGACGATGCCACCATCCGAAGTGCGGTGATCCGTAATCTGCAGCCAGTACCCGGCGACTAGCTGTTCGCGTGGTTCGCCCGAGGCTTTCTTGCGTTTTTCGGCAATTCTCTCAAGATACCCTTCTACTTCTCCTTCGGAAAGTGGAAATAGGCCGCGCTTGATGCCGGCACCGATGATCTCTTCGAATTTCACGCCGGGTACGACCTTGTCGGCGAGTTCGCTCATGTAGGTGCGGTAGCGCTCATTACATACAACCAGCCGATCCTCGGCATCCCACAATGCAAAACCAGACGAAATCGCTTCAATTGCGTCTTCAAACCGCTGCCGTGCGGCCTGCGCATCTGCCTCCCTGCGTTTGAATTCGGTTATGTCGTTGTAAACCATGATGCGGCCACCATCAGGCAGGCGACGTTCGTTGAGCATGATCCACACACCGTTGCCCAACTCTAGTTCCCAGTTCGCCTTTGGCTTCTCCCAAGCGACGCGGCGGGCAGCGATCCAACCGTCAACGCCGTCTGGATGTTCGGTAAACATCCCAAGCTCATAGCCGTTGCGGATCATGTCGAAGAATTCGCGGCCCTCATAAATTAGGTTGCTCAAATCGGCGCCGCCAGCGGCGTCGCTGAAGATCTGGACGTAGCGGTCGTTGAATAACTCGACGCGATTTTCAGGTCCCACCAAAAGCAAACCATCGGCGATCGTTTCAATTGCTCCGAGTAGCCGACCTTCAATTCGGGCAATTCGTTCCCGTGCATCCCGGATTTCAGTTATGTCGCGCACGGCACCGACAAGTCGAACGACCCGGCCTTCGGCGTTTCGCACACCAACGCCTCGGTCGTGAACCCAACGGTAACCGCCATCACGCGCCCTCTGCCGGTAGTCACATTCAACGGCATCAGTTCCGCCCTTGAAATGGTTAACGATTGCCTTGACATAAGCGTCGTAATCATCCGGGTGGATCTGCTCGGCCCATCGTGTCGAAGACGAATTGGCCTCGTCCAAACTGAGTAGATCGTTCAGGTCAGCAGAGACAAACAGAACATCATTGGTCACGTCCCAATCATAAATTCCATCGCTGGTAGCTTGAGTGACCAACTGGTATCTTTCCTCACTTGCGGCAAGGGCTGCATCCCGTTCAATCTTGGGTGTAATGTCCCGAATTGCGGCCACCATACGCGTCGCGTAGCCGTTAGTATCGCGAATCGAGGTGCCGTGATCCGATACCCAGCGCCACTTTCCGCTGGCTACTTTGAGTCGGTACTCACATTCCCATCGTTTCTTCTTGCCGGATATATGCGCCTCCAACGCTGACAAGTAAGAGGGCAAATCGTCGGGATGAATAATGTCTTGCCATACCCACGTTCTCTCTCCCTTAGGACCGGTCTCAAGCCCTAGGAAAGTCTCAAGTCGTGGGGACGCATAAAACTGGTCGTCGGTAATGTGCCAATCGTAGATTGCCTCTTCCGCAGCGTCTGAAACAAGCGCGTAGCGCTCCTCACTTTCTCGCAATGCTCTTTCTGCTTTTCGTTCGGCGGTGCGGTCCTGATAGGTGACCATCGTTCCTCCAGAGGCCGTTCTGCGATAGCTGATCGCTAGAATCTGCCCGTCTGCCATCTCATGCTCGAGCGCGCGCTCACCAGAGGCACCAATCTCATTCATTCGATCGGCCACTAGCCGATCAGTTTTGCCCGCGCCAAAATCTCCGCGTTCGGCGTTGAAATGCAGCAAATCTTCTAGACTAACACCACGGCGGCAGAGCTCTTGTGGGTAGCGTCGCATCTCGCGAAATGCGGGGTTGCAGTAAACCAGTCGGAGTGCGTCATCGAATATGCCGACACCAACATCCAGAAGCGCTATACCTTCTTCGTACCTGTCTGCTTGGCTTTTCTGGTCAGCGCCATTCATATCGCGTTCCCCCCCTGGAGAAGAATGACTGAGTCAAAGAGTTGAGTCAAAAAATCAACCGTAGAAGCTTGGTTTTAGAGAACACGAGCTATTGTAGAAAGTTCTTGCAATTCAAAGGGTGACGTAGCTTGCCGCTCCAGAGCTTACCAAGCCGACCAACCCGTTCCACCAGCCTTTAGGTCACGTGCGTTAGTTACGGCATCCCCGTAAGGTCCGCTTGGTCCGCAACTCGGACATAAAGCCTAATTTGCTGAATGCCCGGTCTCGGTGAAAGCAGATATCGCGCAATATCGACTCGTTTTTTCGACTTAAATGTCTGCTTCTGCCGAAAACGGTCATTCCCGAAAACCATTGGAAGTTCCGCTAAGCGGACCAAGCCGCTCTCAGATGGTATCGCTTGCATGTCTGCGTTACATTGGAGCGGTCGTCGCCTAGAACAGCTTGCAATTCTATCGCGACGGAAACCCGAATGGTGGAAGTCCATGTCCGACACAATCCTTGTTGCTGAACCAACTATCCGCCTTATTGCCTTCCTTTCCGTCCTGGCCGCGATGGCACTTTGGGAAGTGGCCGCACCCCGGCGAAGACGGGATATTCCGCGCGTTATCCGATGGACAAACAACCTTGCGCTCGTGGTGCTCGACACCGCCATTCTGCGGCTGACCTTTCCAATCCTCGCAGTCGGTCTCGCAGCCATGGCCGAGGATCGCGGATGGGGGCTCTTCAACAACATCGAGGCGCCGGTTTGGGTTGCCATCTTGGTCTCCATGCTGCTTCTCGATCTCGCAATCTACCTTCAGCATGTGATGTTCCACGCCGTACCTGGGCTTTGGCGTCTACACCGGATGCATCACGCCGACCTCGATTTTGACGCGACCACTGGCTTGCGTTTCCATCCGGTAGAAATCCTGATCTCGATGGGGATCAAGCTGTCGGTTGTAGCAGCCTTAGGGCCGCCCGCTGTCGCCGTACTCCTGTTCGAGGTGATCCTGAACGCTACCGCGCTTTTCAATCACGCAAACATCGATTTGCCGCGTCCGGTGGATCGAATTCTCAGATGGCTCGTTGTCACTCCAGACATGCACCGAGTCCACCACTCCGTCGATCCAAGCGAGACCAACTCGAACTTTGGCTTTAACCTACCGTGGTGGGACCGCCTTCTAGGTACTTACATTGCGCAACCCGAGAAGGGGCATAAAGGCATGGAAATCGGCATCGAGCAGTTTCGCACACGCCGAGACCTCTGGCTCGACCGAATGCTGCTTCAGCCGCTGCGCGGCCCGGCGAGCGGAGGTGCCCTCGACGCCCCGAGCCAACGGAGGCGATCTTCATCTGTCTCGTCCGGGCGAACCAAGCTTGGCACTGACCAAATAGACCAATAGCGTTGAACCAAAGACTGCTTTGCCGCGCTTGAGTGTCCTTCGCAAGGCGTTCAGCATCGGCAGAAAAGTCCGCATGGCAGTCGTTCGACTTAATTGCAGCGAATGACTGCTTCGAGCCCAACTGGACCTTGCTTCTTGGCGCAGCATCCTCCTCAATGGGCTTATTTTGTTGAAAAACTCTTCCTTGATCGACGCATGAACTGCTGATTCAA